>NZ_VPEK01000100.1:0-2550 GCF_013417145.1 Acinetobacter sp. YH16044
CGCAACTCCTCCTCCTCCTCCTAGTTCCGCTTTCGCCTTTGGCTCTACGTTGCGTGTAACAATCAAGTCATAGTATGAATGCTTGGCATAGTTGAATTTGTAAAGCATTTCGAGATATGGCAAAGACTGATCGTCTGGAAGTTCGTCCGTAGCTTCTTCAGGGATTTTGACACCCCATAAAAGACCAAATGAGCCAGTTAAGCGACGCCCCTTGAGAATCTTAAAAGCCTCCCAAGTCTTTTCAACCGATAGATCACCAAACTTTAAAGCGTACTTACAGACCTCTGCTGCTGCTCCCGCATAGCCTGAACCCTTTTCTTTTTTCGCCCTGCGAACGTCTACAATATAAGAATCACCAGTGAGGCTTTGCCAATATTCCGCAAACTCTTGCTGATCAATCCAGCTATCCACCAGTGCAAACATGTGAATATGGGGATGCCATTCACCTGTTTTTTCGTTATACGTGTTTTCGTATGAGTACATAGCGCCCTGAACCTTACAAAACTCGTTGTACCCTCGACCCTTCTTGATGAAGTCTCTACGACGCTCTAGGAGCTTCCTAAAGGCGTTTAGAAGATGGTCGGCACGTTCCCGTAGGTCAGAACCGTTTTTTACTGTGAGCGTGATTAGAACGGGCTTGAGCTTGCGATTTTGCGTTAATACTTCATCAATACGTTGAACGTATCGAGTAACAGCACGGGAGGCACGAATAGCAGCGCAGAAAGGGCAAAGCAAATGCTGCCCGCATGTTTGGATTTTTGTTAGTTTGATTTCACCCAAAGTATAGAAATTTTTGAATAGCAGATAGTTTCCGCACTCATTCAATTTTTGGGCAGATTTAAGAGCCGCAATAGATTCATCGTTTTTAACGTCTTTAACATAGTTCTCTTTAAACTTGGCTAGTGTAAAAAGATAGTTTTCTTGGTTTTTAGCCCTATGTTTTAAAGTCGCAAAACGTGTTATTCTATCCGAATGTTGATCTTCGCAAGAAGATTCCAAAGCCTGTAATTCAACGCCCGCCAAAGCAGCCGAATTATGGGCTTTTTTATTGCCTTTTTTAGTCAATTTTTGTCCCCACTTTAATCAATAGTATCAAGAGAAAGAAAAAACAGCGAGTAGGCAAGCCTAACTCACTGTTTTTTTTCGTGTTTCACACGGTTTTTGCTAATTCAGGCTGTGCGCCTTTTGCGACATAAAAAATCACATTACGTCCGCTTGCCATTGCTCCAACAGCAATAGAAATTTTTTGATTTAAGAAGTCGATAAAATCACGATGATTTTCGACTGATAATGTAAAAAGCTCATTTTTTACATCACCGTTTGGAAGCTCCATAGCTCCCAAAATTTGCACCTTGTCACGATCTTCAAAGGCTTCGCCTTTCTTGTTTGTTCCGCCTTGTTGAGTAAAGACGTTTAATACTGTTCCCTCTAACTTAATCATCTTGGAAAACCCTCAATCACTTTTAATCGACCCTCAACAACAGCAATAGCAAATAACGTGATGTCACGTTTTTTATCTAAATGCTCCTGCAACACTTTTTTAAAATATGAAGCAGCTTCATCAAGTGAAGCCATAGGCTTGTTAGCCGTAACCTCAAAATTAGTCATCCGCCATATCTCCAGAATTGATTGACTGGCGATCCTTCAATAAATCCTGAAGAATCCGCCCCTCCTCAACCTGAATGTCATGCAAAGTGTCTTCATCGAGATTTAAAGATAAATAAACCTGATCAAGAGCAATAGCCAAAAGATCATTCAAGACTTTATTTCGAGAGCTGTTTAAGTGTTTTGCAAGAGATTCAACTTTCGCATGAAGATGCAATTGGATACGGAAAGGAACTTGAAAATATGCACCGTGATAGCTAGAACGACCTGTTTTTTTAAGTTCAGCAACAAACAAATCTAAATTAGTTGGCTCAGTCATAATGATATACCCTGTATATGTAAAAAAATTAAAGTAGCTTAACTGGTGAGTTATTTATATATCATTATTCTTTGTGGCGCAACCCTGCGGGATTGCTAAAAGCTCCCACTTAGGTGCTAAGGGGAGCTTTGTAATCAGGGAAAGGAAAGTTAAGAGTTTTTATTGCGTCAGTTCGCAGGCACTCCGCCTGCTCTAACTCTTACGTGTTGCAGTAGAATTTTCAGAATGCACGCTTACGCGTTTCTCAAGAAACAGGCTAACCAATAAAAGCTAATAGCCTATGCTCAACATACGGGAATAGGTCAATATTATATAAATATCCGTCCCATCTTCGGATTCGTTGCCGAACCCGAACACGGGTAGCAGGTGGGATTCTCCAGTGGGCTTTTTTGCGTCCTCGCTTCATTTTCACGTGCTGCGTGCCCTCGCCACGACCGAAAATGATAGCTTCGTCCTTAGTCGCCAATGCTACAGCTTCACAACGTCGGTCGGTCGTCGTCGCAACTCCTCCTCCTCCTCCTAGTTCCGCTTTCGCCTTTGGCTCTACGTTGCGTGTAACAATCAAGTCATAGTATGAATGCTTGGCATAGTTGAATTTGTAAAGCATTTCGAGATATGGCAAAGAC
>NZ_VPEK01000101.1:0-2432 GCF_013417145.1 Acinetobacter sp. YH16044
ACTTAAAGGATGCGTCATTTTTTTAAATGACCGCCTTTAGGGAGAGTATTGCCGAAACTCTCTCAACCGTTTCCAAAGCCAAAGCACGAAGTGCGACGCTTTGGGGGCGAGTTGAGAAGTTGAGAGCTTATTAAGCGTTTAAGAATAATAAGCGGATGTTTGATCTATTCTAATTTTATTGCTTAGGCTATTTGACTAATTAATTATGTTTTCAATAGCTTGTTTAAGTTCTTTAAATACTTCTTTGCTTTTCTTATTCCAATAAAACCATGTGCCAATTGCAATAATTAATGAAAACTTGTGATGAAAAGCTGGAAATAGGACGTACTTTGCAGCCTATGCTACAATTCGCAGTCTAGACCGAATACTGGTCTTTTTCTTTTATTTCGTTTTCTTTGGTTTCCAGGTTTTCATATGATTAAGTGGATCATTCTGGCGATTTTTATTCTTTCTGCACTTTATATTCAGCAACGTGGGAAGGTTCGTCACTCGTTTTATCGTCAATTTTTCGATCACTCAACGATTCTTGCGCCAATTAACTACCTCATGTACATGTTTTCAAAGGTACCGAATCAGCCATATATCGATACACAGCATTTTCAAGACTTAAAAGTGTTGGATGAAAACTGGGAAATGATTCGTGATGAAGCAAAAGCTTTATATGAAAAAGGCGGAATTAAAGCATCGAGCAGTTATGATGACTTGGGGTTTAACTCCTTTTTCAAAACAGGCTGGAAGCGTTTTTATCTGAAATGGTATGACTCTGCACATCCATCAGCCGCTGAACTTTGTCCAAAAACGACGGCGTTGCTGAAAACCTTGCCGACCATTAAAGCCGCGATGTTTACCGAGCTGGCACCTGACAGCCGTTTGGTTCGTCACCGTGACCCTTATGCGGGTTCATTGCGTTATCACTTGGGGTTGATCACACCGAATGATGATCGCTGCTTTATTGATGTGGATGGTGAGCGCTATTCATGGCGCGATGGTGAAAGCGTGGTCTTTGATGAAACTTATATTCACTATGCCGAAAACACCACTGATCAAAACCGCATTATTTTCTTTGCCGATGTCGAGCGTCCATTAAAGACACGCTTTATGGAACGTTTCAATCACTGGTTTGGTAAAAAAGTTATGACCGCTGCCAGCTCTCCAAATGAAGCAGGGGATCAAACGGGTGGACTGAATAAAGTCTTTGGTTATGTCTATCAAGTGCGGATCAAAGCTAAAGCCTTGAAGAAAACCAACCGTCAACTGTACTACTTCTTAAAGTGGTTCTTAATGCTCGGAATTTTCTTCCTGATCTTTGTTCGACCTTATGTGTTTTAAAGTACATTAAACGCCCTGAGGGGCGTTTTTTTATTTGGGCAGAAAAGGGGAAGCCTATCTGCCCTTTTGATTTTTCTATTTATTTCAAGGCTTACAGTGGATTTGAACCACGCATGGCTTTATGCTTTATCCAGTTAAAACTAAAAACAACATGAGCGCGTATCTCTTTCATTTTTAAGATCGCAACTTATAAGTTAGATAAAGCATGAGGTTTCAAGGTGCAAAAGTTTCTTGTAGTTAATTAATTTTACGTTGATTTAATATCTCTTGTCCTAATTCTTTCCAAATTTGCCATTTCATATCATTTGGATCAATTTCAGCAGTTTTAAGCAGAACTCCAAGTAATTCGGCGGGGTCACGCTGATCTAGGTTAGCAATTTCAAAAAGTGCGCCTAATTGGATGAGGTGACGTGTACGAGCTTTACGTTCAGCTTCCTTTTCCGCATTGAGTAATTTTCTAACAACGACTTTCTGTTTATTTGCTCGATCTATAGCTTTTTCAGCTTTGATAAGGGCATTTAATTTCTTTTCTTGTTCAGGTGTTCGGTACTGAATTTGAGCCAATTCCAATAGAAGTTTTTGAGCATCACTTGGATTCTTTAATGCAGAAATGTAGGTAATTTTTTCAGACAGCCATTCATTATTCATATTCAATTCCTTAATTCAGATACCGCAAAAGTACATGCTCAATTCTCAAAGAACGATAACAAAATAATTACGTCCAAGGTACGCAATTTTGTTAAAGTTCGTTCTAGATATTGTCGCCTGCACTTCCATCAAAATTTTGATGGCGCGCTTAGACGTTTCTCAATTTCATTGAGAAACCTAAGCACGTTAGGGATTTCATCCCTAAAACCCTGAAACTTCTTTTTTTAATTCAATTTTCAATTGAATTAAAAAAAGAAGTACCAAAGCTAGGAGCAACAGCATGCAACTAAAACAGGTCTTGGGAAAAATCAAAGATATTAGTTTTGGCGTGATCGCAGCACCGCTACTTATCATCATTATGATGTGGGCTTCGATACTTGATCAAAGAGCGTTTAAAAAAGAACGTAACCGAAAAAAGGAACAGGATAAGACCTAATGGCGATTGCTCGTTTAAG
>NZ_VPEK01000102.1:0-2254 GCF_013417145.1 Acinetobacter sp. YH16044
AAAACAGTTGTGCTGGCGACAATAGCAAGAGTGAACCACCTGATCCCTTCCCGAACTCAGAAGTGAAACCTCTTAGCGCTGATGGTAGTGTGGGGTTACCCATGTGAGAGTAAGTCATCGCCAGCTCATTATTCGAAAACACCCCCTGACTCGTGCAGGGGGTGTTTTTTTATGTCGGAGAAAAGGGAAAAATAAGAAGAAAAGCAGAAGCACAAAACAGGGAGATGATAAAAATATTGATAGATTGAGACTTGAATTATCTAAAAATGGATGATTCTTAGACAATAAACGCATTCAAAAATCATCAATTGAGGGAATTCTCAGCTTAAAATGCTGGAAAATCTGAATGTAAGTCAGCTAAAACAACAGTTTAAATGCCTAATTATCGACTTAAGTGATGTCTGATGACTTATGATTTAGAAATCTACGACTTAGATCGTAGAACTGCGATTTTTTTCTATAAAATTTGAGTTTTATTCTGACAATTTTCATATCAAATAATCTATCGTCTGATTGTGATTTAGCTTCTAATAACACATTGATAATTAATCATTATTAAAACTAGACCCGCAGTCCATCGACTTTTTTATGTATAAATATTTCAAAAATATTCGAGTTTTTATGACATTTTATTCCCAAACAACATGGATATATCTGAAAGGTATGAGTTTATGCTTTTCAGGTTTTGGACAAAATACAGCCAGAAATTCATTGTTAGTTAAAATTTATGTCTCACAATTGGAGGTGAGAATTAATGAAAACAACAATGAATGTTAATACCGTAGTGGATCAGGGCAAATTTAAGTCCTTCCATGTCAACATTATCTTGTGGTGCTTGTTTATTGTCTTATTTGATGGTTACGATTTAGCAATTAATGGCGTTGTTTTACCGCTATTGATGCAAGAGTGGGGGATGAGCGCAGTACAAGCAGGTATGCTCGCAAGTACAGCTTTAGCAGGCATGATGTTTGGCGCTATGGGTTTTGGTATGTTGGCCGATAGAATTGGCCGTAAAAAAGTTATTTTAATTTGTGTTTCATTATTTAGTTTTTTTACTTTCCTCGGTGGCTTTTCATCAAATCCAACTGAATTTGCAGTACTTCGGTTTATTGCTGGTTTGGGAATTGGTGGTGTATTACCTAATTTAGTTGCTTTAACTTCGGAATATGCTCCACAGCGTTTACGCAGTACTTTAGTGACCACAATGTTTAGTGGTTATGCTGTTGGTGGAATCATGGCTGCATTATGTGGTAAATGGTTTACAGCTGATTTCGGCTGGCAAATTATGTTCTTTATTGCAGGTATTCCTTTGCTTTTTATACCTCTATTTTGGAAATTTTTACCAGAATCACTTACTTTCTTAGTGAAGGCTAATAAGCAAGATCAGGCACGTTATTTTTTAAAAAAAGTTGATCCAGATGCTCAAGTATCGCCCGATACACAGTTGGTTTTATCATCTAATGATCAAACTCAAAGTGCATCAGTCAAAGCATTATTTACAGAAAATCGTGCTATAGGAACCTTTTTATTCTGGATAGCTTTCTTTATGTGTCTATTAATGCTTTATGCATTAGGCAGTTGGTTACCAAAACTGATGATGGCTGCTGGTTATTCTTTAGGTAGTAGCTTAATGTTCTTAATGGCTCTTAATATTGGTGCTGTCATTGGAACCATTAGTGGAGGCGTTCTAGCCGACCGCTTTAACTTTAAATCGGTACTTATTGGTATGTTGATTGTGGGGGTATTATCGCTTGTTGGTTTAGGCTTTAACTCTCCGCAACCTGTGATTTATTTACTGGTAAGTCTAGCAGGCGCATCATCAATCGGCTGTAGTATTCTACTTTATAGTTTTGTGGCACAGTATTATCCGGTCGCAGTTCGCTCAACGGGTATTGGCTGGGCATCTGCAATTGGTCGTACAGGTGCAATTGTTGGTCCAATCTTAATTGGTTATTTATTAGGTTTAGAACTTCCACATAAATGGAATTTTATTGCAGTGGCTATTCCAGGGGTTATTGGTGCAATTGCAATATTCTTTATTCGCAAAGCGCAAACAGATGAAGAGGTTGCCGCTTTAGAAAATGTGAATAAGGCTACTGTGAAAACACAGCGTTCGTATAGCTAAAATGTCTTGTCCTGAAATAGATTGACAGTATTCCACTTCAAACCGAGTTAAGCAATTAGCTCGGTTTTAGTTTGCTCATACGTCTGATTCGGGGTGTTCATATTTAAACTTAAATGTGGTCTATAACAA
>NZ_VPEK01000103.1:0-2211 GCF_013417145.1 Acinetobacter sp. YH16044
TTTTCTGTCTTTGCATAATCTATTTTTCCTGTGTCAATATTTATAATATCAGACCTAAGACCGTAGTTTCCTTGTTGTAAAAAACCTTTAATAATTCTAGTTTTATCATCAACTTGAAGATCAACGATTCTGTAAATTTTCTTTTCATCTTCAACTATATGAAAGTCTATACCTTTCTCAGTAAAACAATCCTTAAAAATCGTATAAAGATCTAATCGACCTAAAATCTTATCTAAAGGAGGATAAGTATTATGAAGTCTAAAATATTGCTGATCATAAGTTCTTATAGTGTACGGAGCTAAAGAATGCATACTTAATATTTTAAGAATTAAAAATACATTTTTTCATAAGTTTTAGTCAGTTAAAAGGCTTTATTTAACATAAAATCTCTTATGCGAAATTTAAGAAAAAAAGCTTTAGCATTTTTTTCTGTCTCTTCTTAATCGTTGATCTTTAGGCTTTCGCTTATTCCGTTTATTCAAATAAATCTGATCTGCATTTCGACAAGCCACTTCAAACTCTTTCATACTCCAAGCCTTCTTGGCAGTGAAGCGTACATAGTGTAAGTTTTTTGGAAAATACATTTGATTCAGCTTCTTCTGCTCGGGATTTCGGGCATTTAATATCGATCTCATTTTAGCCTGTAACGTGCCAATTTGATGACGTGTACCATGAAAAGTTCCCTTAGAACTCAATCTAAAAGTGGCTTCTTTCAAACGATCAGCCTGTTCAGTCGAAATTAAATCAATTTTTTTATTCAACTCCCGCGTTGCCGACTGCATAAATTCTTGCGATAGATACCAGGTAAAACGGATTTTCTTCTGAGAATATCGTTGAAAAAACTCCAAATGCTTTTTACGAACCCCGCGTAATGCACGAGTTAGCTCTTTCAACCGCTCGTTATAGCTCACGTCATCGTTAAATTTAATTCCAAACCGTTGCAGTAAAAATGCACTCACGGATGCCTGATTCCAACGTGTATGTTCATTTTCTAAAAAAGCAAAGCCGAAAATACGTTGAATACTGGAAAAACGCCTGACATCAGATGCATCAAAAGGCTTAAACACCCGATAAACCAGATCTTGGTTACTATCAATAGTTTTTACACGCTTGGCATAAACATTAAAAATAACGCCAAAGCGTTCAGGATGATAATAAACCCGAGAAAATTGTGGCTTAAGATCACTAAACTCAATGTATTGTCCCAGTACATAATCCCCATAGTGCAACAGTTTTTCTCTTTTGGTTGTCAAAAGACTATTCAACTTTTGCTTCTGTACCATGCTCGAATTTTTGGCGAGTATTTCTTTTAGCGTCAGCTTACTTCTTCGCGCTTCTCTGTAGCCTGTGGTAAATAACCAAAACTGGAATACCTCACTTTTGGCTGGATCATAATTGATGACCAGACTCCATACTGGTTCCCCGTAGTCCGATTTTTTCTTACGCTCAGATTCAGTCAGATCGAGGCCATACTTCAAAATTAATTTTGGAAGCACATGATGGAACTTTGAAAAAAGCACAGTATCAGAAAACCAAAACTTAGCCCTTCCATTCGAAATGCATTGCATAAGACTGAGAAGACAGTCTGTTTTCGTTGTTGTGTAGTAGATCATTATTTAATCAAAATGTGCTTTTTATGCGGAAAGCATAAAAGTTTATCTTTGATTAAAAAAGAATAAAAAACACCATTTTTATAAAATAGCGTTTTTTTTGATCAATTTTGGTAAATGTATAAATAAGAGTTCCAATACCCGAATAATCCAGGACTAAAAATCTTTTAAAAGTTCAAGATCAACACTAAACATTCTTTGCATTCCCAGCATATGATCAAATTTTTGCTCATATTCTTTCAAAAATTTTCTGGAATCTAATAAATGACTCAAAATCAATTTTAGACTCTGAATAGATTCATCCTTAGGATCTACTAAAGCTTCTTTTTCTTTTAACTCTTTACGAACTTCTTTAATTTGAGATGTTAGCGTTTTTATACCTCTATGATTTGCAATAAACATCATTTCAAACCATTCAAGATCTTCTAAAGTAGATTTCATATCATCACCATTTAATTTTATAAAAATATTTTTTTTATGAAGATACGGCGGCCACCGAGATCTACTCTCGGGCCCAGCGCGAGGCTCTTCCGATCTGCTTTTTCGAATATGGTGGCGAGACCCAGGATCGAACTGGGGACACACGGATTTTCAATCCGTT
>NZ_VPEK01000104.1:0-2202 GCF_013417145.1 Acinetobacter sp. YH16044
AATGCTCTCACTCTCTCAACATTCTCCACAGCCTTCGTTTTACTCTGGGCTGATGGTGAATGTTGAGAGAGTTTCGGCAATACTCACCCTAAGAGCTTACAAAAAATTGCTTGCTCTTAAAGTATTGCCGAACACCAATTTGGGCTGACGGAGCCACGCATCGGTCGTCCACGACAGTAGGTAATTGTGCTTTCCTACACAGGCTGAGATTACGATTCACACACCGCATCGACACGTTCTCAAACCGAACAGGTCACTTCTCTCTGCGAGGGTTTCCCCAACATACAATTTAAAGCATCCCTGAACTACTCATCACGCTGTTGCTTTGTCGATATCCCCTAGTAGCAACTCCTGCTCTACATTACTGTAAAACAATCGCTGTGGTGCGCTAGCGTCGCTTTATTCCATCCACCCACACCACATGCCTAGACCCGAATAAACGGACACGCAGAAGCGGGCAAAGCTCGAATTCAAGATTGCTTATTTAATGGACACAAAACGATTCAATAACGAAGTAATTCATGTTTTGACTTGAAATTACTGCTCATAACGTTAAAATGTGCGAACAGGTACAAGCCTTTGGTGAAATCTGCACGAGTTGGTAGCTCTGCTGATCTTCGTTATCTGATGCGTCAACATCAAATAACTGCGTACCGCTGAATATAAGAAAAACCCGTTGATACTGCAAGGTGTCAGCGGTTTTTTTTTACTCAATTCAAGCCCTTAACTTTCACTCTTTCTAATTTCTTATTAAAAAATCATCTACATCTATTTGATTAATTTCTATTTTCATTAAAAAATAAGTTTCACTCTTTTTCAAAAAAAAATTGTTATTTGCTCAAATTAAATACACCAATATCTATTTGTTTTTGATTAATTTTTATAAACCCGTCCAAGATTTTTAGACAGTCTAGTTAATACAACAATTTAAATATTAGATAAAATCAGATGGTATATATGTAAAACTATATCTATCCAGTCTGTAAATTTTACAGTCTATTAGACAGTGACTTTAGACAACAATAGGCATCACTTTACAACATGAAAAGTCTTTCAGTTCTTGAATTATCCAAGCTTTACGGCATAAATAGACAGACAATTTACAATCATATAAATAAAGGAATTTTAAGTAAAAATTCTGATAATAAAATTGATTTTTCAGAAGCTATTCGTGTTTTTGGTGAGCCTGCTAAAAAAACCGATGTAAAAGAATCTGTAAAAGTAGACAGTCCAAGTTCGGCAGAAGTCTTACTACTTAGACAGCAGATAGACATACTAAAAAATCAGTTGGATGATGCAAAAAATAGAGAAAGCTTCTATCAAAATCAAATTGAAACTATGCAACGACTATTGGAAGCTCCAAAAACCAATACAACGCAATCTGATGATCCAAAATCAACACAGGCAGAATCCACGGTAGAAGAAAAAGAGGACGTCATAGCTATGCCTCCTAAGGAATCAGAGGTCATCGGGAATAAACGTATTCCTGTCCCTGAACATATTGAGCCAGAACTAGAAAAAAGGGGGTTCTGGAGCCGTTTTTTTAAACCTTATGGCTAATATAAAACAACAATTAGTTGTAAATTAGTTGCAAATTAGTTGATATAATAACTTATGCTTTTGGAGATAAGTTATGTCTGTTCAAGAACGCTTAAATAAATCTACAGTCCAATTTCTTAAGATTGCACATCATGTTGTATTCGCCAGGAAACGCTATGAAAACGGCAGACAAATAGTAGTTTCCCTGATTTATATTGCACAAGATGCACACCCCATAGCGGCAATCACAGGAACAGAGCGATTTTGGGATTGTCACGACATCAGTAAGGCAACACGATCAATTAGACGACACAATAAAAACTGTCTAATCCTGGATCGCAGAGACTTCATTTTTGAGAAAACGGAAGACCTAAGAGGCTTCAATGGCATCCATTGATTATTCGCCAAAGCTAAACAAAACCGTGGAACATTGATTGTTTTTTGATCGTGAAACATGAAAAATCATAAAAAAAGCCCAATCGGGTGTGATTGGGCTATCAACTAGAAACTACAGCATTGATTTCTAAAGAAAATTATAACGCATTTCGTATAAGGTGTATTATGTTAATTTTAGTAGAACTAATAAATCTATATATTTGAAAATGTCATTTTACTCAATTAAATACTCTTCAGATATTTCACACTGTTCAACAAAAAAATGAT
>NZ_VPEK01000105.1:0-2162 GCF_013417145.1 Acinetobacter sp. YH16044
TATAACTGTAAAAAACTATCTTTAGGTAGGTATCAACTGACATTTAGCCCATTTTAGGTAGGTATGAACTGACATTTGGTAGGTATGAACTGACATTTAGCCCATTTTAGGTAGGTATGAACTGACATTTTGAGTGCCACGGCAAAGGATTTTTCAATTTCGGTAAAAGAAAATGTCAAAATAAAAAGTTTAGGTAGGTATCAACTGACATTTTGACCACCTGAAGCTGCTATTTGCTAAGATTTTGGGGTTTTAGGTAGGTATGAGCTGACATTTTGCCCCCTTTAGGTAGGTATCAACTGACATTTTGAGTGCCACGGCAAAGGATTTGACAAATCCTTTAACCGAAATAGACTACTTTTGGCCTTTTTCTACAGCATTCTTAATTTCAATGACAGTTAATGGTTCTCCATTTTTTTTCCAAGTATGTAATCCTTCTAACACCTGAATAAAAAGTTTATTTGCATCAAAATACCCTTTTTTATGTTTAAGAACTTCCTTAAAAATTTCTGATTTTCTGACTTCATCCTGGAAACGTTTGGTATTTACAATCCGGTTAGTGATCTGTTCAGGCTTTTCATTACTTATATCTATATTGAGTTTTTTAAAAGCTGCAATCACAGCTCCACCTAGCTGATACTTTCGATGATCTTCAGCAGTTCTTTTTTTCTTGGTTTCTTTTTTCTGCATCTGACTGAGATAAATTTCTAGATCCTTATATTCCAGCTGCTGCGCCTTAAATCCCAGATACCTAGTACACATCACTTTCAAGGTATTGATCTCGGCTGGGTCTAAAGTACCCTTCAGGTAATTACCATACATTTGAATAAATTTGGCCTCATATTCAGTTGGTTGAGGCAAAATAGAAAGCTCATCGAATAGGGTCTTTAGTTTTATATGCTCACGATATGGTTTTAATGCCTCTTTGACCAAGATCTGTTGAGCTTCAGACAACATCTCAAAATTAAAGTCTTCAGCTTGTAAGGCATCAATGACCTGATTCTGTAAGTCGGTCCGTGGATCTTTTTCTAAGAGATATTCCACAAAAGCATGTAACTCTGCCACTTGAAGTAATTGAGCTGGTCTTCCACGTTTTTTTGCTTTTTCAACAGTCATCATCTGCCGCCTAATTTTCAGAACTGCAACCTCTTTAAATATGGTTTTACCATATTTAAAGAGGGCAGTCTGAAAATAATTATTTAAAATAAAAATAAAATTTCTTGAAAAGAATTTTTATTTTTATTTTAAATAATTCGCACTTGACAGTTTCTCCTGATCGGAGAAACTAGTACGCAATGGGGCGCTTCCCCCTTGACCCCCTTCAACCGGATTTTTCAGCCATCCAGGCATTCCAAATCCGGGCGGTTTTCATTCCGTTTCACTGCATAAAAACCGATCCCAGACCAACAAAAAGGTGAGCATGGCCAGTTATCACTTCAGCGTCAAAAGTAAAAATAAAGGCTACGCCACCCAGCATTACCTCTATATTGCTCGGTTGATGCAGTACGAAGGCATCAGGAAAAAAAGCGAAGAAGTCCTAGAACATGTTGAACCTGGACGTTGCATGCCCGCCTTTGTCAAAGATCCGATTGAGTTTTGGCAGGCAGCAGATACTTATGAACGAGCCAATGCCAAGGCCTACATGGAGTATGAAATTGCCCTACCAAATGAATTCACGCCAGAACAGCGTAAAACGCTCATAGAGACGTTTTTAGACAAACATATAGTTCCACAGCAATATCCGCATTCATACGCCATACATAACGTTAAATCGCGCCTCAGTGGCGAAGATCAGCCTCATTGTCACATCATGTTCTCGCTAAAAGCCGATGACAGTATTGAACGGACAGCCGAACAATATTTCAAACGCTATAACCCCAAAGATCCAAGCAAAGGCGGTGCAAAGAAAATCCAGCTGCAGGATGGCCACGCAGACTATTCCACTTTTTTAATTTATATCCGAAAACAATGGGAAAACCATCTGAATGATGCCCTTGCACAGCACTGTCCAACCGTCACCTACACACTGGATGGCCAAGACATCACCATCAAAAATCAGGTTTCAGCTGACAACTATGAGAAATACAACGAGATCCATGGCACCTTGTATCTCCCGGAACCCAAATTAGGTGCTGGGAAACAGAATGAAACCGTGGAATACC
>NZ_VPEK01000106.1:0-2099 GCF_013417145.1 Acinetobacter sp. YH16044
GGGGCTTTTTACCGACAAATAGAAAAGTTAGATTTTAAAGCCTTTTTTCTTTGAAAAAAGTAGGTAGGTTTTTTAGCGTTTTTAGAACAAAACAAGTTCTTTTTTTCTGATGAAAAGACAAAAAAAAAGCCCAGAGTTATCTCTAGACTTCTTGTTTCGTTTTCGAATTTCGGCGCTCAAGAGTTGCACCTCTGCAGAGCTCTTTACCTCCTCATCGACTCACAAATATAATGTTTTTTTTCGGAAGTTCCGCCCCCTCCCCCACCTTGGTGGCAAGAAGTTTTTGTGTCACAAAAACACATCTTGCAACTATTTAAAATCGCTATGTTATTATATAAAACCGTGTTTAGTGAAGATTTTATTTTCTCGCATTACCAATGGAGAAAATTCTTTTCTCCATTGGTAATGCGAAATATCATAGGACTAAAAGTGCAAAATATCAAAAGACCAGAGTATAAAAATATCAAAATATCAAAATATCAAAGGATATTTTACCCCTCCGATTTCATATGATTTTATCATTGGTATAACCTACTAGACCAATTTTTAATCGTACCTCTAAAATTTGGTCGTAGGCTCTTCGAGAGATAAAAAACAAATCTTGTTTTGTTCTGAAAACGCTAAAAAACCTAAATGTTTTAGCGCAGCTAAAAAAATCACTCCCGTACTTTTTTCTGACACAATCGGAGAATTTCCGGTTCTAGTTCTTCGCCGATCAACATTTCCCCTGTTGCTTGGTTAACCCAATCGAATGCATCTTTTTGCCAAATCCATAAACTTTCTTCGTTTCCTAGACGCAAATAAAGTTCTTCTTCAAATTGTCCTTGTACTTGAAAATCTTCGTCTGTCGGCTCTTTTATAGCTTTAATTCCTCCAAAAGTAGCAAGAGTACGTTTCCCTTTTAAAATACAAAAAAGTGCGTCTAATCGTTTAAAATTATCTGATTTAGACAAATCAACAGTCATTTTAATAGCGTACTTAAATAACTCCGATAAAGCTCCTGCATTAGCAGGCCTGATATCTTGAGCATTTGGATTAGATTGAGGATTCCGTTTTAACCATTCTTTTACAATCCACTCAGCATTCGCCCACCCATCAACAATCATATGCATATGGTAGTGATATTGTCCATTCGGTCTAATAGTACATTCCATTGTCCTAATTCCTTTTAAAAAAACACCACTCTTAAAGGCATCCCCTCTCTTGTCTTTGCTTGAATTATAGAGCATTCTCCAGCTTTTTTCCATTTCTTCTATTTGGCTTTGGAGTTCTTCAATGGAACAAGTAGGTCTTGTAAGAGTAACAAAAAACGGCTGTCCAAAATCATTAATTTGAGTAGCATATTGTTTTATATTAATAGCACTACGTATACGATTACAAGTATAGCACCAACGATTTTTGCAGTAAGTTGAAGTCATTTTTTCGCCGTTATAATGTTTAACACGATTGCAATGATAAGTATTATCATAGCTCTTTTTTAGAGGAGAGCTGGGATTCCACATTGCTAAATTAATTGCAAAGTGGTCTGTTATGGCTTTGTATTTTTGTTGTTTCTGTCCTTGTGTAAGGCTTTTTTTATTATCTTTACCCATAGAAAATGAGACGATACAATATCGCGTTTTAGTCTTGCTGAAGAGGTCGGATTCCAAAGCAAGAATTATACATCTTTGTCTTTTATCGAATCAAAGATACAAAAAATAAATGCTTGGGTTTTTACTCAAGCATTATTTTTTTACAGCAATTGCTGTTTTTTATCTCTCATTTTAGGAGCAAGGGGCTAAAACGTCATGACAATTTCACTGCGTTACATTGCATTCCTATTTCGTCCCTTGAAAATTTTTTACGCTTCGCTAAATTTTAGATTTTTCATTCTGAAAAATTGGAAAAAAACCCACTTGAAAAATAGATTTCCCAAGCAGTTATGCTAATGTATCAAGGCTATGAGGTAAAACCCTTGAAAACAAAGGACTTAGGGGCTTTTTACCGACAAATAGAAAAGTTAGATTTTAAAGCCTTTTTTCTTTGAAAAAAGTAGGTAGGTTTTTTAGCGTTTTTAGAACAAAACAAGTTCTTTTTTTCTGATGAAAAGACAAAAAAAA
>NZ_VPEK01000107.1:0-2083 GCF_013417145.1 Acinetobacter sp. YH16044
AAATATAACGTTCCATAGTACCGCCCAAACGCACGACCAATTCACTGCTGGCTTCACGAGTATCTTTTTGCGGCTCTAACGATTTTAAATCGCTATATTGCAAAGCTTTATTACCTGCAGGTGTAGAGGCATTTGCCCAACCATAAACCACTTGATCATTTTTTTGCGGTTTTACTGCGCTATGCTGTGAATGATCCGTGCCTTTCATATCGCCATGGTTCATTTTCGAATGATCCATTCCTGAATGATCACCACCACCATGTCCCATATCTTCCATAGTCAAAAGCGAGCGTGGACGTGGCTGAGGCATATGCATGCCGTGTGTCACAGGATTTAGTTCATTGTGTAGCGTACCAATCGCATAACCTGAACGGTCAATTGACTCAGCTTCAATTTGATAATGTCCACCTTTTGGCTCCACAATCACATCATAAGTTTCAGCCGTACCAATACGGAATTCATCTACAGAAATGGGTTTCACAGGCTGACCATCAGCACTAACCACAGTCATTTTCAAGTTAGGAATACGGACATCGTAGAAAGACATCGCAGATGCATTCACAAAACGTAGGCGAATTTTTTCATTCGGTTTAAACATTCCTGTCCAATTTTGTTCAGGTGTTTTGCCATTAATGAGGAAGGTATAACCTGTAACATCCGACATGTCGGTTTTTAGCATACGCATCTGATTCCACATTTTGCGGTCAGACCATGTCGCTTTTATGCCATCACGTTTAACCTGCTTCCAAACATCACCCAAGGTTTCACGCTGATCTTGATAATATTCAGCTGAAATTTTAAGATCTTTCTGAATTTGATCACTGGTTTTTTCATGAAAATCTGACAACATCACCACATAGTCACGTTCAGCTTTTTCATGTGCTGCCAATGGTGTTTTACCTTTTGGATAAATCACAAAAGAACCATATAAGCCGTCTTGTTCCTGTCCTTTAGAATGAGCGTGATACCAATAAGTCCCGCTTTGGCGAATCTTGAATTTATAAACATACTCGCTTTGAGGCTTAATACCGTTAAAACCATTAAATCCTGGTACACCATCCATAATGCCCGGCAACAACAGTCCGTGCCAATGAATAGAAGAATCTTGGTTTTTTAAATTATTTTTCACGCGAATGATGGCTTCATCACCCTCTTCAAACTCAAGCAAAGGCGCAGGAAATTGACCATTTACGGTAATGCGCTTTACAGGCTTTCCAGTTGGGCTGACCACTGCTTCATCAATAACAAGCTGATATTCACGCACTTCGGCAAAAACCAAAGGCGACGATGCAAAACAAATACCTGCTAATAGGTACGAACTAATTTTATGAGACATAACTTAACCTTAGTTTTTGAAAAATAAATAAATTTTTAAAAAAAATTGGTTAAGTTTTAGGAGGACGTGAAATTTCTTGCCAATACCCATTTAGATATTGGTTGAGGTAATAAAAATTAGGCTGATCTATAGAATAGAAGGTATCTAGGGGATCTAGCGAGCTTTGCAAAGAATGAAGACATGAGATCTGTGTCTGGCAGGATAAGCTAGAACATTCCTGACACTTTTTGTGATCTATATTCTGATTAATAGCTAAATGATTATGGCAATCGGTATTCGTTTGTACTTCGTGATTAATACCATGTTGAGTGACTTGCTGTGCTTGATCTAAACAATGATCTTGGCTCATTTCAGTTTGAATATTGATATGCATTATCTTTACTGATGCAACAGACACACTACTCCATCCTATGGCAAAAACCATAAGAAAACAAAACCAAAGTTTTTTGGAGAGATGAGTCAACACGAATGCTATCTAGGAATAGAATTTAATCCAAAATATCTTAACGGAATTTCAACTATTTACAACTCAATATAATTTAGTAGTTTCTCTAAAATTAACATAATACACCTTATGCGAAGTCAAAAACTCTAGACCTAAAAGTACATATAAAATTAGTGCCTATTCATAATAAAAATTAAAACTCTTGTAATTACTTTCATACTTGTATCAACTTTTTTAAACAGAACTATTGTTCTTAACTAAATGCTCTCATTCCCTCAACGTTCCCCTTCAGTCTGCCTATC
>NZ_VPEK01000108.1:0-2044 GCF_013417145.1 Acinetobacter sp. YH16044
AATCAGCTTGTCACCATAACCAATATCGGCATGTTCCAGTTGCAATAAAGGCGAACTCATTTTGGTCGGTTCACGGAAACTGAAGGTAAATGGTGTATCAACATGGGCAGCAGACAGTTCCTGCATACGCTCCAGCTGTTTGATCCGGCTCTGTGCCTGCTTGGCTTTGGTGGCTTTCGCTTTAAAACGGTCAATATATTTTTGCAGATGTGCGCGGGTTTCCAGCTGCTTTTCATAAGCCTGTTGCTGCTGCGCCAGACGTTCACTGCGGGTGCGCTCGAAGGTCGAGTAGTTACCGGTATATAAAATCAGTTCCTGATTTTCAATATGTAAAATATGATCGGTAATCGCATCGAGGAAATCCCGGTCATGCGAAATCAGCACCAGCGTACCTTCATAGGCTTTCAGCCAGTCTTCGAGCCAGAGAATGGCATCCAGGTCTAAATGGTTGGTCGGTTCATCAAGAAGGAGTAAATCGGAACGGCTCATCAGGGTACGCGCCAGATTCAGGCGCATGCGCCAGCCACCAGAAAAACTTGAAACATCCAGTTGGGATTGATGTTCAAAAAAGCCCAGACCGGCCATCAGTTGCGAAGCTTTGGCCGGCGCAGAATAACCTGAAATTTCATCAAAACGGCCATATAAATGGGCCAGTTCTGCATCATCCAGCTGATCTGGCTGCTCCAGTTTCTGTTGAATATCCCAGTATTCTTCATCGCCGGACAAGACGAAATCAATGGCTTTCATATTCAGCGCTTTGATTTCCTGCGCCATATGCGCCACGGTCCATACCGCAGGACGGGTCAACGAACCGGTGTCTGACTCCATGCCACCAAGCAAAGCTGAAAACAGGGTCGATTTCCCGGCACCATTGACACCGGTTAGGCCAATTTTCCATCCTGGGTGTAACTGCATCGACGCTTTTTGAAATAAAACACGTCCACCGCGACGTATAGATAACTGGTCTAACTGAATCATTGAGAAATCAAAGCTAAGAAATAAGATGCGCCTATTCTAAAGGAAAGCCTTGTGAAAATGAAAAATCTTGCGACTTTTACTGAAATGAGCCAGCTTTTAAATATTGTGAATTTATATATTATGGACGAATAAGTTGAGTATAAGCTCTATTTTCAGCATTAACAGTTGTGGTGGTGTTTCAAAAAGTATGCTGAAAAAAAGCAGGTTGGATTTTGATAAAATAGAGAAATGCGAATAACTCTAGAAATCAAGTGTCCAGCCTGCCTAAGTGACAGTATAAAGAAAAATGGCACAAAAGTAGATGGTAAGCAAAATTACCAATGTAAAATATGCAGACGTCAATTTATTGGTGATCATGCTCTCAGTTATCAAGGCTGTCACTCAGGTATCAAAACCAAAATATTACACCTCATGGTGCGAGGCAGTGGTGTCAGGGATATAGCAGAAATTGAAAGAGTAAGTATCGGTAAAGTTCTACGGACACTTAGCCAATCAAAATATCAACTTCGAGCACAGCAAAGTCATTATGAAACCCTTGAAGTAGATGAGTTTTGGACTTTTGTTGGTCATAAGCAAAATAAACAATGGCTAATTTATGCCTATCATCGAGAAACAGGTGAAATTGTTGCTTATGTATGGGGTAACCGAGATTTAGCCACTGCAAAACGACTTAAATTAAAATTGAAGCAGTTAGGTGTAAGCTATACATGTATATCAAGTGACCATTGGGATAGCTTTGTTACGACCTTTAAAGAATGCAAACAGTTGATTGGTAAATTTTTCACTGTGGGTATAGAAGGCAATAATTGTCGATTACGGCATCGAATCAGGCGAGGCTTTAGGAGAAGCTGCAACTTCTCCAAAAAGCTTGAAAATCATTTCAAAGCCTTTGATTTAGTGTTCTTTTATATCAATAATGGATTCGTTTAATGCCAGCATACTTTTTGAAACACCACCAAAAATTTAACATAAAATCTCATATACGAAATTCGGGTGTTAGAACCCATTCAAAGTGTACTCATCAGTACACTTTGAAATTTTGATATAAAAAATTTAACATAAAATC
>NZ_VPEK01000010.1:0-100287 GCF_013417145.1 Acinetobacter sp. YH16044
CAGCGTTCAATCTGAGCCATGATCAAACTCTTCAGTTTAAAATCAATAGTACATATAGTGTACCAATCTTGGCTCATCAATTACTGACAAAAATTTGCTCAAATAAACTTCGAGTAATTTCTACCATCAATCAATGAAAATAATTTCGATCAATCAATCAGTAAAAATCCACACAAGTTGTTCTTCATAATCTCTTAATGATCTTCTTGTTGGTTCGTCACCAGCAAGCTAGGTCGGCTATATTACTCTTTATTTCTAAAGAGTCAACCGGTAATTCAAATTATTTTAAACTTATCAAATAAAACCTAACTTAATCAATTCAACCAAGTCATTGTTTTATCAGAAGTTTTAATCTTCATCACCGCCGATGGATGTGCATTCTACAGCATTTCACATCCGTTGCAACACCCTTTTCCATTTATTTTTAATTTTTCATTACGTTTGTTTATTTATTCTACTAAATCAGTGTGTTTTACTTAAAAAAGTGTTTTTAGCGTACAGAAAGCATGCAATACGCCACAGGCACCCATATGATAAACATTAAAATTGGCATAACACCGTGCACTTCTTCAGGTTTTCTATACAACCATTGAATAAATGGAATGGCGATACCAAATAATGTCGCCATCAATAGCACATCAACGAATCCACCTTTCAGCAGTTGCCACATCAAGACTGGCACACTCATCATTAAGCCAATTATCAATAAAACACAGTATTCGTATTTTCTGAGCTGCCATAGTGTGAATCCTTGAATGATCCAGAATCGCTCTGCATATTCAAAATTTGATTTTAAGTCCATTTTTATCACGCCTAGATTGAATAAACTCAGTGCAATATAGATGGCACACATCAATTGGAATAATTGTGAAGCAGTGAAATCAAGGCTCATGATGTTCCAACTATCCACCTGTGTGGCGAACCAATACAAAATCACGACCGCAGTAACCGAAATACCGATACTGACAATACGGTGGGTTAGAAATCTTTTATGAAATGCCTGACGAATAATGAGTTTATTTTGGTTGAGCCAGAGTGGGCTATATTTCTGTATCAGAAATAAGCTAGGTACTTGCAGCTTTATTGGTTTTAATTTTCTGCCGAGCAGCCAAAATTTTATTGCCGCTATACAGATGAAAGTAGACAACAGTACCGCAACGAGTTGAGCGTCCAATATCGCTAGGCTCAAAATGGGCAAATATGTCAAAAGACAGACTAAACCGAAATATTGATTCTGTTGTAAAAACAGCATTTGTATGATTAATAAATTAAAGATCCAAAGAAGCATCAATACACTCATACCAATGGAAGGCAAAAATTCATACTCTACCCAAACATATAGAAGCGCTAAAACAAATGGCAGTATCAGCAAGAAGCTTAAACTGCCTAAAAATTTGATTTCCACTGCAAATCGACTTTTGAGTGTGATGGGCAATAGCGCTAGATAGCGATACCCTTCTCCACCACTCAAAGCTTTACGCTGTATCGCACACCAAAATACATTTAAGGCAAGAAAGCCTGTCCAAATAAACACATTCGTGATTATTGATTTGCAATAAACCATATCAATAATGGGCTGCACTAAAGATAAGAGCAGTCCGAATAGCATTGGTCCGAGAATTAATGTGATTAAAATAAGTAAATGCTTTTGCCGTGCAACTGCGTCTGCTGTGGTCTTGACATAAAATGTCCATCGATATTTCAAAAGCGTTTTTATGATTGTTCGCTGCCCAACATGTCTTTGTTTATTCATGCCGCCTGCTCATTGGACTTTAGCCGATCTAGCTCGATGATTTTTGCTGCAAGACTGTCTCTAAATACTGGATCATGGCAAGACAATAGAATCAATTTCGATTGACTCTGCTGTAAAAGTATACTTGTTAATTCAGCCAAGGCATTTTGATCTAAGCCATTGCTCGGTTCATCCAAAATCAGTAAAGGTGCCGAAGTCATTAAGGCTGCGACCAATAAAAACTTTTTGGTTGTACCAAAAGACATTTCAGCAAACGGCGTGGCTAAATAGTTTTCTAAATTAAATTTTTCAATGAAGATTTGATACTGCTCATGTGCTATCCCTCGAATATCACACATTAAATTCAGAAACTCCTGCCCTTGTAAAAAATCATAAATAGGGCTTTTATCTGGCACATAGGCCACAAGTTTCTTGTATTCATTGTTGTGAGGGGCATATGGCTGATCATTAATCAAAATATTGCCTGTATCGAAATCCAATATCCCCGCAATCATCGCAAGTAAGGTGGACTTCCCTACTCCATTCTCAGCAACAACAGCGACAATTCCGAATTCGCTTAACTCTAAATTTAAATTTGAAAATATACGTTTTCCCGCAAAAGATTTGGACAGTTGCTGCAAACTCAAAGAAACCATCATGATGTTCCTGATTTATTATCTTAAGTTATTGATTTATTTTTAATCTATCTTCACATATCTTGGATCAGAATTAAATACCATCTTTAATCGACAAATTTAATTTTTTAAGTGTCATTCACTATCTAAATACGCCAAAATCATCTTCGATAATTCTACTTTAAGCTGCTGTTCTGTAATTAAAAAACTATTATTGCTCACATAGCGCATCATGGTAAATAAAGTACTGTTAATGATCACAAAAGAGCGATGTTTCAGCGTTTCAAAGTTCCAATGTGAATAATAACGATTAAATAAATACATCCCAACTTCAAAAAAATGCTTTTCCAAAACCTGAGAGGCATCTGAATGACTGTATTGATGCCAATGTTTCAAGATTTCAATGAAGAAGCCGCGATCAGCTTTCAACATATCAAAGCCAAACTGAATACAAAGTGGGATCACCTCATAAATACTGTGCAGCTCTTGCTCCACGACTATATTTTTTAGTGCTAACCCCAATTGTTCTGATTTTCTGAGCAGTAACTCTTCTACGATTTGTTCTTTATTTTCAAAATATTGATAAATTGACCCAACGCTCACGCCAGATTTTTCCGCAATTTTGGGCGTCGTCAGCTCCAGTAAACCTTGTTCTGCAATACACAACTGCGCAGCTTGCAAAATGTTTCCCACGATCATTTTCGCGCGTTGTTGTTGTGGTCTTTTTCTCATTCTATTGCTCTCCAATGCGATAGTGTTATGCGAATTGAATGCGAATAAATATTCATATTAGTGTGGTATGAAACAATAACATTGAAGATCAAAACATGACCACTCACTTCAATACCCGGCTGTCTTCATTTCAGGCCACGCAGCAATCTAATCTGCTGAGTTTTCTGCTGTCTCATTTGACGGGTCAAGCTGCACAGCCGAATTACCCTCAATATCTTGCCCTCAATAAAGCCCTGCAATGTAGTGATCCACAGATGGAAAAAGTGCTCACGTGGATGATGCAGAACCCTAAACAGCATCGTGAATATTTTGAAATCGCTTTATTTAAAGGTGTAGAGCAACTTCCCTTTTCTATTCCCGAACTCGAACATTTTTTTAAGCATGTTGAACAAATACCGCCCTGGCTAGAGCCAGAAAAAATACAGCAAGCCCTTGAGTTCACCCATCGCCTCGGGATTAACAATGGCTTTATTTTGCGCGACCTTTCACTCATGGTCGGTTATCTCTTCCCCGGTTTCAATCAGCCGCTCATGCTGACGGGTGCTTTAAATAAACAAGCCGGTACACGTCTGGCTGAAACCACTAAATGGTGGGTAGATATCACTGAAGAACGCGGACTCGAACGTTTGCATGCAGGATTTACATCGACGATTTATGTGCGTTTTATTCATGCTTTGGTACGGCATCAACTCCAAAAAGGCAAAGACTGGGATTTTGCAACGTGGGGGGCGCCGATGAATCAATTTGACTTGGCGATGACCAATCTTGCCTTTAGCAGTGTGGTGCTTTTGGGCATTCGCGCTTTAGGGATTTTCCCATCAAAACAAGAAACTGAAAGCTTTTTGCATTTTTGGCGCTATGTCGGCTGGTTGATGGGTATTGATGAAAAATGGTTAATTGAAAAAGAATCTGACGGTTGGAAACTGCTGTATTGGATGCAATTTGTACACCCCCAATCCGATGCAAGCAGTATGGCTCTCGGTGCCAGTCTTTCTAAAGAACCTTTTGAAAGACAGTACAAATACCTCCGACCGCTTCAGCAAAAACTGGCTTATCGACAACATCTGGAGCTGACACAATTTTTTATTGGCAAAAAACGCATGCATAAATTAGGGCTCAAACCCCAGTCCGCCGCATGGTTTGCCTATTATTTATTAGCTAGAAATCTCGTCCTGTATTCAGGTGCTAAGCATGTCCCGAGTTTAAATCAAAAATTACAGCAAAAAGGCCGTGCGATTCAAAAACTCGGTTTAGCACTGTATCAAAGTAAGGCCAAACAACTGGCAAGTATGCACCAATAAAAAAAGCAGAGCGATCGCTCTGCTTTTTGGATGACAAATGTCCGGACTTAGAACTTCATCGAAATACGTGCCCAATAATTGCGACCAATATTATTAAACTGTTGATCGGTCGCTAAACCTGTCCCTGCATCACCCAGTTTATTTAGATGTTCGGTATAGGTTTTATTCAGGAGATTATCTACACCCACAGATACATCTACACCCTCATCAATATGATAAGTACCATTTAAAGACAGTGTGCCAAAACCTGCACTTTCTTTCAGGTCATAACCCACGATATTGCCTTGGTGCGCACTAATACGATTTTGCCCATCAACCACACGCCAAAACGCTCCCAAAGTATAATTATCTTGGATATAACGTAAGTTGATACGTGCTTCTAAAGGTGAGATTTGCGGTAATGGCTTGCCATCTGTGGTGTTTTTACCCCACGCATACATTGCGCTAACATCGGCTTGAATATGATCGCTAAATTGATAGCCAATCCCCGCTTCAGCTCCCGCAATGGTGGCATCGACATTTTTCGCACCCGCACTAAAGGTTGAACCATGATCATGCTCACCTGTATTTGGATGATCGTGATAACTCATCAAAATAAAGTCTTGAATCAGTCCCGCATAGGCAGACGCCCATGAACTGAATGCGCCATGTTCATGTTGATAGCCCACATCTAACTGCAAGGTTTTTTCAGGCTCGACGCCATTAAAGGTGTTTGTTGTGCCTGCATTACCGTGTTTAGGACTAAATAACTCCCAATAATCAGGCATGCGTTCCACATAGCCTAGACCGATATAGGTTTTACCATTGTCATGTTCAGGGTGTTTATTTTCAAAACGAATAAAAGCACTTGGCAATGTTTCATTCAGCTCCGTGTTATAGCCACTCGCTTTCGAAGCGGCACGCTCATCTTTCACTTGCACTTGATCGAGACGAAGACCTGAAACCAACTTATTGTTGTCACTCAATTGATAACTGACTTCTCCAAAACCGCCATAGGACTGAAACTTCATATCTGTTTCACGTGCTTTGTCTTTATAGCTATTGCGCATCCCTTTGCGAATACTATGTTCATTGTTCTGTGTGTCAATGCCTGTGACAAAGTCAATCTTATCCCATTCATGTGTCACAGCCATACGTGCATTTAATGTTCTGCGAGCAACATTCGATGCCATTGGCATATTCATCATGCCACTTGGTTGAAACTCACGTAAGCTGAAGTTATCCATGACATGATCATTAAAACTATAGTTGACCTGTGCTTCGATTTTTTTAATCACCTCTGTGACATTTTTTTTCTCGACACGAAGGCCTAAGCTTTCACGGGCAAATTGCGAACCATCCATTGAACGGCCTGCGTATACCGCCTCACCATCGGCTTTACCTCCAGTAAGTTCTACCCATGTATCTTCGTTTGGCGTCCAACCAAGAGCCAAATCTGTATTCCACCGCTCCCAGTCTGACGGCACAGTATTACCATCTCCGTCTTGGTAGCTATCCGCAACAGAACGACTGGCATTCAAACGGACATATTTTTTCTCATCACCGACTGCCGCTTCGACATTGTGATCTAAACGACCATAAGAACCGATCATCACACTGGCTTGACCACGGTAGTTTTTATCAGCATCGAATTGTTCAGGTTTTCGTTCAAACAAGACTGTTGCAGCAGAACCTGTATTGGCATATTGAACCGTTTGAGGGCCTTTAATCACTGAAATTCGGTCATAACTTTCAGGGGAAATATAAGACGTTGGTGCATCCATACGACTTGGACACGCCCCGAGATTTTCTGTGCCATCGGTCAAAATTTTAATGCGTGAACCAAACATGCCACGGAAGGTTGGATCTGCATTGGTTCCCCCATTTTTAATGGCACTAAACCCCACAATGCTTTTTAAATAATCGGCCCCATCACTGGCAGGTATCGGTTGAATCGGCTGTTTGGGGTTGGCACGAACAATCAGGCCATTGGCATCATTCCCCTGATGTGACGTCACCACAATCGGTGCCAAAGTCTGAACGGCATTGGTTTCCGTCATCTCTACTGACATCTCGTCAGCCATCACCGTAGTTGAATAGCAGGTAACACAAATTGCAGCCGCAAGAGGCTGTAGAAAAAATTTAGGCTGAGCCATGTTTATCTCACAAAATACATAAATAAAGGCGTACCTGAGTCCTCAAAGACCCAAGTTTAAAAAACGTCGGATTTATGCAGCGAGTGGCGGGGCTCGACCTTGCGGAAGTAAAAAGAGTTGTTGAAGAACAAACCAGACATGCTTGAAAGCTTTTTGAAAAGCAATTAAACAAACTTGAATTCGATCAAGCACTTCTTTTACATCAAGTTCAGGGGGCAAAACCAAATTGCCATAGACTGTACAATACTGACATTGATGACTGGCATCATGTTCATGGGCAGTATGATCGACTTGAACTTGCTCAGCGTGAGCGGAAGATGAATGGTGTGAATGTGCGGTATGTTCAGCATGAACATTGGGAAGTAAAAGTGCACGCGTAATGGTTTCGCAGACCGGAGCAACTTGATATTGCTTGGGCAACAATGGCTGTAAAAAAACAGCAATCTGCAAAAAAACGGCTGCAAAGGACAGCAGCACTCCACTACGAAACAATACAGGCAAACCCTAACATTTGTCTGACGCAAGTATAACAAAGCCCAATCGAAATTGGGCTTGTCTCAGGTATTTTTTAACCGCGATCAATTAACGTTTAACTGCGACTTTATCTTTTTGACGTTGGCGAACCAACTTTTCCACTTTGTCACGTGCACGTTGACGTTTCAAAGGCGATAGATAGTCGACGAATAACTTACCATTTAAGTGATCCATTTCATGTTGGATACAAACTGCGAGAAGTCCGTCCGCTTCCACTTCAAATGATTGACCTTCAAGGTTAATTGCCTGAATTTTTACACGTGACGGGCGCTCAACTTTATCGTATATTTGAGGCACTGATAAACAGCCTTCTTCATAGGGCTGCGTCTCTTGCGTCAATGGCGTAATTTTGGGGTTAATAAACACCATGGGTTGATCTTTTTCTTCAGATAAATCCATGACTATCAGCTGAATATGGTGATCTACCTGTGTTGCTGCCAGGCCAATTCCCGGTGCTTCATACATAGTTTCAAACATGTCGGCTGCTAACTGACGAATTTCATCAGTAACTTCTTCGACTGGTTTTGCAATGGTACGAAGACGGGGATCGGGGAAACTTAAAATAGGTAATAAGGCCATACGACGTCCTCACTTATGCCATTGATCAAAAAACAAAATGAAGGAATGCTTCATCAAAAAATTGTGTGTAATATCGTTATTATAACGCAGTTACATACATAATTTTAGGAATTATGATAATGAAAAAGGTTTTGAAGGGCATGCCAACTTTTAGTGCCTTGGGGTTTAAAAAACAATTATTGGCACTTACAGTCTGTGTAAGTGTGGGGATGGGAATGGTCAGTGTTGCAGAAGCTGCCCCTGCTCGTAACGTCAATCCACCGTCATTGAAGGCAGGTGCGCCTCAAGTTTATGTGGTGAAAAAAGGCGATACGTTGTGGGATATTTCCAAGCGTTTCTTAAAAAATCCTGTGCGCTGGCCTGAAATCTGGGCGAGCAATAAACACGTGAAAAATCCACACTGGATTTTCCCAGGTGACCGCCTACTCATGTGTACCTACAATGGCCGCCCAATCATCGGCAAGGATGAAGGTGATGGCTGTGAAGGTATTATTCGTCGCTATACAGGTGGCACTAAACTTCAACCACAAGTTCGTGTTGAATCCCTAAATAGTGCGATTCCGGTTATTCCATTGGAATATATTAAGCAATGGCTTGAGCGCAGCATGATTGTTGCCGCTGATTCTGTTGAAGGTACACCTTACATTTTAGGTACAGCTGATCAACGTGTATTAGCTGCCAAAGGCCAAACAGTTTATGCACGCGGCCAAGGCATGCAAGTCGGTCAACGTTATGCTGTTTATCGTGAAGGCGAACCGTACATCTTTACCGATGCAAACGGCAAAAAATACAACGCAGGTTTAGAACTGACTCAAGTCGCTTCAGGTGTTGCCGTTCGTGGTGAAAATGACATTACCACTTTAGAACTGACCGATACTTATAATGCCGAAGTTCGTCGTGGTGATCGTGTTCTTCCTGAATATGACCCAATGCTGCCAACGCTGTTCTATCCAACCAATGCTGAAAATGTCACTGCTGGCGGTAGTGTTGTCCGTGTCATGGGTTCTATTGGTACCGCAGCGGTTCACAGTGTGGTGACGATAGACCGTGGTAGCTTGCAAGGCGTTCAATCTGGTCAAGTCTTTAGCGTGAACCAAAAAGGTGAAATCGTGACTGATCCAAAAACCAAAGAACGTGTTCAACTTCCAGGACAACGTATTGGTAACATCATGGTATTCAAAACATTTGATAACCTAAGCTATGCTTATGTACTTGAAAGCGAATTACCAATCAAAGTAGGTGCAACGATTCAGCCACCACTGATGGATGACTAAGACCAAATCCATAAAAATGAGGCTGTATTTCAGCCTCATTTTTTATTATCCAACAACGATATCACTGATCATTTTAAACCATAAAAAGAAGACAGATTCAAAGGTCTCATTATGCTCAACTCATTGACTGACTTGCATTTAGATTACATTCGCCTGTGGTTTGTGGTGCAACACTCACTTCGTAGTTTCTATAAAATTCAGCAGCACTATCCTGCCCTACACCACGCCCTTAAGCCTGATCAAATCACCACATGGCAAAAATTAGGACTGCATAAAAATCATTTACAGCGCTTTGAAGAATTTCATAGTCCAAGTGGACAGCTTAGCTTTGAAAAATGTCTCAAGGATATTCAACAATACAGTGACTTTGTACTGATTCCTGAAGACCTGAACTATCCTCAACAGCTGTTACCTTATAGCGACAAGCCGCCCATTCTATTTGGGCAAGGTAATGCCCAAGCCTTGATGCAACCCCAAATTGCGATTGTGGGTAGCCGCAAACCTAGTCCCCAAGGTCGACAAATTGCTTATGATTTTGCTTATTATCTAAGTGAGCAAGGGTTCTACATCAATAGCGGTTTAGCACAAGGAATTGATGAAGCGGCACATCGCGCTGCCATACAACACCACAGAACCATTGCCGTGATGGGTACAGGTTTAGATCAAACTTATCCGACCGCACATCAGAGTTTAAGACAAGAAATCATCCAACATGGGGGAACCGTAATCAGTGAGTTTCTTCCACACACGCCCCCATTGCAACACCATTTTCCACATCGAAATCGTATCGTCAGTGGGCTCAGTCTTGGTGTCATCGTGGCGGAAGCGGCATTAAAAAGTGGTTCACTGATCACGGCTCAACGCGCTGCCGAACAAGGCAAATCTATTTTTGCCATTCCAGGCCATATTTATAGTGAGTCACATCAAGGTTGCCATCAACTCATACGCGAAGGTGCAATTTTGATTGATCATCCACAACAGGTCATTGAAGACTTGGCATTGGCTACACAATGGCAATCGCAGGCTGCTAAAACCTTAACAACCACCGAAATAGCGACACCCGAAACAGCAATACCGGACACCCCGCCACCCGAACCTATCCCAGAACATTTAATTGCGCTGTATCGGCAGCTTGATTGGGTCGGCCAAGGCCTTGATCAATTGTCCATTCAACTCAAAATTGATACCGCGACATTGACCAGTCAACTGATGGAATTAGAGTTAATGGGCCATGCCACACAACAAGCCGGACACTACCTACGTTGTCGAATGGGTAAATTAGGTTCACAATAGTCCTTTGTCGAATCAGATAAGGTCTATAGAAATGATTACCACCTCTGTTGCAGAAGCAGCTTCCTGTCTTAAAAAAGGTCAGGTTCTCGCATATCCTACAGAGGCTGTTTGGGGATTGGGCTGTGATCCCTACAATGAGCAAGCCTTTCTCGAAATTTTGCGCTTAAAACAACGTCCCATTGAAAAAGGTGTGATTTTGTTGGCTGCCAATGTCGCTCAAGTTGAACACCTGCTCCAAGGCTTAACAGAAGATATGCGTCAGCAAGTCATTGCGACATGGACCAACCGTAAACCCAATGAACGTGCAACCACATGGTTATTACCGGCTGGCGACCATATTCCAACATGGATTAAAGGCAATCATCCAAAAGTCGCAGTCCGTGTGACGACCCACTCTTTATGTGTGGCTTTATGCCAAGCTTTTAATGGCTTTATTGTGTCTACCAGTGCCAATCCTGCGGGATTAACCCCTGCACGTTCCTTACAAGAAGCCAATCAGTATTTTACCAATGAACTCAATTACTTAAATGGTGATCTCGGTCTAAGCCAAGAACCAAGCAAAATTATTGATGCTGAAACAGGTGAAATCATCCGCGCATAAGCTCGGATGCCTCTCTACACCTGCCTTTCGGAAAAATACAGACAAAAAAAAGCTCAGCCATATAGGGATGGCTGAGCATAAAAAAGGATGTGTATAAAATCACATCCAGAGGGTCTTACAATCTCTGGGTAAATATCAAGTAATTATTTAAAATTAAGAATTACTTCATCATTTACGACAAAAGTATTATGTAATATTTTTTTAAATTTAACAAATAGATTTTTTATATAAATAAAACCACTGACAAGCACTTTATTTGTGATTTTATAACCACTTAGTCAAAATATGTATCTATTTTTGATTGATTTTTAAGACGAGCATTTGTTTTTTTAATTTAGTTTTACACTCAAAAATTCATTTTCAAAAGATTTACTCTATAAAAAAATAAGTTTGTTTGCTTATTTTTTAATCAATACTTCTCATAAATTTTCAACTTTTTACTAGATTTACTTACGCTGCGCCAAGATCACCCCGGTAATCGCCATCACTGTGCCGACGGTATGATAAAACATCCACTGCTCAGCCAACCAGAAATAGGCAATAATCGCGGTAAATACCGGCATCAAATTCATAAAAATACTGGTGCGATTCGGCCCGAGATGTTGCACAGCCAACATCCATACCAACGGTGCAATCAATGATGGAAAAATTGCCGCATAAAATACACTTGGCGCATTCGCAGGATTAATCGCATCAATGCCTAAATACAACACGAATGGCAAGTGATATAAAACGGCAAAGAAAATTTGTACATATAAACTCAACAGTAGCGGAAGTTTCAATTGCCATTTTTTTAAAAACACCCCATAAAAGGCATAGAAAAACACTGCGAAGATCATGAGGATATCGCCGAAATGTCCGCCCATATTCAGTAATTGACTGAAATCGCCTTGCGCAATGACAAACAATAGCCCCGTAAATGAAATCGCACAGCCCAAGATGGCATAGCGATTAGGCACATCTTTCAGTATGAAAAATGCAACGGCAATCGTAAAAACAGGGATAAAGGCATTGATGATGCCCATATTGGTCGCCGTCGTATAATGCGCAGCGGTATAGCCCAAGCCTTGATATAACACCATGCCAAAAGCACTCAGCACAGCCAATTGCTGCCAATGCTGCTTGATCAGCTGTCTTTGCTGCCAAACGGTTTTCAGCATAAAGGGGGTTAGGATCAAAAATGCAATAAACCATCGATAAAAACTGATACTGACTGGTGAAATATAATCAGTTACATAGCGGGTGACGGTAATATTTAACGACCATATAAATACTGCGATCAGAGGCAAACAAATTGCAAATTTCGCCCAACGCGCTTGAAGCAACATGTCTGACTCCTCAATAGATTGTGCAAAGATTGGTCTAGGTATTTTGAGTGATGTCTGTTTTAATTGAAATACATGATTTCAGACATTTATATTGTAGTTCAGACATCGACACCTAGGCATATATGACATCAGCACCGATTGAACAACAAATCGAGCTTTTTGAAGCGCACTACACCACATTAGATACGGTCTATCCGCACAGTTGTCTTTGGGGTGATTTTAATTTTTGTCTCGATGGTATTTTCGAATATGAGATACAAGGGCAACACCATCTCTCACCTGCCAGTTATGGGGTGTGGATTCCCCCACATACAGAACATTGCTCAGTCGCGATTGATGAGCAACCTATTCATTATGTGGCAATCCGACTGGCACCTGATCTCTGCATAAATTTCCCCAAGCAGACGGAAGTATTTAGCATCCAGCCTTTCTTTCGTTTGTTGGTGCAAGAAATTTTGGCCTTTCCTACAGAGCAACATACCACACCACCCTATCGACACCTACTACAGGTCTTATTCGACCAGTTAAAAACTGCACCCAAACATCAACATTATTTACCGCAAAGCCATGATGCGGTGTTAAAGCCGATCTTGGCGCAGCTTGCAGATGTAGATCATTTTAGTTTGAGCCTACAACGATGCTTATCCAATGTTGGTTTGAGTGGGCGTCAGTTACTGCGGCTGAGTCAGAACGAACTGCAAATGAGCCTTTCTGAATGGCGAAACCGTGCAAAAATTATTTATGCCATTCAACAACTCCGTGCTGGTCAGTCTATTAAAGCTCTCAGCTATGAATTGGGCTATCAACACAGCTCAAGCTTTATTGAGTTTTTTAAACGCTATACAGGAAAAACCCCAAACCAACACCGTGCCACTAGTTAAATGCCAAGCACTCAAGCAAGCATCAGCTCGAATTCTGCAAACTACTACAAAAATTATGCGAAAAGCCTATCGATAAAAGCTTGCTGTTCACCAGATTTCCCTTTAAAACAAGGATGAAAGGCACAACTTCAATTAGGAACGAATATGTCAGCTTCAGTTTACGATATCCCGGTAAAAACCATCCAAGGTGATGACACCACACTCAATCAATACCAAGGCAAGGTTTTATTATTGGTCAATGTGGCCTCTAAATGTGGGCTAACACCGCAATATGAAGGCCTAGAAAAACTCTATACAGAAAAGAAATCACAAGGTTTTGAAGTCTTAGGTTTTCCTGCCAATAACTTTTTAGAACAAGAACCTGGTTCTGAAGCGGAAATTCAAGAATTTTGCTCGATCAACTACAAGGTCGATTTCCCACTTTTTGCAAAAATTTCTGTTGCAGGCGCGGATAAACACCCACTTTATCAAACCTTAACCCAAGCCATTCCTGAACGCATTGGTGAAGGCCCATGGTGGGATGATTTAGTTGAATACGGTTTAACACCAAATCCAAAGCCTGAAGTGCTCTGGAACTTTGAAAAATTCCTCGTGAATAAACAAGGTGAAGTTGTGGCTCGATTTGCACCTGACATCAAGGCAGATGATGCACGTATTGTCGATGCCATTAATGCTGAATTAGCCAAATAATTCGCCAATATCTCAATCTCTCAGTTAAGATTATTTTGATTTTAACTGAGATTGATCATTTTAAATTATCACAATAATAGTTATCAATTATCACATAATGATAATTTGCATAGTTTATCCATTATTTTAACATTTCACATATACATTGTTCAAAGTTTCCCTGTAAATACTCATTATGATGAGTCTTATCAAATCACATCCAGCAGTAAACTGGTGAACTTATGAATACATTAATGAAAGCTATCGTTTTATCTATTTCGACAGCACTTGTTGCTGCTCCAGCAATGGCTGCACCGCAAAATAGCCAACAACATGCACCTGCGCATAATCAAAATACGAAAGCTCAACAGCACACTAAACAAAACACACCAGTAAAAAACCAAAGCCAGAACAAGAAAAAAGCCGTAAATCCTTCACATGATTGGCGTTCTGGACAAAAAGTACCTTCTGAATACCGTGGTCATAGCTACAAAGTAGACCATACCAAATACAAAAAATTGTCTAAACCAGGCAAAAACCAACAATGGATTAAAGTGAATGGCGACTACATTTTAATGAATGCCGTCAGCCACGCCATTATCAAAATCATTGCGGGTTAAACCCACCAAAACATCAAAAGAGGGCAAATGCCCTCTTTTTTTTGTTCAAGCGATTATTTTGTTATTGCTTTGCAACAATCTATTTTTAATCCACATTCTGCCCCTATATTCAAAGCATAGACTTAACACATAGTGATGATTGAATGAAAAAGCTCGTGCAGAATGCCCTTCTCCCTTTTGCCATTTTTAGTGGTGTTTTGGTGCTGATCGGTTGTGACCCTGCAACAGCACCTGAGCAAGACATTCAAACTACCACTGAAGAAGTTGAATTATCCAATACGGCTTCCTCTGAGCATCATGAAGCAACTGAAACAGAATCAGCGGCTCAGCAACAAAATCTAAAAAGCGGCAATATGTTTTACATTGTCCGTGATGTCGCCGACATGCAATTGAAAGCGGGCAGCTATGTTGAGCAATTGAAACAAACCCAAAGCGATATTGAAACGGCAGTCAATAGCCAAGACCCGATTCAACTACAAAAAGCAGCCGATCAGCTGCAACAACAATTGAAAGGTTTTAATCAGGCACTCAGTGGACTGAACCTAAAAAGTACTGAAATCAATGATATTCGCAGCAATTTACAAGCTGCCAATCAGCAAGTTTTGGCTTCACCCTTTTTAAATGGTCAAATGGATTTAACTCAAGTCGATATTCAGAAAATTAAAAATCAAATGGGTAATATCCAACTGGAGATGGTTAAACTTGCCAGCATGATCATTTCAGATCATTCAGCTCAAGAAAAAACATCAGAAAGCTAATTTTCTCTTAGCTCTAAACATGCAAGACAGACCTTTCAATCATACTGAATCGGTCTGTCTTGATTTTGCTCTATGTTATGTTGCCTGTGGGATTTTGCATTAAAGCCGCATATCAATCACGATACGGCCATCAATTTTACCTTTTTCCATACGATCAAAAATATCGTTGATATTTTCGAGCGGTTCAACATGAATATGTGCTCTGACTTTACCGCGCGCAGCGATATCTAGTGCTTCTTTTAAATCCAGACGTGTCCCAACAATTGAACCACGTACCGTAATTCCCTCCAGCACCATATTAAAGATCGACAAGTCAAAAGTTCCGGGTGGCAAACCATTTAAGACCATGGTACCTCCACGACGGACAATGGCAACAGCCTGCTCAAAGGCCTTCGGAGAAACCGCCGTCACCAAGACACCATGACAGCCTTCACCCGTTGCCTGCAACACTGCTTCTTTTACATCGGTTTTTAAGGCATTAATGCCGACATCGGCACCGAGATTTTTAGCCAATTCAAGTTTTGAGTCATCAACATCAATCGCTACGACATTAAAGCCCATTGTTTTGGCATATTGCACTGCCACATGACCTAGACCACCAATACCGGAAATGGCGACCCAATCCCCAGTTTTGGCCTCGGTCATTTTCAATCCTTTATAAACAGTGACACCAGCACATAGAATAGGTGAGATTTCTAATAGATCGACACCTTCAGGAATCACACCGACGTAATCACCATCTGCTAAGCAATATTCTGCAAAGCTGCCGTTGACTGAATAGCCTGAGTTCTGTTGTTGTTTACATAAGGTTTCCCAGCCCGCATAGCAATGATCACAATGCCCACACGCTGAATATAACCAAGGAATCCCGACGATATCACCAACTTTTAAATGTTCAATTCCTTCACCAATTTCAACTACTTCACCGACACCTTCATGTCCAGGGATAAAAGGTAAGGTTGGCTGAACAGGCCAATCGCCATGCATGGCATGTAAGTCGGTATGACAGACACCTGTCGCGATAATTTTGACCAAGACTTTGCCCGGCGTGACTTTAGGAATTTCGACTTGTTGTATTTGTAGTGGTTGATTAAATGCAGTCACTACGGCTGCTTTCATTGTTGCCATATTTATTCTCTCCATCTTATAAGTGTTGAGATTATTTTTTAAACAACCTAGCTCTACTATAGAGGAAGAATAAATTGGTCGGCGTGATGAATTTGTAAGCAATTCTCTCGGTTTGCTACTTCTTGTGATTCAGTACCTGATGATCGGTTGATCGACCACACATCACAAAGTGCCATGCTGTAAATTCACAATATTTTTTAATCTAAAACTTCCCACATAGTGTTAAGAACCGATATTCAAATATTTGAAACGCATAGAATTTTTAAGCATAGAAAATCTCCCAACCAGAAAATAAACAACTGCCTCTTTTTCCTATTTTAAGATTGAGCAAACTCATAGGTATTACAGTTTTTATCTTGTCCAAGTGCACGTTGCACATCTTGCTTAAAACGGGCTTGGGCAAAATGAAATTTGGCTGGCAGAAACAGGGTAATTCGAGTTTTGTCAGCTCCCATTCCCTCCACCAACATTTTATGTAGAAAAGCGCCATTTTCTGTACGCGCCATCAGCGTGCCCTGCTCTAAATGTTCTTCCAGTCGATTGTCAGTATACACATAAGCTTCTGCTGAGGTGAACGCCACACAGTGGTTATAGGCTTGTCTTAGGTTGCGAAAAGCGGATAAATAGGGAATTTCAAGTTCTGTACTGATGCCATTATCCACTGATTCCGCTACCAATGCGGCTTCAGTCGCGACATTCGGTGTGGTGACATATTGGCTTTGGCAGGCAAGCAGCGGCGTTGCCAGCAATAAGCAGAAACATAATCGAAGTGTATACATAAAAAGTCCTGACCTATTTTGTTGTTATTGGCAGTGCAAAAATTGTAGCAAAAGCCCGTAGCTGCTTTAATATGTAATATAAGGTCTACAGATTTTTTCATCCACTATGCAACTGATTATTTTCACCGGTGTACAAGCATCGGGTAAATCCACATTTTATATGTTGAATTTATATCACAGTCATTTGCGTATTAATCTTGATATGCTGAAAACCCGACATCGTGAAAATATAATTTTTGAAGCTGGTTTGGTGTCTAAAACCAAAATGGTAATTGATAACACCAACCCGACACGTATGGATCGTACGCGGTATATTCAACGTACGCGAGATGCTGGCTTTGATGTAATTGCTTATTATTTTGACACTGATTTGGCCAGTACTTTAGAACGTAATAGCTATAGAGAAGGTAAAGCCAATATTCCCGAAGTTGGAGTTCGAGCCACCTATAAGAAATTAGAAATTCCCTGCTATGAAGAAGGTTTTACTGAAATTTTTAAGCTTAAAATTATTGCAAATGGCGAGTTCTCAATCTTACCGATGAACCCATAACCGCATAAACCAGTTACTCAGCTTGTTGCTGCTGTTGCCATGTTTTAAACGCAGCTTGCATGGCTTGTCGTTCATACGGTTTCACCAAGCGACTTTCCAAAGAACTAAAATCACCTCTATAGGTTTCAGCCACCATCTCTTTTGCCAGTTCTTGAATACTGACACGACCACGATGCTCATATTGCTGCACTTCTTCATGCGTCAATTCCACATCCCAACAAGACACCACCGAACTCATATCGACCGCAATACTTAAATAATAGTGATCAAAGTCTTGGTAAAGTTCCCAAAAGTGAGGTTCAAAAGCGATGAGATTCATAAGGCAGTGTTAGGCAGTTGAATTGAATGAGAATAAATCAAAATATGAATAAAATATATGCAACTTTAGATTGATCAGTTTTTTCAAATACTTTAGGCATAAAAAAACCACCCTTTCGGGTGGCTCTTTCAATCTCAAACCGTGTCTTATTGAGCGCGGTTTTTGATTTTGCGGATGGTTTCCAACTGAGCAGCAGTTTCTGCAAGAGCAGCCAATGCAGCAGCAGCGTCCAAATCGCTCTTTTGATTTGCTAACAATTGTTCAGCTTGTTTACGAGCTTCAATAATTGCTGCTTCATCAAGGTTGTCAGCACGTACTGCAGTGTCTGCAAGTACTGTAACAACGTGCGGTTGAACTTCAAGTACACCACCTGATACATAGATCAATTCTTCTGTACCATTTTCAAGCAGAACGCGGATTGCGCCCGGCTTGAGCAAAGTTACTAGTGGTGCATGGCCAGGCATAATACCCAACTCACCGCCAGCACCTTTAGCAATTAGCATAGTTACAGTGCCTGAGTACAAAGACTCTTTAACACTTACAACGTCACATTGCATCGTTGACATGAGAATCTCCTAAATTAGGTAACTAATTAAAGTTTCTCAGCTTTAGCAATCACTTCGTCAATACCACCAACCATGTAGAACGCTTGTTCTGGGATGTGATCGTATTCACCAGCTAGAAGACCTTTAAAGCCACGAATCGTTTCTTTAAGCGGTACAAGTTTACCAGGCGCACCAGTAAACACTTCAGCTACGTGGAACGGTTGAGAGAAGAAACGTTGGATCTTACGTGCACGGTATACAGTAAGTTTGTCTTCTTCTGCCAATTCGTCCATACCAAGAATTGCGATAATGTCTTTCAATTCTTTGTAACGTTGAAGAACGTTTTGAACTGAACGAGCGATTTCGTAATGCTCAGTACCCACTACAAGTGGATCTAACTGACGTGAAGTAGAGTCAAGTGGATCGATCGCTGGGTAAATACCAGAAGATGCGATGTCACGGCTCAATACAACAGTCGCGTCCAAGTGAGCGAAGGTAGTCGCAGGCGATGGGTCAGTTAAGTCATCGGCAGGTACGTATACCGCTTGGATTGACGTAATAGAACCAGACTTAGTAGACGTAATACGTTCTTGAAGAACACCCATCTCTTCTGCAAGAGTCGGTTGGTAACCTACTGCAGATGGCATACGACCTAGAAGTGCTGATACTTCAGTACCCGCTAGTGTATAACGATAGATGTTGTCAACGAACAATAGAACGTCACGGCCTTTACCGTTTTCGTCTTTTTCGTCACGGAAGTACTCAGCCATAGTCAAACCAGTCAACGCTACGCGTAAACGGTTACCTGGTGGCTCATTCATCTGACCGTAGACCATTGCTACTTTGTCTAGAACGTTAGAGTCTTTCATTTCGTGATAGAAGTCGTTACCTTCACGAGTACGTTCACCAACACCAGCAAACACAGATAAACCTGAGTGAGCTTTCGCGATGTTGTTGATCAACTCCATCATGTTTACAGTTTTACCAACACCGGCACCACCGAACAGACCAACTTTACCACCTTTAGCGAACGGGCAAAGTAAGTCAATGACTTTAATACCAGTTTCTAAAAGGTCAGTAGAAGCCGCTTGTTCTGCATAAGAAGGCGCTTGACGGTGAATTGGTAAACGAGCTTCAGTACCAACAGGACCAGCTTCGTCGATAGGGCGACCAAGAACGTCCATGATACGACCTAAACATGCAGTACCTACAGGTACAGAGATAGGCGCGCCAGTGTTAGTTACAGTAAGACCACGCTTAAGGCCTTCAGTAGAACCCATTGCAATAGTACGAACTACGCCATCACCAAGTTGCTGCTGAACTTCTAATGTAGTTTCAGTACCATCAACATGGAGAGCGTCATAGATCTTAGGAACGCTGTTACGTTCAAACTCGACGTCGATAACCGCGCCGATGATCTGAATGATACGACCGCTACTCATTGCTGTCTCCTCAATTCAAACTAATAATGTTAAACGGCAGCGGCACCACCAACGATCTCAGAGATTTCCTGAGTAATCGCGGCTTGACGCAGCTTGTTATAAATAAGTTGTAGGCTCTTGATCAATTCACCCGCGTTATCAGTTGCAGCTTTCATTGCAACCATACGAGCAGACTGTTCACATGCGATGTTTTCAATCACACCTTGATAAACCATAGACTCAATGTAACGAACCAATAAACCATTTAACAGCTCTTCAGCTTCTGGTTCATAGATATAGTCCCAACCGTATTGACGGTTTAGACCTTCGCTTTCCTCAGCAGCTGCTAAAGGAACAAGCTGTTCGATTTTTTGGTTTTGAGTCATGGCGTTGACAAAGCCGTTTGACACTAGATAAATACGATCTAACTCGCCTTTATCAAACGCGTCTAACATCACCTGTACAGAACCAGTTAACTGTTCAAGACTCGGAGCATCACCTACGTTTGTAGTTGCACCAAGAACTTTACCGCCGTAGTTTTTAAAAAACGAAACCGCTTTTTGACCAATTAAAGCAAATTGAACTTCAATTGACTGCTCTTGTTGCTGTTGTACGTGTTTTACCACTTTTTTGAACAAGTTAATGTTCAAACCACCAGCAAGGCCACGATCTGAAGAAACAATGATATAGCCAACGCGCTTTACAGGACGTTCAACCATATAACGGTGTTTGTATTCAGGGTTCGCTTGTACCAAATGAGCAATTACACGGTGCATATTTTCGGCATACGGACGGCCTTGAGCCATGCGCTCTTGCGCACGACGCATCTTAGAAGCTGCTACCATCTGCATCGCGCGAGTAATTTTCTGCGTGCTTTTGATACTAGCTACTTTGGCGCGAATTTCTTTTAAATTTGCCATACGCTTAACCTAGTATTCGAAAGCCCTTTCGAGCTTCCGAAGGTTGATCCGTGAACCAAACCAAAACCAGATTCAACACAGTTGAATCTTAGTAAGTTTGAGTCGCTTTAAAGCTTTCAATACCTGCTTTGATTGCTGCTTCGATTTCTTTATCGTAAGCACCAGTCTCGTCAATTTTTTGCATTAACGCAGCATTTTCTGAACGGAAGTAAGAGATCAACGCAGCATCAAATGCAACGATTTTCTTCACTTCTACGTCAGCCATGTAGCCTTCGTTAGATGCATAAATTGAAACAGCTTGGTCAGCAATTGAGTATGGAGCATATTGTTTTTGCTTCATAAGCTCAGTTACACGTTGACCATGTTCAAGCTGTTTACGAGTTGCTTCGTCAAGGTCAGAAGCGAACTGAGCAAACGCAGCTAATTCACGGTATTGCGCAAGAGCGGTACGGATACCACCTGACAATTTTTTGATGATCTTAGTTTGAGCAGAACCACCAACACGTGATACAGAGATACCCGCGTTCACAGCAGGACGAATACCTGCGTTGAATAATGATGTTTCTAAGAAGATCTGACCGTCAGTAATCGAAATTACGTTTGTAGGTACGAATGCAGATACGTCACCGGCTTGAGTTTCAATAATCGGTAATGCAGTTAATGAACCAGTTTGGCCTTTAACTTCACCGTTAGTGAATTTCTCAACGTAGTCAGCAGATACACGTGAAGCACGTTCAAGTAAACGTGAGTGTAGATAGAATACGTCACCAGGATATGCTTCACGACCTGGTGGACGACGTAGAAGCAATGAAATTTGACGGTAAGCAACAGCTTGTTTAGACAAGTCATCATAAATGATAAGCGCGTCTTCACCGCGGTCACGGAAGTACTCACCCATTGTACAACCAGCATACGGAGCAAGATACTGCATCGCTGCAGGATCAGCTGCAGCAGCTGCTACAACAGTTGTGTACGCCATAGCGCCAGTTTCTTCTAGCTTGCGCACAACGTTAGCGATAGTCGATTGTTTTTGACCAATTGCTACGTATACACATTTAATGCCAGAATTTTTCTGAGCGATGATCGCATCGATCGCCATAGCTGTTTTACCAGTTTGACGGTCACCGATGATCAACTCACGTTGACCACGACCAACAGGGATCATTGTATCTACTGATTTATAACCAGTTTGTACAGGTTGATCCACTGATTGACGCCAAATTACGCCTGGTGCTACTTTTTCAACAGCATCAGTAAGTTTTGCGTCAATAGGGCCTTTACCATCAATTGGGTTACCAAGAGCATCTACTACACGGCCTAAAAGTTCTGGACCAACCGGAACTTCTAATACACGACCTGTGCAACGAGCTTTTTGACCTTCTTGAAGGCTTAAGTAGTTACCTAAGACAACGGCACCCACTGAATCCTGTTCTAGGTTCAGTGCCATACCAAATAAGCCGCCGTCGAATTCGATCATTTCACCGTACATTGCATCAGCAAGGCCGTGAATGCGCACAATACCGTCGGAAACCATAACAATGGTCCCTTCGTTCTTAGCGGTCGCGCTGGTGTCCAGATCGCCGATACGCTGTTTAATGAGCGCACTGATCTCGGATGGATTCAGTTGTTGCATTGCGCTATACCTCAATCTTTTTAAAGTTCAGTCTTCGAGCTGTTAAGCAAGAAGACGAGTCCGCATTTTTTCAAGCTTGTTAAGCGCAGAATCATCTATCACTTGGTCGCCTGCACGAATAACTACACCCGCGATTAACGCTGGGTTAACTTCTACAGAAACATTTACGGCAGCTTCGAATTTTTTCTCTAATGCATGCGCAAGTAATTGTTCTTGTACAGAAGTCAATGGGAATGCAGATTCAATCACTACATCCACAGTATTGTTATTCTGTGATTTGAGCTGTTCGTATTCTTCTGAAATTTCAGGAAGAAGTGCCAGACGGTCATTATCGGCAAGCAATGTCAAAAAGTTTGACACTGCTGCAGTCTGGTCTTCACCTAAAACTTTTGCGAAAACACTTACCTGCTCAGCAGGAGTAAGCTCAGGGCGATTTAGATAAGCTGAAAATGCTTCGTCTTGCACCGCAGCACTGAGCAAATTCAATGCATTTGACCAAGCGTCAGTTGCATTTTGCTCAGAAGCGTAAGCAAATGCTGCTTTAGCGTATGGGCGTGCCAACGTCAAGAGTTCAGCCATAATCCGCCTCTCTTAAAGTTTAGCAGCCAGCTGAGTCAGCATGGCATTGTGAGCTTCTGCGTCAACTTGCTGGTTCAGAATTTTTTCTGCGCCAGTAACTGCAAGAGCAGCAACTTGTTGACGTAATTCTTCGCGAGCAGCATTGATTTCAGTATCAACAGCTTCTTTAGCTTGTTGACGAATACGCTCACCTTCAGCCGCAGCTTGAGTACGCGCTTCTTCTACCAATTGCGCACCACGACGGTTCGCTTGTTCGATCAATTGAGCCGCTTGTGCTTTAGCCGCGTCTAATTCAGCTTTCACTTGTGCTTGCGCATCCGCAAGGTCAGCTTTTGCTTTTTCAGCAGCGTTTAAGCCATCAGCGATTTTACGCTGACGCTCACTAATCGCATTGATTAGTGGTGGCCATACAAACTTCATGCAGAATGCGACAAAAATCGCAAATGCAATCGCTTGGCCAATCAATGTGAGGTTGATATTCATTGCTATTCCTCAATAGTTTAATTTAGGAATTAAGCTGATTAACCTACAAATGGATTAGCGAAGATGAAGAACAAGCCAATACCAACACCGATCATAGGCACAGCATCAAGAAGACCTGCGATTAAGAACATACGAGTTTGAAGTTGTGGAGCCAATTCTGGTTGACGAGCAACAGCTTCTAAGAAACGGCCGCCTAGAAGACCAAAACCAATCGCAGTACCTAAAGCACCAAAAGCGATCAAGATAGCAGATGCAATTGCAACTAGACCTAAAGTGAGTTCCATGATAATTCCTCAGAGGTTAGGTTTATACCAAATTAAGTTAAAAAATTGTGTGCCCAACCACCCTTTGACAGTTGAGCAATACCATTAATGCTTTTCGCTAGCCATACTCATATATACGATAGTCAACATCATGAAAATGAATGCTTGTAACGTAATAACAAGAATATGGAAGATCGCCCAAGGCACAGACAACGCCCACTGGATCCAGAACGGTAGTAATGCGATCAAGATGAAGATCAACTCACCCGCATACATGTTACCGAACAGTCGAAGAGCCAATGAGATTGGACGTGCAATAAAAGTTACTAATTCAAGAATAATGTTTACTGGAATAAGTAATGCTTTTAAAACTGGGTTACTTGGGTTAAATGGGTTAAGTGCAAATTCTGCACCGAATCCGACAAGACCTTTCTCACGGATACTATAGAAAATAGTTAACGCAAATACTGATAATGCCATACCCAAGGTAATGTTAGGATCAGTAGATGGAACGATTTTGAAGTAAACGTGGTGAGGATCCATACCAAACACGTTAGCACCGATCAATTGAGCTGTATAAGGAATCCAGTCAACAGGGATCAAGTCCATCAAGTTCATGAGGAAAATCCACACGAAGATGGTCAACGCTAACGGCGCGATTAAGCGCGATTTGCCATGGAAAGTGTCACGGACACTTGAGTCAACGAACTCGATAATCATTTCGATTGCAGACTGGAACTTGGTCGGAACACCAGAGTTTGCAGCTTTCGCTACAACCCAGAACAACAAACAGAAAACAATACCAAGGCCAATAGACCAACCCATTGAATCCAAGTGAATAGCAGTGAACCCCATCTCTTGAGCTTCTTTAGCAGTCTCAGCTAACTTCCAAGTACCATCTGGCATTTTGCCATAGGTCAAGTTAGTCAAGTGATGCTGAATGTACTCGGTCGAAGTAAGGGCATGTTCTTCAGCAGCCATAAATCACACCTGGTCAATGTCAAAACTAATAGAGAAAACGAATATCGCGTGCTGCCTGATATCTCGTTACTCTCCAAAAAACTTTTCAATTTTTTGTTGTGTTTACACTCGTTTTTTTAAGCGTGTTGCCCAAAAAGGAGCGACCCACGACATACTTTGTACGAGCATAAAACCACAAAACAATGCCACCGCTGACAACGGCTTGACATTGATCAAAATCAAAATGAATCCAACAATCACGATTGCAAACTTGCCCATTAAGCCACGATACATGTTTGACAGCACCTGTTTAGAGGCACGGGCACCAGCCGCACGAAACGACTGCCATGAAAAGTAGCTACTTGCTAGCCAACATACCAACGCACCCAAAGCTGCACTATATGCTGTGATTGTGTCTTTAAGGACCCAACCAATCAGGGCTGAAACAGGAATCATTACTGCTTGTAAGATGACTAAAGCTTTCGCTAATCGTCGATCAATCATGCGACTAGTTCGACTCATTTTTGTTCACTCACAGCAATTCTGCTTGACAAGTTTAACTGATGATTATTTTTAATCGCAGGCATTATAGAGTTACACCCCTTAACTTGCAATCTTTTCCCGACCTTAGTCGTGTTTTTTTAAATTGGCAAACTGCTTTCAAACTAATCAATAGTTGTTTATTTTTTACTTTACTTTCGTGCATTTAGTGTGCATTTCAGGGTTTCATCAGCCAACATCTTCCATGCTGTTACAAAATCCCCTGCCCCACTCATCGTTTCGTCCACCGGCTGAAAGACGATGCCACCGAGCTTTTGATACTGATTTTGGCTGGCATGTGCTTCTGCAAGTAAGCATATTTTTGGCTGCGCGCGATGGTCTTTCAGGTATTTGATTTGTGCCAATGTCGGTGCGACATGTGGATCATCGGTCAACGCACCGGTAAATTTCAAATTCAGTGAGCGCTCAAGATATTGATAGGCATCGTGGTAAGACCAGTAAGGCTGAGCACGGCTCGACACATCTGTTTTTTGGGCTGTGATCAAGAGTTTCTGCGCAAATGCACGCGCATTAGCCCAATATTTTTCACGATGTTCTGGAAACTGTTGTGAACGTAAAGCAGCAATAAAAAAGCCGATTCGAACCGCATTGTTTGGTTCAAGCCAGACATGTGTATCGATTGTGCCTTTTAATGCATTGCCACGAACATCCCGCAAAGGCAACGCACTGATAATGCCTGAGTCTAAAATAGCGATACTTTTGCCACTTTCATCCAACATTTTTGCTAAAGGTGCTTCGTGTGCATGGCCTAACCATAAAACCAAGTTGGCATCTTGCACGGTTTTACGGTGTGCAGGCGTCAAGCTCACATCATGTCCAGATTGATGGTCAAGCAGTAGTTTGGGCTGCTCTACGCCCTTAAGTACATCCTTCGCGATTAAATAAATCGGTTGTGTAGAAACAACGAGACCTTGCGCCCAGCTCATCACACTGAATAAAGCCAAACTACAAAAAAGAAATACACGGGACATGGGGAGAGAGCACCATAAAATGAATAGTGTTATAATATAACAAAATCGTAAAAAAACCTACGTCTGTTCGTAAGTCCTTACGCTTCATGTTAAGATTTAAAGTCTTTTTCTTTATACAGTTTCGTACTCGAGGTTGGCTATGAGCGCATGTTCACACGAACATCATAATGCTTTGCATGGTGTACACGATCATCATAATGTCGAACAGCGCCTTGCTGAAGCTGAGAGTCTCTGTAGTGCGACGGGTGCTCGACTTACGCCCTTGCGTAAAGAAGTATTGGAACTGATCTTAAATGCAACGGGGCCAATGGGCGCTTATGACCTTTTGGCTAAAATCAAAAGTGAGTCTGACCGACCTGCAGCGCCACCGACGGTATACCGTACGCTGGATTTTCTGCTTGAAAAAGGTTTGATTCACCGTCTAACGTCGATTAATGCGTACATCCCGTGTTGTCATCCGCGCGAAGGACATCAAGCCGCATTCCTGATTTGCACCGATTGTAAAATAGTCAAAGAAGCATCTGCTCAAGGCTTGATGGCGCAACTCGATGAATTGTCTGCATCCGATGGCTTTACTGCACATCACAGTATTATTGAAATTTCAGGGATCTGTCAGCAGTGCCGCAGCAAACACTAAATATGAAGCCCATTGTGGCTTTAGAGCATGTTCATGTCCGAATCGATGAACGTGACATTTTAAAAAATGTAGATTTCGCCTTACACGAAAAAGAAATTGTCACCTTGATTGGTCCTAACGGTGCAGGCAAATCCACGCTCATCAAAGTGTTATTGGGTATTGTAAAACCTGTATCTGGTAAAGTGATCAGCATACAAAAATTAAAATTCTCATATGTGCCACAAAAATTTAATCCATCACACAGCTTACCGCTACGTGTGTGTGATTTATTGGCATTAGAAAAATGTGATGCCAGCATTAAGCAAGAAATTATTCGTGATACAGGCATTGCCAAGTTACAACAATCTAAAGTTCAGCAACTATCGGGCGGCGAACGTCAACGTGTATTGATTGCACGGGCTTTATTGCGTCAACCGAATGTATTGGTTCTGGATGAACCTATGCAAGGTCTAGATATCCAGTCTGAAGCGGAACTGTATGACTACGTGCGTAGCCTGCCTAAAAAATATGGCTGTGCAGTTTTGATGGTCTCTCATGATTTACAGTGGGTCATGCAAGGAACACATCGTGTGGTTTGCCTGAACAAACATATTTGTTGCAGTGGCTTGCCTGAAAATGTACAGCAACATCCTGAATATCAAGCGATCTTTGGAACAAATCGTGTGTTCTATCAACACCATCATGATCACTGTGCGCATGGCGATAGTGCAACGCCTTGCCAGCATGACTCTCGTCCCCATATTCACCCTGAACCGGAAGCATAATCCATGATGGAATGGCTACAACTCCTTTTGCCAGCATGGATCATGGGCACTTTGCTGGTGTTCCTGACTGCACCCCTCGGCTGCTTGATGCTTTGGCGTCGCATGTCTTTTTTTGCAGACACCATGGCGCATGGCACTTTACTCGGTGTCGCCATTGCCGGTGCGATGAGTCTACCGCTTTGGACAGGCGTTACATTGATTGCACTTTTATTAGTTGCAATCTTATGGGTGTTACACGATCCACGCTTGCCCAATGACGCCTTGCTCGCGCTATGTTCAGCAACACTCCTGTGCTCTGGCTTACTCTTCATACAACATTTGCCAAGTTTAAGACCTGAGTTACTCAGCTATTTATTTGGTGATTTACTCACCATTTCTTGGTCAGATTTGCCTGTCTTTGCAGTGGTGATCATTGTGGCACTGACAGTGCTGTATAAAAGTTGGCAATCGCAGATTCAGATTGCCATTGACCCCGACATTGCGGTCAGTGAAGGTGTCAGCGCTAAATGGCAACGTCTGATTTTTATGTTATTACTGGCATTATTTACCGTATTGGCTTTACGTGCTGTCGGCTCATTGCTGATGGGTGCATTGTTAGTGATTCCTGCATTAACCGCTCGTTTATTGGCAAATTCCCCGAAACAAATGGTGCTGTGGTCTTTCATCATTGCCCAAGTCGGTGTGACCGTGGGGTTATGGTCAAGTGCTGGTTTAAACACCTCTACAGGACTGACTATTGTATTAACCATGGCGCTGCTCTTTGCCCTGATTTTTATTATGCAAAAATTTAAGAAAGTGGCTTAAGTAGCAACGTTCATTGTTCAATTCGCGACATATCAAAAAAAAGCCATGCAGTTGCATGGCTTTTTTTGCACGTCAAATACAATGTTCAGAATCATCTCACTGGATTTATTGATGCACCAAACTCAATAAACTCGCAGCACAAGCAAATAATACCGCAAAAGCTCGATTCAAATATTTTTGTTGTTTGGGTGATTTTAACAACCGCAGCACTTTTGCAGCGAGACCGGTATACCCCGCCATGACAATCAAATCGATGCTAATCATTGTTGCAGCCATGATGACATATTGAATCCATTGGGGTTTGGATAAATCTAAAAACTGCGGCAAAACCGCCAACAAAAATACAATCGCTTTAGGGTTGCTCATATTGACCAAAAAGCCATGTACAACTAATTTTAAACGTGATTTATTTGGTAAATCTTGTTGGATTTCAATTGACTCTGTTGGCGCTGTCCACTGTAAATAAGCCAAATACAATAAATAGCCCACACCAAACCATTTCACGATCAGAAATGCCCATGGTGTCGTCGCAAATAAGAACCCTGCCCCAGCTGCAACAATGACTATCTGAACCAAAAGTGCCAATTGCAGGCCGATGGCATTCCAATACCCATGCTTAAACCCATAATTCAAACCACTCGACATAGACGCAATTGCACCTGCACCTGGGGAAACACTAATCACCCAACATGCCAACATATATGCAATCCAGATTTGATAGGACATCATTAGCTCAAGTTTGAAATGGGTCTGTATTATATGACATTTACTCTATTTTCATGACAATAATGCACGCTAAAAGGCCAAATGAAGGCTACACTCTCAGCGCTGCTTAAGGCACAATACACACAGCCACTCAGAAATTATAATTTTTAGGAGCCATGAATGTCTGCTCAATCTGTAATTTTGCCATTACCCTCAGATCATGCTCGTTTTATTGTTTTACGTTTAAAAGAGTTAACGATTAGCGAATTAAAAGAACAACTTGAAGACTTATTTAACACTCGTGATCGTCTGATTACCCAACATCCTAATGCACAGATTAAAACGGCTGTGGCTTTTGGACCAGAACTTTGGGCGCAACTTTACAGTCAAGCTCCGGCAGGCTTTAAACAACTTGATCCAATTCAAGGTTCATTTAACATGCCTGTAGTGCCAGCAGATGTGCTGATTCACATTGCGGCACAGCGTACAGATATTTGCTTTGCTTTAAGCCAAGCTTTCTTTGATGGCATTCAAGATAAAGTTGAGGTTTTAGATGAGCGTGTTTGCTTCCGTAATTTCGATGGCCGTGACTTAACTGGCTTTATTGATGGTACTGAAAACCCTCAATTTCCAGATGACCGTGCTGAAACAGCATTATTAGCAGAAGATGCGGGTATTTTTGCTGATGGTTCTTTTGTCTTTGCACAGCGTTATGCACATAACTTAGATAAATGGAAAAAGTTAAAGGTAGATGCTCAGGAACATGTCATTGGGCGCACCAAACTTGAATCGATTGAGTTAGATGAAAACGAACAACCTGAAAACTCACATGTATCACGTACAGTTGTTGAAGATGATGAAGGTGAAGAACTCGCAATTTTGCGTCATTCATTGCCTTATGGCGATGGCCGTGGCGATCAAGGCTTGTTCTTTGTGGCATATACCAATGATTTAAGCATTATCGACAGCATGCTGGTTCGCATGTTCGGTACGAGCGGTGACGGTATTCACGACCGCTTACTACATTTTGTAACGCCAATGGACGGAGCGTATTACTTTGCGCCGAGTGAAGAGTTGCTGGAAGAAATTTTAGAAGGGTAAATTTTGAAAATGCAAAGAGTAGATTTTCCTACTCTTTGCAACAAAATTTATTTATTCATAGTACTTAATTCTGCAGTGGAAAGACCAATATTTTCACACCCCTGCGTAGCTGAAACACATTTTAACGTATTACTTAAATCAACTTTAAAGACACTCGATTTACCACCTTGTGCATATTTTATATTTGCTAAATATGTAAAAATTCCTTTTTTAGAATTAAACGTAAATTGATCTCCTTGCAACAAATCCACCCCTTTACCATTAGCATTGTTATCTTCTGAAGCTAAAACAGGAACTGTTAAGAAATTGTTGCTATTAAAATTATAAACGAAAGTATTAACAATAAAGCTTCTAAAAGGCGTTTTTACATAATCAATATTAAAATCCTCTCGAACACGAAATGCCACAATATTTTTATCACGATATAAGATATTTATATCAACATTAGATTTTAATGGAACTGTTGACTTATAAACATCGAAGACTTTATTTTGATTAAAAATTTGTACTCCAAATTTTTTCAATGTGTACTTTCTCCCATTTTTATTTTTATCAACATCACCAAAATCAGTTAATCTTATTTTTTTATTAGTAGAAACTATACTATATGTTCCATATTTATCTATAAAATCGATAGGTGATTTTATTTGTATAGCTTCTTGAGTTGGATCATTCCAACTATTATTTATTTTTGCATATCCACATCCAAAAAAAGAATTAATAATTAAAAATAAGGAAATTTTTTTTATATATTTCATATTATGCCTTTTAGGGGTTAGTCGAACTAATAAGGTAAATTTGCATTAATAAAAGGTATTGGATCAATTCTCCCGGTTAAACCAATACCTAATAAAGGAGCACTCCTTGCTTCAAAATGTAAATGGGCGCCATTTGCTATAGTTGTCATCTTATTAGCATTACCTGTAGCACCCGACTTTCCAATAACCTCTCCAACATCTACTAGATTACTTGTATCTACATCACTAACTGACAAATGATTTTAAAAATTATCAGCTGTATGTTAAGACGTATGTTTGGCACCAGCGGCGATGGTATTCACGACCGTTTACTTCACTTTGTCACGCCTATGGATGGCGCGTATTACTTTGCGCCGAGTGAGGGGTTATTGGAAGAAGTGCTGGAAGGGTGATTAAATGAAGCCGACGAAAGTCGGCTTTTATATAATAACTACTTAAACTGATATATGATTTTTTTAGAATTTTGATAATACGTCATTATTGAATTATTATCTATTTCTACTCTATTGTTTAAATATATAAATTTTTCATCAACTAACTTATTATTTTTAACTTGCATAACTCTTAAATTTGGTCCACTTTCATCTTCAAAAGGTGAAATTATTAATTGAAATCGACCTCTATCTAGAACCATACTTGGTCCATCCGATAGGTTTACGAAGTCATACTTTTTAAACAGTTCTTTTGTTTCTATTAAATTTAGACCAGAGCACTCTTTTGTCTTTTTTGAAATACATTTCAAATGCACATCAGAATCATATTTTTTTGATACTATATTTTTTTCACTACCTATAATTTCAGGATCTTTTTTTATTTTTTTAAAACTATCATTTTCAAATATATAACATTCATTTTCAACATTTATATTATTATCATCACTAGCATAAGTAGTTCCAGAAATACAAATTTCATTTGAGGATTTAGAGAACTTAATTTCAGGATTTTCATTACTTAAAACTTCCAACCTAGAATCCACAAAATTACCAACTATTTGTTGCAAAGGGTATATTTTTCCTTTTGATGAATCTATGACAACAATTGCTTTTACATTTCTACTGTCACCTTTACCGGTATATCTATCTTCATTTAATATTATAAGTATTTTGTCATTTGAAAAATTAGCTGTGCTAGCTAATTTTTGATTATAAATTTTTATTTTTTCATTAGTACAAAAATTTACTTTAATTTTTTCTACATTACATGAACTAACATTCTCAGATTTTAGACTATCTTTAATAAATGATGATTCCTCTCTCGAATAAGAACAACTAGAATTTAATAATCCAAAAATTAAGAAAAGGAACAATTTGGTTAATTTCATTTTTAAAACCTATTTTGATGAATGATATGCTTTAATTTTTTCAAAAATTTCTTTTACCTTAGCTGTTGAATGTGAATTAGCTCTATTTGTACCAGATTGGTGATAGCCTACCGAACCATCAGAAATAACGCCAAATTTATTCTTACTACCTTTAGGTAAAGCTATTGAAGCCCATTCTCTAGAGGCATCTATCATAGCTTTTTCAACTGTTGAGCTACCACTGTGTATAAGATTGTAAATTTCAGTTCGTCCTCTTAATAAATGTTCCTTAAAAACTCTTTCCTGCATATTCGCATCGTAAAGTTCATCACCAGTGAGATTCATTCTCTTTCTTGCAGCGTCTAATGTTGATGGAATTGTTTGATATTTTCCGGTTGCAAATCTTCGCCTATTGTCTTGCCAACTATAGTTTTTTGAAGCTAGTAACAATTGATTAATTGTTTTTCCTGTAATTGTGCCTGGTAAATCATTCATTTTCCCATATTTGACTCTTTTCCCTTCAGGTGCTCCTGCATTCCAAGCCTCATAACTTCCTTCACCACTAGCAATTGCATTTCCCAACTCCACAACCAATTCATCAATTGTTTTATCAGAAGTTTTTAAATTATTACTTGTCGCAGTTAATACACCTGAACAACTTAAAATCGATACTAAATTTATTTTTTTTACTAATTCAACTAATGGACCACCATTCAATTCTGCGACACTCTTTTTGAAAAAAAGGTCATTAAAATATGGCTGAGAGAACCTCGTAACATCATAGTGCACCCAAGTTGTTGCTCCAGAACCGCCGTTATTAAAAACTTTAGGTTCAAGATATATTTTATCAGTTTGTCTTTGCTCTGAAGCTCCCATCTTAATTTCCATTATATTTTTTCTAATGAATTCCATATCTAATAATTCTTTGGTTCTTACTCCGTCCTTCTTTATATGTATATCTAGTGCTAGCCCCATATGGTTGACACTCGTTCTTTTATGCTGCTTATTATTTTCAATACATCTATATCCTGATTCGATGTATGCCACTTCTAATCCACTTGATTTAAATTCATTTTTTAAATAAAAGTTTAAAGATTTTAATATCCAAATTAGAGATCTATGTATTCCTGGATATTCATTAGCAACATTACTACCAGAAGTAACTCCTTTACGATTATTACCATAACCAGAACATTTCCCACATTTACATGAAGCTTTTGCCATAAATCCTGCAACTGGATATTCTGTATAGAACTTATCTAAAGCCAATAATAAGCTTCCACAAATTTTCCCCGTTTCAGGAACCCCCATATAATCCCTCTGAAACTGTTTGATACAAGCTTCAGTTAAAGGAGTAAATTTATCAGTAGGTAAAGCACCGCCAAAGCCAGCTAAACGGATATTAATTTCTCGTATTAATTCACTTTGCCCACTTGAAATACATTGAGGCGATGACTTGCATAAATTTGATGTATCAGATTTGGGAGTACCTCCATCCTGACTTCGGTCCTCTTTCATTTCAATTTTAATAACTTCAGTTAAAGCTTTTTTCCCATCCTCATACCATTCATTAAGCTTTTCCAATGCCTTATTTTTATAATCATCTAACTTAGATTCTGATGATTGATTAGCTTTCTTTTCATCATGTTTAGGTGGTGCTGATTTTTGAGACTTGGTCTTCTCTGGCTGCTTTTTAATCGGCTGCGGTTTCTTATCCTGACTGCTTTTATTGCCTGTTGCTGGCGTATTAACTGGCAATTTAATAATTTGGCCTATGCTAATTTTATTTTTATTTTCAAGGTTATTTAGAACGTCTAATGCCCTAACTGTAGTCTGATACTTTTGTGCAATCGAAGTTAAGGTGTCTCCTTTCTGAACTATATGCGTCTTGCGCTTATAACCACCTTGTTTACCATTATTTTCTAAAGTTTTTAAATCTATAAGCAATTTTGGACTAATTACCTTAACTAACATTCGATCTTTTGACAGAGTAAAAGATTTGACTTTTTTCATACCATCATCAAATAGATTTTTCACATATACATCTAAAACCGTTCCTTTGTCCCGCTGAATTTCATAAAAACAGCCCTTTGAATTAGTGATACCTTTTACAACATGCTGATCTGTTTTCTGATTTCTAACTTGATAGTGAATCTTAGGTATTGGGTTACCAAGAGCATCTAGAATTTGTACTGTTACTAAAGCTTTATTAGACATATTTTTATACCTTAATTATTATTTTGATCAATGAGTTCATCTACATCATAACCATCAATACTTAACCCCCATTCATCATCCATACCTACTAAGATTTGAAGCTTTGAAGGATCAGCCGTTGAAATCTTTCCAGTTCGACCATGCTCATCAATCCCACCGCTGATCACTGCGTTCGTCTCAGGTATAAAAGCTTTGAAACTAAGCTGGCTAAAATCACTCTGCCAAAATAAGTCATACACATCTAATCTATTACTATAAATCGAAGCATTCGGCAGCTGAGGCACTTCATAACTGACTTTACTTCCCCCCACAAAACAATGCTGCCCAGCCTTACTCTCAAATTTACCGCCTGTTGTAGAAAATATGCCATCGCCATTAATTTTTAACTGTGAACCGCCTGCCGTTAGCACAATCTCTTTCGGACTGGTCAATTCAATTTTATCTTCAGTGGAAATAAGCTTAATCACTTTACGGGCTATCGCCTCAATCGCATCATCCTGTGCCTGCAACTCTACTTTGCCCTTAGCCGCATAAGCACTTAGGCCTTTTTGCGCCGCAAATAGGCTTATTTTATCTTGCGCATGATGCACAATATTTTTTTGTGCACTCACATTCACTGAACCTTGTGCACTCTCAGCAATATCCTGCGATGCCTGCATGACAATATCTTCAGGTGTGGTCATTGCAATGCCGTTGGGTGAAGCCAATAACATTAAAGCTTGCCTAAACAGCTTGCCCTGTTCCTGCTGTTTTGGGTCTGAAGAACTTTCTAAATTTTGGCTATAGCTCTCCATAAAGCCTTTCACATGCGCTAAGGCCTTTGTTGGCGTAAAAATTTCTGGCTTGCCAAAGCCACCGCCAATGATCATTTCATCTGGATTGATCTTAATGTCTTCAACAATTTTGCCAATTTCTTTCAACGATTTCAGTGGATCATCTTTGAGCTGTTTTTTAATTTGCGCGACCCGATCCTTCAGCTGATCGGCACCATGTTCTTCAAGCTTTTCAATCACGCCCTTCAAGTTATCAAAAGCTTCCTCAGCATCTTCAAAATAGGCTTTGAACTGCTTCACCGTGCCTTTCACATCTTTAGTAATCGCGCCGATATCTTGAATAAAACCTTTGCAATTTTTTAAAGCATTCAGCGGATCTTCTGCCAAGTCATTTTTAAATAAACCGACTGTTGTGATTAAGGCTTCTGAAGTACTTTTAAGTTCTAAGGACTGAATCAGTTTTGGCAAACGACCTATAACATTCAACGCATCTGTTTGTTGCTTCACGGCAATACTGCTGAGCATTTTCATGCTTTCCTGACCTTGACTCAGCAACGCCTGCGCTTTGGCCGCTTCCAAGTGGTCCGCAATGGCATTTTCCTGCGCATAAGTACTAATCAACATGCCACGACCCGCTCGAACAGCGCCAAAGGCATCCGTGCGTAGTTCAAAACCTTCGCCACGACCATTGCTTTGTTCTTTATCTTTAGGATGACTCAGATTACCTAAATTCAGCTGTGTCGCTGCATGACTACTCTGTAATTGGGTACTGATTTGCCCAGTTGTGTCATCAAAGCGTAGTTGGTTAAAGCCTGCTCCCGCAACTTCTTGTGAACGGATACCACTGAGTTTTTTGGTTTCAGGAAGCTGACCTTTGAGGTCAAACATGGTCTGAGATCGCTCAGCCTCATGTATTCGTCCTACTACAAAGGGACGATCCACATCACCCTCAAAAAAGTCGATGACCACGATCTCACCAATACGAGGATGGAAACGTGCCCCATAACCTTCACCCGCCCATGGAGTCAGTACATCGACCCAAGCCGAGTCACTGTCATTATCATTACTCCCTGCTCCACCATCATGACTGTGATCATCACTGCGGGTGAACGTAAACCGAACTTTGATACGCCCCCAAGCATCGACATAAATACTTTCACCTTCTGGACCGACCACTTTAGCCCGCTGTGGAAACGCAGGTGGCCGGTGTAATAAAGGATCATATTCAGGCACCACAGAAATTTGCCGACGGACCACATACAGCTCATTGGCCTGCCGTTCATCCCCTAAAGATAGCCAACGGCTCGCGGCAAGTAACTTTTCTAATTGAACCAAAATATCTTTGGGTAAATTATTTTGGTTATAAAATGCTTTGCCCAATATGAGAAATTCACGATCTGTCGTTTGATGTTGATCGATTTCAGGATGATTTTCTAATTCAAACCAATACCCCACTTGCGCATCCCGCACACTACTGCTGGCGGTAAAATATTTGGCTTGAAGTTCCTGATATTGATTGAGTTGCCGATTCAACTGATCCAATTGCTGTGTATTTGAAGTGGTTGCCTGATCTGCACCTTTAAGGTCGGTTGTCCAAGCCGAACTCATGGTCCACGCCTGCTCTAAACTTAAGGTTTCATTGTGCTGTTGCTCACTCTGTGCATGGGCGCTTAAGAGCGGATTACTTTGGTCTTGTGCCAATTGTTGAGCTTGCCAACGCTGCGTCTGAATCGTGGTCGATTGTAAAAAACGTTCTGCCACAAAACTGGTGATCGTGTCCAAGCGTTCCGTGGCATGACTCCGATGAAAGCGAATTTTTTTCCGTTCCAAAGCACTATAAGCTTGATTCGTATCAATTAAACGCAGCTGCTGTGCTTGCATCGGTGCAGCCGAAAATGCGACAAATAACTCAGCTTCATCAATTAACCAATTGATCCCTTCACTACGCCACAGTCGAGTCAGAAATTCGTAGTCACTCTCATTGGCTTGCATAGTAAATGGCCGAACATCATAGTTTCGAGTCAATCCATCCATGTTGAGGCTCAAGCTCGCGGCAAATAATGCGCTTTTTTGCTGCCACTCAGTAAATAGCACTTCGGTAATTTCACGCACCGACTTATTCATAAATACACGGCTATTACGGCGCTTATGCCAAAGTGCTGTCGCATCTTCAATAATGAGTTTATATACCGTCAGCGAACCATCACTTTGACCTTGGCTAGCCCCCGTAATTACACCAGTCAGGCGACTGAGTTGTCCCAAATCTGTCACTTGATCGACAGCCACTCGGCCACCGATAAACTGCTTTAAAGCCAGATGAGCATTGGTCGAGAGACAAATAATTTCCGCACGAAAGCCTTGATTGATACGGTGTTGACCCTCAATCCGTTGAATAAAAACTTCTGTGTTTAATGATTCATTTGAAAAATGAATATGTAGCGCACGTTTCTGTACGCTAAAGCCAAAGTTTTCCACCATGGCGTGAATATTTTTAAGCATTGTTATAAGGAAAATATTTTTTATAAACTTCGCATTTTAGAAAATGATTATTTTTTCGTCCACCTTGTTTTGTAAGTAAATTGTTGAATTCTTCTTTTTGGCTTTTGCATCACTTTAGGATTCAAGAGAATAGGAACGTCAATACTGGATCAATTTTGCTGATCTAACTTTTCGCAGCCGCTGAGATGCTGCTACACTCAAAATGCAACCTATTAAAAATTTTAAGCTCCATGATCACAATTGAATCCAAACTACCTGCACAAGGTGTGACTATTTTTAGCGTCATGAGCGCAATGGCGCAGCGTCTAAATGCACTGAATTTATCTCAAGGTTTTCCTGATTTCCCTGCACCTCCTGCACTGTTAAATGCGCTAAGTGATGCGACGCAACAAGGTTGTAACCAATATGCACCCGGCGATGGACTGATGCATTTGCGTGAGCAATTGGTCCAACTGTTTGCCCAACGCGACCAATTAAATATTGACCCTCACACCGAAGTGATCATTACCCCGGGTGCAACCATTGGTATTTTTAGTGCCATTCAAGCCGTGGTTCATGCGGATGATGAAGTGATTATTTTTGATCCGAGCTATGACAGTTATGCGCCCAGTGTAAAATTGGTTGGGGCTCATCCCATTCACATTGCCTTAGAGACGCCACATTTTACTGTGGATTGGAATCGTGTTGCCGCTGTGATTAACGATAAAACCCGGATGATTATTGTCAATACACCGCATAATCCAACAGGTGCTGTTTGGGGGCGTGAGGACTGGCTCAACTTGATCGAACTGATTCGAGATAAAAATATTATTGTGCTATCGGATGAGGTCTATGAGCATTTAATTTTTGATGGTCGTCAGCATCTATCTGCTTTGTCATTTCCTGAGCTGCGTGAACGCAGTTTTGTCGTGGGCTCATTTGGTAAAACCTTTCACGTCACAGGTTGGAAAACCGGTTATTGCATTGCAGCGCCAGCCTTGATGCAAGTGTTTCGCCAAATCTATCAATTTGCAAATTTCTGCGGTGTTACGCCCGTACAAATGGCATTGGCTAACTTTATGGCAGAACATCCTGAGCACATTGCTGAATTGGCCGATTTTTACCAAGCCAAGCGTGACCGTTTCAATGCGGGCTTAAGCCACTCTAGATTTGAGTTGATTCCATCGGCAGGTACCTATTTCCAAAACCTTGATTACAGTGCCATACGCCCAGATTTAAGCGATGTGGAAATGTGTCAGTTGTTGGCAGAACAACATAAAATCGTGGCGATTCCTGTCTCGGCATTCTATCAAAAACCGCCGGAAAATTTACGATTATTACGTTTCTGTTTTGCCAAACAAGATGCCACCTTAGATCGAGCTGCAGAGATTCTCTCCGCGGTTTAAAGCCGTATCTGCCCAAACGTTTTTTTAAAACAGACATGTAGAAATAATGAAGCCTTGGTTACTCAAAAACTAAGGCTTTTTTGAATGCCAACATGATAGTGTTATCAGTAACTTAAAATCATAAAAAGCCGCGTCTAGGACCTGAGCATGTCAAAACAACAGTCCCTCGTTACTCAGCAAAATTTATGGAAAACGTTTTTAGTTTTTCTGGTGCCTTTGATCGCCACCAATATTTTGCAGAATTTATCTGGGACCATTAACACCGTTTTTGTCGGTCAGATGCTTGGGGTGCATGCCATTGCAGCGGTTGCGGTATTTTTCCCGATCTTGTTCTGTTTAATGGCTTTTGTGATTGGACTCTCGGCAGGTGCAACCGTGTTGATAGGGCAAGCTTGGGGCGCGCAGAATCTTGAAAAAGTTCGTACTGTGGTGGGTTCCACTCTGTTTATGACCTTGATTGGTGGCAGCATCATTGCCTTTTTAGGGGTGATATTTGCCAAGCCCATTTTATTGGCCTTAGGCACAGCCCCAGACGTGATGCATTTATCTTTGCCTTATGTGCAATGGATGCTTGCCGGTAGCCCACTGCTCTTTATTTATATTATTTATACCTCGATTTTGCGTGGGGTCGGTGACAGTACAACACCGCTGATTGCATCGGGTATGACCATTGGTTCAGGGCTGATCATTACACCAGTACTAATTGCAGGAAAATTTGGATTTCCAAGTTTAGGTATTATTGCCCCTGCCATTGCCAGTCATATCGGCTTTTTAATTGCCTTGGTGTTTTTATATTTCTATTTAAAAAGGAAAGATCACCCGCTCAAACTCGACTTCGAGTTGATTCGTCATATTCGCCATCAACATGATCTCAGCAAAATTATCTTAAAACTAGGCATTCCTACGGGTATTCAGATGGTCACGACCTCTGTGGCCGGTCTCGTGATTGTCGGTTTAGTGAACCGCCATGGGGCTGATGCCACTGCTGCATATGGCGCGGTCAATCAGGTTTTGAACTATATCCAATTCCCGGCCTTGTCCATCGCGATTGCGGCTTCTATTTTTGCAGCACAAGCCATCGGTTCAGGTCATTCTGAATTAATTAATCGTGTGAAACGTACGGCCATCGGGATGAATTTCATTATTACTGGTATCTTGGTGGCATTGGGCTATTTGTTCTCTAAATATTTAATGGCGCTGTTTATTACAGATCCTGAAGTTGTGGTTCTCGGTCAAGAATTGCTGTTCATTGTGCTTTGGTCGATTTTATTTTTTGGTGCCAGTGCGATTTTTGCTTCCATTATGCGGGCCAGTGGAACGGTGACCGTGCCGATGATTATTAATATTATGGCGATTATTTGCATTGAAGTGCCGTGTGCCTACCTATTTAGTGAATGGTGGGGCTTAAAAGGCATTTGGTATGCCTATGCTTTGGCTTTTGTCAGCTTATGTATTTTACAAGGGCTGTATTACCAACTGGTATGGAGACGAAAAACCATCAAAGTATTGCTATAAAGTTTGCTAATAGCGTTCAATGCCAATCCGCAGCTTTGCATTTTAATATGAAAAATCTTGTACAGATCCATGCATAAAGTTTGCCGTTAAACTGCTGTTTATTTTTCAACATTTGGTTTTATATCCTGTTGATTTATCTACACTTAAAATACAATATAATTAAAAGTTGCATATTTTCAAACAATTATGGTTTGGCATAGATTTTGTTCTTATTCCTTTTATCTTTTAAGAATAATTGGAATGAGAAATTATTATGTCTAAACGTCAAATAAAGCTTGGGGCTTTTATTCCAACCACCTCACAGCATGTCGCGGGTTGGCGCCACCCTGAATCTCGCCCACAAGATCATCTCAATATTGATTATGCAATTGAACTGGCAAAAACCGCAGAACGTGGTCTATTTGATGCCTACTTTCTTGCCGATGGTCTGTCTGTCCGTTGGAGTTCTGCTGTCGAAGGTGAGAAAGGTTTGGGCGATAAAGGCGTCGGCTTTGAACCCGTCACATTGTTTGCAGCCCTGTCTGCTGTGACGCAAAATATTGGCTTTATTGCCACAGCGTCCACGACTTATGAAGACCCCTACATTTTGGCGCGAAAATTCGCTTCTTTAGATCATATTTCTAAAGGTCGTGCTGCGTGGAATGTAGTAACGACAGCCTCTGCCGATGCCGCAAAAAACTTTAACATTCAGCAGCACCCTGAACCCAAAGAGCGTTACGAACGTGCCGATGAATTTATTGAGGTGACTCAAAAACTTTGGGACTCATGGGAGGATGATACCTTCCATTACAACAAAGAAACTGGGCAATTTTTTGATGCCCGAAAACAACATCAGCCCAATCATCAGGGCCAATACTATCAGGTACTGGGTGCTCTCAACGTCTCTCGCCCACCGCAAGGCTATCCCGTGATTGTACAAGCGGGACAGTCTGAAGATGGTCGTGAACTGGCCGCCAAATATGCCGAAGTGATTTTTACAGCACAGCAGAACTTAGCAGATGCGCAAGCCTTTTATCGTGATGTCAAAAACCGCTTAGTGAAATATGGCCGCCATGCAGATGACCTGAAAATTATGCCGGGGGTTTCGATTTTTGTTGCCAAGACAGCACAAGAAGCCCAAGAAAAATATGACTTTTTAAATAGTTTAATTCACCCAGAAGTGGGTTTAAGTTTATTGTCTGCTTTGGCAGGTGGCATTAATCTGGCCAAATTTGATCTAGATGCCCCTTTCCCGAAAATAGAAGATGCAGACATTAATTTCTCCAGTCGTCAGCAGATGATGATTGATATTGCCCGGAAGCACAATTTTAGTATTCGTCAGCTCTATCAATATATCGCTTCAGCCCGTGGACATTGGACCTTGATCGGCACGCCTGAACAAGTCGTAGACCAACTGCAGGAATGGTTTGAGAATGACGCTGCCGATGGTTTTAATATCCTACCGCCAACAACACCTGCGGGGTTAAATGACTTTGTCGATCTCATCGTTCCTGAACTGCAACGTCGTGGTCTATTCCGAACGGCTTATGAAGGCAAGACCTTACGAGAAAACTTAGGTTTAAAACGACCTGAAAACCAATATGTTTTAGAAAAAAGACATACCTCCCAAGCCTCATAAACCAACGTTTAATAAAACTGAAAAACAAATGCCTCAACAGGGGCATTTTTATGGACTGATATTGATCCAACTTAAGCGATGATCATACTGACCTATATTTGATAAGCCTAAAAAAAGCCCTGAATTCAGGGCTTTGAAAAGTTTAGGTGATGGTCAATTCAGACTTACCATGCAAATTTATAATCGGCAAATCGGTGAGATAAAGGTTCAAGCAACTGATCTTTTACTGGATCACTAAAGTCAGTCAAAATGTCATTTTTAATATTGGTCAGACGGACATCTTCGCGTTTACGCGGATGGGCTAAATGAATATCTACAATACGTTTAATTCGTCCCGGATGCGGCTGCATGACCACTACCCGATCACCCAAAAATACCGCTTCTTCGACATCATGGGTGACAATAATCATGGTGATTTTTTCACTTTGCCAGATTCGCTGTAATTCATCCTGTAAATTTTGCCGCGTCAATGCATCGAGTGCGCCAAAGGGTTCATCGAGTAATAAAATCTGTGGTCGATTCACCAAACTCCGGGCAATCGCCACACGTTGATTCATCCCACCAGACAACTGCGAAGGATAAGCATCTTTAAATTGGGTTAATTTGACCAACTCCAGATGCTCATCAATCAATACATCTTCTTCTGCACGGCTAAACTGACTTTTATGCAAGGCAATCCGTACATTTTCTCTTACCGTCAACCATGGAAACAGGCGATGATCTTGAAACACGATACCACGTTCCAAACTCGTGCCCTGTATAGGCTGACCATCAACCAAAATCTGGCCCTGAAACTGACGCTCTAGACCAACCAACAACCGTAATAATGTGGATTTTCCGCAGCCACTACTTCCCACAATACTGATGAACTCACCCGGCTGAATATTCAGGTTAATGTCCTCAAGTACGGTTAAGTCTTCTTGCTTTTGTGTGGGATAATGTTTCGTTAGCTGCTGAATAGAAACCGAACCAGCTTGTTCTACGCTCATATCATTATTCTCTATTTGTGCTGACAAACTTTGCTGGACTAAACCTTAGAGTTTAGCCAGTGACACTTCCGTCGATTTAATTAACACCACTACCTCTGAACCTACTTTTAAGTCTAAATCCTTCACCGAACGCGTCGTGATCACGGACGTAAAAAAGCCCGCTTTGGTTTCCACATCAATTTCTGAAACCACTGGACCTTCTACGATTTCATTAATCACGCCTTTGAATTGGTTTCGCACATTTACTGAAGTAATCGCCATTTTAATTATGCCTTTTGTTATTTAGAGAGCTTTACTATAAAACAGTTCAATCACTTGCTATATCTTGATTTATCCTTTAGTTATCCCGATTTTATTTATCTTAAAATCAGATAAATAATCCACGCATGAATTTATCGGTGAAACTGATATTTAAATATCGAATTATTATTTATCTTTTATTTTTAAATCTTTCATCATGATCTGTATTTTCAACAACTATAAGAAACGATATGTCTATTTTGACCCAACCTGCAGTGCCCTCTGCACTGAAACATAAACGGGCAACAGCGACGGTCTTTGCAGACCCGTTATCGCAAGCGTTGTTGTCTCGAATTGAACAAATTGCACCAAGTGAGGCCAATGCACTCATCATTGGTGATACAGGCACAGGAAAAGAGTTGGTTGCACGCCAAATCCACCAATTGAGCCATCGTGCCAGAGGTCCATTTATCGCGGTGAACTGTGGTGCCTTTACCGAATCCTTGGTCGAAAGCGAATTATTTGGACATGAAAAAGGAGCCTTTACAGGGGCAATTAACAGCCGTGTCGGTTGGTTTGAAGCAGCCCATAATGGCACCTTATTTTTAGATGAAATTGGTGATCTGTCCTTGCCTATGCAAGTCAAATTACTCCGTGTTTTACAAGAAAGAGAGATCGTTCGAGTCGGCTCCCTCAAGTCCATTCCGATTAATGTCCGAATCATAGCCGCAACCAATGTCGATTTAGAGCATGCCGTACAGGACGGTCGTTTTAGGGAAGATTTATTCTACCGCTTACATGTGGCGTTACTACGCATTCCACGTCTCTCAGAGCGTCGTGGTGACATTTTGCCTTTGGTTAAACACTTCATTCAGGTCTATCAAACCAATCCACATGACACACCATTACGCCTCAGCCAACTGGCTCTCAAAAAACTCAGTTTACATAGCTGGCCGGGCAATATTCGCGAATTAGAAAATACCATTCAACATGCGATTTTAGTCAGTGAAAAAGGCGTAATTGAACCGGAAGATATTAGTTTTTCGAGTATTCAAAGTACATCGTCGTTTTCACGTGCAGAACCGTTTAACTTACAAAATGCCACCTCGGCTGTAGCCAATATCAAGGATATTCAAGATGCTGGACAGTTACTTGAGCAGACCTTTTTACAAATTTTTCAAGCCGCAAATCAACTCAAGCAAGACAATATTAATGAGCTGATTGAAGAAAAATTTATCCGAAGTGCGTATCAACACTGTCAATACAATCAAGTGCATACGGCTCGTTTGCTTGGAGTGACAAGGAACGTGATTCGCACTCGCCTAATTAAATATGGCTTATTATAAATAAGTCATATTTTTATTTACTCCACATTAAAATAATAATCCCAAAAACTGATACATAAATATTCATCTACATCATTCTTTATTCATTGCATTATTTTAAATATAAAAAATCAGTAATAAAAAACCTCGGTATATCCCGAGGTTTTTATTTATTTTTCCATTTTGTCTAGATTATTCCACGGGGTTTCGTTTCCACGCTGTAAAGTATTTTTCTAGTCCAATCAAGAAATAGTTAAAGGATAAGCCTACGAGGGTAATGACTAATATGCCCACAAACATTTGTGGAATTTCAAAGCTAAATTGCGAATAAATAATCAGATATCCCAGACCTGCTTTGGCACCAAACATTTCTACTGCAACTAAGGCCAAAATAGAAATTGCCCCTGCCAGACGGATACCGACAAAAATCGTGGGTACGGATGCAGGCAGAATCACTTTTCGGAACAATTGATAGGGTTTTAGGCCCATGGTTCGTGCCGATTTAATCAGTAAAGGATCGACTGTTTGTACGCCTGTAATGGTGTTCAATAAAATCGGCCATGTGCATGCATACACTAACAGACTGATTTTTGAGGTTTCACCAATGCCTAAAAATAAGATGAACAGCGGCATTAATGCTAGTGCTGTGGTATTTCGAAACAGTTCTAACAATGGATTTAAGGTTTCAGCCACGAGCTTGTACCAACCGATGATGAGACCCAAAGGAATAGCGATCGCTAGGGCCAAAATGAAACCAATAATGGAACGCTTTATACTGGCAAAGAAATGGATGCCTAATTGCCCGCTTTGATATAGCTGCCATGTGGTTTCCAACACCACAGATAACGGCGGTAAAAAGGCTGGATTGACCACACCACTACGCGGCAGAATCTCCCACAGCAGGAAAAAAGCCACGATGGCAATGGTGCGTTTAAATACCGTGTTTAACCAAGTGAACTGTAGTCGGGGTTTAATGTCGTTATACGATTGAGTATAACTGATGGCTTGTTTAGTCGATGACATAAATAAATCCTCTGAATATTTTAGTTATGTGCAAGCTGTTTATGTTTTTCGAGGGCTTGCGCTTTAATCACTTCTTCACTGAGCAATGACCAAATTTTGTGGCGAATTCGGCCATATTCAGGCAATGAACGGACATCTTCACTCGAGCTGCGCAGGCTTTGCGGAATTTCAATCACTTCCTTAATCCGCCCCGGTCTTGAGGTCATAATCGCCACGCGCTGACTCAGATAAATCGCTTCATCAATACTGTGAGTAATAAAAACGATGGTTTTTTTCGAGCTTTTCCAAATATTGATCAGCTCAGCTTGTAAAGTTTCTCGGGTTTGCGCATCTAGGGCTGCAAAAGGTTCATCCATCAATAAAATTTCTGGTTCATAAGCTAAACTTCTGGCAATCGCAACCCGCTGCTTCATGCCGCCCGAAAGTTCATTTGGATAATGCTTTTCAAAGCCACTGAGACCCACAAGCTGCAAATAGTATTCGGCTTTTTCACGGCGTTCTTTTTTTGCTACGCCTTTGGCTTCTAGACCAAATTCAATATTTTCCAGTGCGGTTAACCATGGATAGAGCGCATATTGCTGGAACACAATGCCACGGTCTAAACCCGGTTGAGTAATCTGCTTGCCACTCAGTAAAATCTGCCCTGCAGACGGTTTGGTTAAACCCGCAATTAAGTCTAATAATGTAGATTTTCCACAGCCACTTGGCCCCACGATTGAAACAAATTCACCCGGCTGAATATCCAAAGTGACATTTTCTACGGCAACAAATTCAGGCTTATAGTTTTTACTGCCGACATGGTTTTGTGCAGGAAATACCTTACGCACGTGATCTAAATGTAATGCACTGGTCATTGTTATATTCCTTTTGATTTTTGGTCTTTCGCATAGGGATTAAATTCATTGCTATAGATGCGACTGACCTCAATTTGATTCGGTTTTAATTTGTGTTCTTTTTCTAAGGCACTCACCCATGGGGCAAAATCCTGATCTTTTTGCACACCACCCACTTCGTGGACACCTGTGCCTGTGTAATATGGAATCAGTGCTGTATTTTCATTGCGTTGACGTTTTTCAATAATGCTTTCCATACGGGCAATGATTTGCTCTTTCGGCGTGTTGTGTAGCCATTCCTGAGCTTTGGCCACGCCACTGACAAAAGTACGAGCCAACTCAGGATGCGCTTGAATAAACTCTCCACGCATCGAAAAACTGCCTGCGGTAAAGGGCCCGTATAAATCAATATCTTTAAAGATGCTACGTACACCACCATGTTTTAAGGCCCGTTTTTCCAAAATGCCTGAGAACACCGCAATATCAATTTGACCATTCCGTAGAGCTTGTTCTGAGCTCACTGGTGGCAACATAATCAGCTCAACTTGTCGGATTTCATCGTCAGTTAAGCCATGACGAGCCAAATAGTCTTTCACCACAAAGTCATAATGTGCCCCGTAGGCATTCACTGCGACTTTCTTGCCAATAAAGTCTCGTGGGCCACGTATAGGACTATTTTCTAGCACGTAGAAACCCACGTTTTGTTCAGCATCACTGCCATAAGAAGCCACTACGGGAACGACATCTAGACCCGCGGCAATAACTTTCACCACAGCGCCATTAAAGGCTCCAGCGAAATCAACATCTCCTGCCACCAAGGTGAGTAAATCTTGTGGCCCACCTTGTACTGTGCCGACATAACTGAGTTTAATGTCGCCTAAATAGCCCAAGTCTTGTGCCAACTCAGGCAAAGACACCAGTCCCGGATAGCTTTGATAGCGTAGTTCTTTTAAAGCCATTTGCTGAGGTTCATCCACTTGCTGCGTGCTGCAACCAACCAAGGCTGTGCCACCGACCAAGGCAGCTAAAAATAGGCTACGCCAGAGATGGGGAATGTTATGGATTGTCATTTTTTTCATTGTTATGTTCTCCTATCCAACCTGCTGCCAAGCTAAAACTTTACGCTCAACCCAAGTCAGTACCGTATTGAGCAACACGCCCACAGCACCAATCAGCAACATGCCAAAAATAATCAGTTCGACATCAAAAGCCTGACGCCCTTGAATCACGATATTGCCCAGACCATTGCCATAGTTCGCCAATAAAAATTCAGAGCCAATAGTGGCAAGCCATGCGAAAATCAGCCCAAGTTGTAAACCGACAAAAATCTGCGCCGAAGCACCGGGTAATATCAATTTACGAAACGCGTATGTCTTTGGAAATTGGTAGACTTCGGCCACTTCACGATATTTATGCGAAATACTGCTCACACCTTCAAAGGTGTGTAGCGCCACGGGATAAAACACAGATAAGGTAATAAACAGCACTTTGGCGCCGTGTCCCTCACCTAAAAAGGTCGAAATTAGTGGCAACCATGCAAACAGCGAAATTTGACGCAATACATGAAAGCTCGGTGCAAATAACCAATTCGAAAGGCGTGAACTCGCGATCAAGATCCCAAACAACACACCTGCTATCGCACCTATGCCATAGCCAATAAAATTTCGTGCCAAACTTTCGCCGAAGCCTGTCAAAAAGCTCGGTTGTTGGAGCACGGTCACAGCTTTTTGCAGCACGAGCCATGGACTAGGAATCAACTTTGGATCGACCCAGTTTTGCTGTGAAGCCACTGCCCACAGTGCGATAAATGCCACAGGTAGAACGAGTGCTTTTGCTGTTTTAACTAAGACTTGGTGCGCTACCCCGTGTAATGAAAGAATGCTCATGAGTTGCCTCCTACTCGGGTTGCATGAAAGCGTGCCGTTTTTTCTAACCAAGCCAGCAAGGTATCTAAGACATAGCCCGTAATACCAATCAGGATGATCGCCATGAAGATTAAGTCCATCTGCATTAGCTGACGTCCCCACACCATGAGATAACCAATTCCTTCACTACTTGCTAATAACTCGACAAAAACCAATGCCAACCACGCCTGCATAATGCCTTGACGTAAACCACTGATCACACTGGGTAGTGCAGCTGGGAAAATCACTTCTTTGAGTTTCTGCCAATTGCTGTATTGGTAAACCTCTGCCACTTCCATCAAACTATTCTGCACATGAGTAATGCCCTTATAGGTTGCAATCAACAGCGGTGGTAACACAGCCAATGAAATAGCGGCAATCTTCAAAGCCTCATCGATGCCTAAGAAAATCATCAATAATGGAATCCAGCCAACTATGGGAAATTGCGCAACAAGATTCACCGTCGGAAAAATAAAGTCCCGACTACGTTTGGCCAATCCCAACACAGTACCAAGCAAAATCCCGACACTGGCACCAAGCAAGACACTCCATAAAATACGTTTGGCACTGATGGCAAAATGAAAACTCAATTCACCGCTTTGCCATAATTCAACTATGCTTTGCCACACCAAATTCGGTGCAGGTAAAATTTGCTCTGGCAACCAATGTTTGAGTGTTGCCACATACCACAAACCGAACAATAAAACTGGCATCAGGAGTCCACACGCCACTTGCAAAGTTAGTTTTAAATAGGTCTTAAAAAAATCCAACGCACTTCGGTCACTTTGCAAGGGAACCGAATGTGCAGATACATCCGTAAGGCTCATAATTCTTGTCCTTTTACGCTCTGTTCTGAGACATCAGGTTTTAAAAATTGAATAAATTCATGATCTTTGCTGATCAAAATAATCAGACCAATAAACACCAGCCCGATTGGTAAAAATAAATTTTGTAGTCCAACCTGTGCGCCAAATACGGCGCCTATCAAGCCACCCAACAGCCCACCCGAAGGTCCGACGAGGGCTAAAATTGGAGAAATCTTAGCCATCGCAGTTTGCTCACCGACTCGGGCGAAAGACATAAAATTGGCGATATGCAACATACCGAGTCCAAGTCCAAACATGACCGAAGCAGGCCACATCAACAGCGTGATTTTGGTTAAGGCTAAAATCAGTAATGCCGTTGCCATCAGGCTTAGGCCAATCAAATAAAACTTTTGATAACCCATCAGCTCAGCCAAACCGCCCATGCTAAATAGCGATCCCACAAAGACGATGCCTTGTACGGTCAGCAGCATCACCGCCATTGGCTCCGAAAGTGCAAAACTTTGGATAGCAATCACCACAATGAAAAAGCCAAAGTAGTTATTTGCCACGCTGCTCAAAAATTCCAATATGCAGACAATCCGCAGCGAGGCATGGGTTTTGATGAGTGCCAAAGGCGCCACAATATCTCGCCATTGAAAATGCGGGCGATTCGTCGCTTGCGGAGTACTACGTTGAAAGCACCACGGAGCCAACAGCAAGGTGCCTAAAAAAAGCAAAGACACCACATAAAAACTTCCGCCATAGCCGAAATGCTCGACCAACAACACGCTCAATGCAGGCGCAATCAGGAAATATCCCATCATGTGCGAACCGCGAAACCAACCCGCACGGACTGGACCTAAACGTTTTAAGTTGCTCAAAAAAACGGTATTGATCGAAACAAAGCGCATGGGTAAGACAAAACTTACTAAGGCTGTGACTGCAAAGAGATACCATGCACCAGCTTTGAGTGGCGTTAAGCTATAGACCACAGCGCCCAACACACTGCCGATGCAGAATATTTTCAAAGACCCAAAGCGCTGTACCAACACGCCAATCGGCAATGCCATGATCAAAATGCCAAAATTTTGCGCTGCAGAAATTAGCCCCAATTGCAATTCGGTGGCTTCTAAATGCACGGCATACAAGGAAATTAATACCCGTGCTACACCCACACCCAGTCCAGCCAAAATCGTAAGCAGCACAAAACTGCTCATAAATTTGGTGGTTAATGGACTGGCAATCACATTGCTTTCAATCGGACGACTCATGGCTGCGACTTACTTCGGTTGACCTTGAGCATTAAATTGGCGCCAGTAACCCTCTAACTTCAGCTCTTTCAAGGCATTATTCAGATACTTCGGCTCATACCATGTTTTGGTATCCACATCACGACGGATTAAACGAGCGTCTTTGGCAATTTTTAAAGCACTGTCAATTTGTGAACGGTGGAACTCGTCTAATAGCGGTGTAGTACGGTCTTTTAAATTCCAGCCATCCCACGTTTTTTGATAATCCACCAACGGAATGCCACTTTGTGCCCAAAGTTTATATTGCGCACTACGATTAGCTTCTTGAGAACTCCACTGCGCTTGTTTAATCAGTGTCGTCACGACACGTTGCACCACCTCTGGATATTGTTTTTCAAAACTTTCTGTCACCCAAAAGTGCGCAATCGGTGCAACTTTGGGATCTTTAATTTCTAGTAATGTTTTCGCCACACCACGCGCTTGCAAACTAAACGGTGAAGTAATCGTGGCATCAATATCACCTGTCGCCAACGCAGTACGCGCCGAATAGGCATCTTGCGAAATCACTCGTAAATCGCGCTCAGTTAAATTGTATTTTGCTAATACACGGTTAAAGACGATCTGACCATTGGTGCCTTTAAAGACGGAGAATTTTTTGCCTTTTAGATCTGCAAAGGATTTAGCATTTGATCCGGCAGGCACCACCACATAGGTAGGACCAAAACGCCCTGTCGAGAACAACACTTTGGTTTTTAATCCCGTTGAACGTCCAACCAATGAGGGCAAATCGCCATGCAATGCAAAGTCCACTTTGCCATTGGCTAAAGCTTCGTTGGTTGCAGGGCCTGCTCCTGGGAAAAAGAGCCAATTCACCTTAATGCCATCTTTTTTAAATTCTTGTTCGAGCACACCTCGTAAATGTGCTGTAGCTACAAAACTACCGCCCACTTTGGGTTTACCCCCCTCACCCGCAGCTGATACTGAAATGCGAATTTCTTTGGGATTGGCAGCATGCAATTGAACGCTTAAACCAAGTGCTGAAAGTGCCAAGAATGTGGCTGCGATTTTTTTAGAGATAATTTTCATTTTAAATGTTCCTTAATGGTTTAAATATTTGAATTAAAAGGTGTACTGAACCTGAGCTTGCAGCTCATTGGTGTCTTTTTGATTTGCCGTTTCGACATCAAACAGATAGTGATTCAGCTGTAATTGGAATTTTGTGGTTTGCGCAAAAAATAGGTTTAAACCCAAAGAGTGAATGTCATATTCACCAATACGACCGCTCGCGGTATCGAGATAGCTTGCGTTGTTTTTATTCGGGTTATAGCGGTCAAAACGGTAATAACCTTGGACTGACTTCGGCCAGAAATCATCAAATTTGGCGTTGGATTTAATACTGTTGTAGAACTGATCACCCAAGGTGTAGAAAGCGGTAAAAGTATGTCCTTCCGCTTTGGCTTCTTTGATGTCTTGGGCTACGGTGTCGACATAATCGGTCTTGCCTTGCAGATATTCATAGGTCACACCAAATGGTGCGTGGTTATAATAAATATCGAAACCCAAACGATCACGTTTCGCAGCATTATCAGTGATTCCGCCGGCTGAAATTTTCGATTCGCCTTTGATATAAGAGGCACCAAACTTCAACTCACGGAAAATGCTGGCGTAGTCCACTGGCAAGGTAAAAGCCACACGACCGATATAATCTTTGCCATTGTTGTCATCTGCCTTATTACTGGCGTTCCCATTGGTCAACCCTAAGGCATACTCAAATAGCGGCGCACGGTAGTTCGATGCAAAGTCGACAAAAGGTTTGGCATCTCCACGGACGATAAATCCATTTTGACGGTTAAACAGTCCTAGAAAGGTCGAAGCTGCAGCGGTATTAATGGTCGGACGCAAATCTTCAGGAGACTGCACATCTAGACCAAAGGGCAATAACTGCTGACCGAGCGTAAAGTTGAGTTTGGCAGTTTCAGGGCCCGCATTGGTGGCAAAAGCGTTATAGCGAACAAAGGCATCTAGTAAGTTAAAGTTACTGTTATTGGTGCCATCATTGCGTTTGCCATAACCAAAGGACAATTGATAGTCGAGGTTTTTGCCTTCGTTATAATCACGGAATAAATTCCCGCGTACACCGATCAGCGCAGTCCCAATATCAAATGTCGATTTGGTTGAACCCAACACACCCGTTTCATCGAGCGCACTGGCACGTAGTTGAACTGTGCCATACAGGGTTGTATCACGAGTCGATTTGGTGGTTTGACGTTCATATTGACGTGACTGATCGTACTTATAGTTTTCAATATCTGCACGTAAGCCGTCGATATCTTCGGATGTTGCTGCGGTCACTTCTGAAACCTGCGTTTCACCTTCAACATCAGCGGCGTTGCTCGGATCTTCTGTCGTCAACGCGGCCGTTTCTACGACTTTACTTTTGGTCGTCCCAGATTCCACTGCATTTAAGCGTTTTTGCAAACTCTCAATTTGTTGTTTTAAGCTGCTCAGTTCTTGCTGAAGTGCTTCATCCGATGCAAAACTCAGCGGACTGGTTGCGGATAAAATCAGTCCGACCGCAACGGTTAATGTGGTTTTTTTCATGATTTGGTTTCACTAACATTTTTCCCAAAGCGCAAAATCCCCCAACCCCATGCAAGGTGCATGAAGTGAATGTACTGCGTGGGTTTTTAAAAATTAATCTGAGTGGTCGTAGGTTTTATTCAACTTATGCACGACCGAAACTCGAAGACAGCTTTTAGAATTTAAGCGCGCATCATCGCGAGTGTCATAGCACAACAACATGCCTGTTGCAGGACACGAAAAACAGAAAGATATCGATGCGTAAAAGTACTCATAAATGTTCCATACAGTGGTGAGTTTTGTTCACTCCAATATGGCAACAACTGTGCCAACATTTTAAGTATTTATTTTTTAAAGTTTTATTATTCAAACCCGATAGATTCTGTTGGTTTTGACGCCAAAAAACTGTTGGTTATTCAACAGTTGCTTATTTCAAATCATCAGATATCTCCATTTTTATATCTCATTTTATGAAATAAGCAATACGCCTTGGGCTTTCCTTTGGGCATAAAAAAAACCCACTGACGTGGGCTCTTTTCAATCGATTATAATTACCGCTTATTGACCAAATTTAGTCGCCATCGCTGTTAATTTTTGATAGCCCGTCGGTAGAAAACGTTGAATTAAATCAATCGCTTTTGCATCATTACCAATCAATAAACGACGCTTATCTTTTTGTACTGCTTCAATGATTTGACGAGCCGCTTCTTCAGGTGGACAGCGCAAGAATTTATTAAAGGACTGTGCCGATTTTTGCGGGTTCATGCCTAAACTTTTCAGGCTATCATTCATTTTTGCGGCATTGGCAATATTGGTACGAATCCCGCCCGGATGAACACATAGCGCACTCACGCCACAGTTTTCAATATCCAATTCTTGGCGTAAAGATTCGGTAAAGCCACGTACTGCAAATTTAGTGGCATTATATGCCGACTGTGTTGGCTGTGCCGTTAAGCCAAACAAGCTGGAAATATTGATGATATGACCTTCACCACTTTGCTTAATATACGGTAAAAACTCCTTGGTGCCATAAACCACACCCCAGAAGTTAATATTGACAATCCACTCCAGCTCTTCGTAGCTTGCGCCTTCAACGGTCGTGCCCAATGCCACACCCGCATTGTTAAAAATCATATTCACCGAACCATGATCTTTAACGGTCTGTGCTGCCCATGCTTTCATTGCCGCAAGGTCTGACACATCGAGTTTTTGCGTGGTTACACGTACATTGCTGGCTTTCACTAAGTCTACGGTTGCCGCAAGACCCTGCTCATTCACATCGCTTAAAGACAGATGACAGCCTTGTTTCGCCAAAAGCACTGCCAATTGCTGACCAATACCTGAACCTGCACCTGTAATGGCAGCCACTTTATTTTTGAAGTTTTTCATTGTGATTCCTTATTCCTTTATGCTGCCGCTTGGCTTTATCACAGCGTGATCTCATTTGCCAATGTGTGCAGTTCGTCGACTTAATATAGTTTTGACAATACATATTGTCAATGTCATCTTAGGACGTGCTAAGCTGTTGAAATCGCCAATGCTTAAACATAGGTTTAAACTGAAATTATTGCTAAAATAAGACAAAATTCTGCTTTAGTTCAGCGTATATTTTCATGACAGATGCAACAAATCACACAGAACAACAACAGGCAAAAAATGTGAAGGAACGTCAATTTAAAGGGCTTTCTCTCAGTGAACGTAAGCAAGCGCGACGTGAAAAACTGATTGAAGCCGGTATAGAAGCCTATGGAACACATGGCTTTTTTTCAGTGACTGTGAAAGATATTTGTTTGGAAGCCAAGCTGACCGAACGCTATTTTTATGAATCATTTAAGAAAAGTGAGCAACTGTTCCAGACCATCTTTTTAAAATTAATCGATGAACTGCAACAAAACGTGATGCAAGCCATCATGCAAGCATCAACCGATTCTAAAAAAATGATTGAAGCGGGTTTAACTGCCCTACTGTTAACTTTAAAAAATAATCCCCGTATGGCGCGCATCATTTACATCGATGCCATGTTGGTACAAGAGCTACATAACCAAGCCACAATTCATGAAACCATGATGCGCTTTGACCGTATGATTCATGCCTTTGTCATGCTCATGATGCCGAATATTGATCGTTCAGAACGTGAAATTTCGATGGTCGCAACTGGTCTCAATGGTTATGTCACCCAAATCGCGATTCGTTGGGTCATGAGTGGTTATAAACAGCCGATTGATGAGGTTTTATCGTCATGTAGCGTGGTCTTTTTGGCCTTGTTAGATGCTTTTTCTGAAAAACCCAGTAAATAAATTTTGGCCTCAACACTGATCTTTACAATTTTTTTTTGAATGATTTTTTTGTGACAACAGCATGATGCAAAGCCCATGTTGTTGAATATTTCAGGATTTAAATTGTCACAATTTCTTTCTAAACCCCAATGAAAGATCATTTTTGCAATGATACTGTCATAATTAATCTTTGTAATAAGCCTGTCATAAATATAAAACGGTCTACCGTTTACATAAAATAGGGTATTGCGCTGTGAAAGATGACTATATTTTAATCGTCGACGACGAACTCCCGATTCGGGAAATGATCCATACTTCACTGGATATGGCTGGTTTTCAATGTCAGCAAGCTGAAGATGCCAAACAAGCGCACCAAATGATTGTAGATCAGCGTCCTGCACTGGTTTTATTGGATTGGATGATGCCTGGTGGCGTGAGTGGTGTAGACCTATGTCGTCGTTTAAAACGCGATGAAAATTTGTCAGAAATTCCAGTCATCATGCTCACTGCACGTGGTGAAGAAGACCATAAAGTCCAAGGTCTAGACGCGGGCGCAGATGACTACATGACCAAACCCTTTTCCACCCGTGAGTTGGTGTCACGGATTAAAGCGGTGCTGCGTCGCTCAAATGCACTGGGTGGTGAAAAAACCATTGATGCCAATGGCTTAATCCTCGATCCAGTCAGCCAACGTGTCAGCTTTGGCAACACCATTTTAGATATGGGACCAACTGAATATCGTCTATTGGCCTTTTTCATGACTCATCCTGAACGTGCCTATACCCGTGCTCAATTATTAGATCAGGTTTGGGGTGGAAACGTGTATATTGAGGACCGTACCATTGACGTGCATATTCGTCGTTTGCGTAAAGTTCTTGAACCTTTCCAAGCCGATCGTTATGTCCAAACTGTTCGTGGTACAGGTTACCGTTTCTCTACCCGTGCAGACGCTGTGATGGGTTAGTCATTTTAGGTCTTTAATTTTCTATGTACGAACCGTATCCCGTCCCTGAACTTGCCAGTGAACATAAAAAATTCCGTTACAGCAGTTTATGGACTTTTGCCAAGCAGGATTTAAGACTGCTGGCATTTTTCCTGCTCATTGCTGCACTCATCGGCTTTGGTATCGGGTACTTATGGATCTGCATCTTAATTGCCTTTGCAGTGTTCTTTGCATTGCAAATGCGTTCACTGTACTTGGTCAACGAATGGATTTCAAACCGTCCCTATGATGTCCCGCCGAATTTAGACGGCATTTGGGGGGCTTTGCTCTTTAATGTATACCGTGCGCAGCGCCAAGAACGCATCGTACAAGCTGAAATGGTCGGCCTAATTGACCGCGCTCAATCTTCCTTGGTGGCACTTGCTGAAGCGGTGGTATTGATTGATGAATTACACCAAATCGAATGGTGGAACCCTGCCGCAGAAAAGCTTTTGGGGATTCAACAGCTCGATCAAGGGCGCAATATTTTAAGTATTTTAAGACAGCCCAGTTTTATCGAATACTTTACCAATATCGATTTAGCCCCCGATGGTTTGAAAATGAAATCATCGGTACTTGAAGACCATTATGTGCAAGTGAAATTGACCCGTTTTGGTCGCGAAAGTCGATTACTGGTGGCCTATGACGTCACACGTATGCATAACCTTGAGCAAATGCGTAAAGACTTTGTCGATAATATTTCACATGAGCTACGCACACCGCTCACGGTTTTAAGTGGTTATATCGAAACCTTTACCGATCAGGAAGATTTAAATCCACGCTGGAAACGCGCATTCGATCAAATGCAGTCTCAAACCCGCCGTATGAATGCTTTGGTTAATGACTTGTTATTATTATCTCGTCTGGAAAATGATAAAAAAGTTGCTAAAAATCAAATCATTGAAATGCCCAGCCTAATGAACCAACTATATGACGATGCACATGCTTACAATGTGGATTATGGACATACACTGAATCTCGATATTGATAGTCACTGTGACCTGATCGGATCAGATATGGAATTGGCGAGTGCCTTTAGTAACCTCATCACCAATGCAATTAAATACACCCCGAAAGGCGGTACTGTGACCATTGGTTGGCATGATGATGGTACGAATGGTTATTTTACCGTTGAAGATACGGGTATCGGGATTGACCCGAAACACTTACCCCGTTTAACGGAACGGTTTTACCGTGTGGACAGCGCACGTAGTCGCCAAACGGGAGGAACAGGTTTAGGTCTTGCCATCGTGAAACACGTTTTGATGCAACATCAGGCACACCTTGAAATTGAGTCCAAAGAAAACCGTGGTTCGCTGTTTAAAGTCGTCTTCCCTAAAGAACGCTTGTATCATGTGAGCTAAGCGGAATCATCCTGCCGGTCTTGCTGTGCTTCCAACAGTTGTTCTTGTTGTTTGGCACGGCGATATGCAGGACGCTGTTGCATCCGTTGTAAGAAAGCCTGAATTTGTGGATATCGCCCTTGCGTTCGGGTCATGACGGCTTCTAATGGAAACGTCATCTGAATATCCGCAAAGCTAAACGGTCCCGCAAAATATTCATTTTCCGCTAAATGGTTTTCTAAAAACTCGATATTTTCTTTTAAGCGAGGTCGTACAAAACCTTTTTTGACCCCATCACAAATGCGATTAGCTACGGGTTTGATGACCCAAGGTACATGTCGTGGCACATTGCTCATGACCAACTGCATCACCAACAACGGCATTAGAGAACCTTCGGCATAATGCATCCAAAAGCGATATTGTTGTTTTGAATGTTCCGCCTTGGCTGCAAAAAAATCATGCCGATCATACTTCTCTTGTAAATACTCCAAGATCGCTGCAGATTCTACCAAGACCAGTCCATCATCCTGCAATATGGGCGACTTCCCTAAAGGATGGATGGCTTTAAGCTCAGGGGGAGCAGACAAATTTGGCTGGCGCAGATAAAACTGAACCTGATAATCCAGTCCTAATTCCTGCATTGCCCATAAAATACGAAATGAACGAGATTTTTCTAGATGATGTAGCACCCGCATGGGTTCATCTCCTATTAAGGTGTTTACTGTTGCCGTTGCGACGATACCCATAATGACTCCCTCATGGTTATGCCGCACCATTTTCACCACAGGTACGGCTGTTCATTTTTATTTTTAAGTTAACGTGATGGACGCATTTTATCAGGGAAAGCCGGTGCTTCTAGTCGTGGACCATCATAGTCTGGAATAGAGCCAAAGCGTTCGTCCTGATTAATCCACTGCTCACGGGCAATATTCAATTCTTCTTGTGTGCGCCCCACAAAATTCCACCACAGCAGAATCGGTGATTCAAAAGGTTCACCTCCTAATAATAAAACACGGCCACCTGCATGTAGGTCAATTTTGACTTGGGTTAAGCCCGGCTCAAGTACCACCATATTGTCTTCATTTAGCTCGTGACCATTGATACTGGCAGTCCCTTCGAGGGCCATAAAGCCATATTCAAATTTTGGATTGAGCGGCAAGACGGTACTTTGACTTTCCGAACTACGCAGATCGACACCCAATAATTCACTATGTACTTTTACCGGCGATTTAGTCTGTAAAAATTCACCGACCAAGACCGTCAATTCAATCCCGTCTTGTGTCACCACAGGCAATTCTGGGTAATGGTCAAACTGGGGCGCCATATTGATTTTGTCATCTGGCAATGCAATCCAAAGCTGCGCAGCATGCATTTGTGTTTCAGACTCTGGAGCAACCTCAGTATGCGAAATACCATAACCCGCTGTCATGAGATTGACTTGTTTGGGCTGAATTAACTGATGTGTGCCCAAACTGTCGGTATGCATCATGGTGCCATCAATCATCCATGTAAATGTTTGCAAACCAATATGTGGATGCGGCCCAACATCTAAGCCATCACCTTGAGGAAAATGCACTGGACCGGCATGGTCAAGGAAACACCATGCACCAATCATCCGTTTATGCCGACTCGGTAAAGCACGTTTTATCACTGTGCCTTGACCAATTTCAGCACGGCGCAGTGGAAATTCTTGAATGAACTGATTGACGTATTTTTCACAATCGTCGGAATGAGATATTTCTGTGTAATTGCTATTGGTCATATTCTTACCCTAAATTTGGCTAAGCCGATGCAAGGACTATCGGCTAGACCTATGCATTTTTTTCCATTATATCTGCATTAACTCAATCTTCTTCAGCTGTCATTAATACGCTGAATCACAGAGATAGGACAATCGTTTTTTTGTTGCCTAATATGACATATAGCATAACAGTTATCGATGCTTCTTTAGACAAACCCAATGCAAAATTACTTGTTAAAATCACGTGAAATGTAAATCTAAGTAACACAAATTAACACTCACTTTTAACCAAACAATACCAAATAATTCACAAATCATTGAAATAACGTGTTTAATTTTAAATAAGAATAATATAGATTATTTTAGTTACATAAATTTACATACAAACCATGCTCACCTGTCGGTAATCTTGCATGATTAATGAGTATAAGAAAGAATCACGTGCACTGATCCAAAAAGCCTTGAAAGGAACCTTTGTTCGTGTTCCTGCTCAATTTCGTCAAGAATTTTTCCACTACCATCGTCGTCAACTTTTTAAATTCTTTTTCCAAGTCAACATCGTTGCACAATTGGCCTATCTCTCTTATGCCATAGCGGATTGGTTTATGTTGCCCGATGTGGGTTTGCTCGCGATAAGCTTAAAAACAGCCTATACCTTACTGATGATGGGCATCACATGGGGCATTTATACATATAGTAAGAGCATTTTACTCTTTGACTTGATGCTTCCCCTATCGATCGTTGGTGCTTCTGCGCTGTGGTTTAGCCTACTCAATTTATCCAATAGCCCCGATGTGCCGATCTATTTATATGCATCTTTGGTTTTTATTGTGTTAGCCAATTTATGTGTGCAAATCCGCTTTAAGGCTGCTGTGCTCATTTCTCTATGTATCAGTCTTATTTTACTGATTGGGGTGTATTTCGCCATTTCTGGCAATATCCATCAACTGCAACTGTTTATATTGATCTATTCGCCCGTGTTGTTATTTAGTTTGTATATCAGTTGGAATTCAACGCAAAAATCCAGAATTGTATTTTTACACAGTAAACTCGATCAGTTGAACCGTGAAGCGCTCAATATTATGGCGCATACCGACGTGCTGACCGGCTTAAACAATCGCCGTCAATTTATTCAACTTGCCAATTATCATATTCATCATCAGTCCAAACCGTTACAGCCACTTTCATTACTGATTTTTGATGTCGACAAATTTAAAAATATTAATGATCAGTTTGGGCACTATATTGGTGATCATGTTTTACAACATATTGCCGAAACATGCCGACATACTTTACGTAGCCAAGACATCATTGCCCGCTTCGGTGGTGAAGAATTTATTATTCTTTTACCGCAGACACACTTGCGTCAGGCTCAAGATATTGCCGAACGTCTACGACGGGTAATAGCCGATAATTATTTAGAACTTGATACACTACAAAAACTTAAATTTACCGTTTCAATTGGTGTTGCCGAATTTGGTCAAAAAAACCGAGATTTACAAAGTGTAATTCGCATGGCCGATCAGGCACTTTACCAAGCAAAATCTGCAGGACGCAATCAAATATCAACTTATAAAACAGCAAGTTAATAATATATTTTGTAACATTCATCAGACGATTTTTTATCATTCATTCGAAAAATCCCTAGTTTCAGGTAGATATTTTTGTGTGTTTTTTGTTCATAATTTGTCCTAAGCCATTTATGGAGAAGGGACATGTCTGTTGATGTACGAATGAGTTCTCGGACTAATTCGTCTGCTCAGGAAGTTCGTAAAAATCATACTCATACTTTGAAACTTTCTGAGTGTGATCTTGCCAATCGTGCCGAGATTGAACAAGCCATTGCAGATCCCTTTGCACGTATTCCTACGCAGTTTAGAAACTATTTTCTACAACATCAGTATGCCCATCAGTTACCTTATTTGCGTCAAGTAAACTACATGGCGCAGATTACGTTTCTTCTTTATTTTTTTGCTGACATTTTTATTATCCCTGACATGTTCTTTTGGTCAGGTCTTTCTCGAGTGGCCATGATTGTTGCTGCCTTATTGGTCAGCTTTTATCTGTTTAAATACAAAAAAGATATTCGTGTGCTCGACATGATCTTACCGATTGGGACAGTCTGTAGCACCGCGATTTGGATTGGCTTATTACTGGCTTCAAATAGCCCAATGGTCTCGTCCTATATCTATGGTGCGTCGATCTTTATTTTAATTGCCAATGTCTGCGTACAAACACAATTTAAGCCCGCCTTGTATTGTTCGGGCCTCATTTCGCTATTGGTGTATTTTGCGGTGAGTCAGCTTTTATCATGGCAAGAAGCACTGATTTTTGTGGTGGTGTCTATTCCTGTTTGGATGATCAGCCTGCATATGAGTTGGAACAATACGCTCAATGCACGTCGTCATTTTTTACGTACCCTGCTTGATGACTGGAATATGCATACGCTGAAAAATCTAGCGCATACAGATGAGCTCACCCAGTTATATAACCGTCGTCAGTTTGTTCAGTTGGCTGAGCATCGCATCCATGAATGGCCAACGCCTGCAAGTACTTGCTTATTGATGTTTGATGTCGATCATTTTAAACATATTAATGATAATTACGGGCATGATGTTGGTGATCAGGTACTGCAATGTATCGCTGAAACCACCCGCAAAGAAATGCGCCAAAAAGATGTCTTGGCTCGTTTTGGTGGTGAAGAATTTATTGTGCTTCTGTCTGAAACGCAAATACAGGATGCAATGTTAATCGCAGAACGTATTCGTTTAACGCTTCAAAATCAATCTTTGCTGAATGTCGCAAATCACCCGATCCAATTTACCGTTTCCATTGGTGTTTCACAGCTTAAATCACATAAACAAAATTTAACTGAACTGATTAAGCAAGCTGATATTGCGCTGTATCAGGCAAAAGAAAATGGCCGTAACCGTGTAGAGCGCTATGATTCAAGCATGAAACCCGAACGTAAATCGACAAAGTCTTGGCAAAGCTTTACCCATAAAGCAAAGCCTAAAGCTGAACCGAATAATGAAAGCGATCGTAGTTGGTCGATTGTTTATAAATAGAATTTTGAGATATAAAAAAAGGACGCTGAAGCGTCCTTTAAGTTTATTTAAAAACTATCTTCATCAAAACGGTCTTGATCTATTTTATAAATATGGAAACTTCTTTCAATTTGAATACCCAAGCCAAATTCAATCATGAGAGATGTAAGCTTGTCACCATCAATTAAAACAATGCCTGATTTCTTTGCTGACTCAATTGCTTCTTTACTAAAACAAGAAGTAGTAATAAATACGCCCTTTTTCGCCACTTGATCAGCCAAAGCTCCCTTAAACTGTTGAATGTCAGGGCGCCCCACCGTATTTTCCCAACGTTTAGCTTGAATATATATTTTATCTAAACCTAAACGATCTTCACTGATAATACCGTCAATGCCACCATCACTGGTTTTACCTATTGCTTGGGCTGCGTCTTGATGTGAACCGCCATAACCCATTATTACCAACAAATCGACAACTAATTGCTCAAAGAATTTGGGTGAATTACTTTTAATTTTATTTAATAGCTCATCTTTAATTGTTTGATTAAGCTCCGTTGATGATTGTTCGATTATTTCTGCAGGCGTCAAATGTTCTGTTTGAATAGATGTAGCATGCTCTTCTTTTAGAACTAGATTTTGAATATTTTTATTATGGTTAGAACCAATTTTATAATCAGAAAACCCTTCAAACTGCATCAAATACTGATTAGTTATATTTGATAAGCTAGAAAAATCAATAGACCAACCTAAAGTACTTAATTCGCAAAGACCACGTGATGGTTGTTGTATCAAACCTGCTTTAACCAAATATGTTTTCGCCCAGCCAACACGATCATAAAATACTGTTTTTGTACCACTAGATAGCCTTAAATTTAAATCAGCTTCAGATAACCCAGATCTTTCAGCTAAAATTTTTGTGGCAGAACTTAATTTTATTGCCTCTTTTTGTTCTGCTAAAAGTTTCATTAATGGAAGCATCAACTGATCGTATGTAGGCAATGACATTTAACTTGCTCTTTTTAAAATAGTATTTTTCATAATTATAAACAAAAAAAAGGACGCTGAAGCGTCCTTTTTTTATTAGAAATATTTAGGTTTCCCTAAATAGCCGCGAGCATAGCTCTTGGCGTAAAACTGGCACGAAGCAGTGCTTCGTAAAACCCCAGTCTGGCGCAGGCATAGCCTTTGCCGTAATTTAGGCAAGAAACGTTGTTTCTTGAAATCCCTCACTGCCGCGAGCGTAGCTCTTGGCGTAATTTAGGCAAGAAGCTTCGCTTCTTGAAATCCCTAAATTACTCCCATTCAATCGTAGCAGGTGGTTTAGACGATACGTCATAAACAACACGAGAAACTTCTGCAATTTCGTTCATGATACGTGTAGAAATCTTGTCTACAAGATCATAAGGAAGGTGTGCAAAACGTGCAGTCATAAAGTCCACAGTTTCTACAGCACGAAGCGCGATTACCCATGCATAACGGCGGCCATCACCTACGACACCCACAGATTTCACAGGTTGGAATACGGCAAATGCTTGTGCAGTTTTGTCATACCAGCCGCTTGCGCGAAGTTCTTGCATGAAGATGTCATCTGCTAGACGAAGAATGTCAGCATATTCTTTTTTCACTTCACCAAGGATACGTACACCTAGACCTGGGCCTGGGAATGGATGACGGTAAAGCATTTCAAATGGAAGACCTAAAGTTGTACCTAAACGGCGTACTTCGTCTTTGAATAAATCACGGATTGGCTCAACCAATTCGAATGCTAAATCTTCAGGTAAACCACCCACGTTGTGGTGTGATTTAATCACGTGTGCTTTACCTTGTTTGCTTGCTGCAGATTCAATTACGTCTGGGTAAATGGTACCTTGAGCAAGGAAGTTCACACCGTCAAGCTTACGTGCTTCTTCAGCAAACACTTCAATGAATTCACGACCGATGATTTTACGTTTTTTCTCTGGATCAACTTCACCAGCAAGCGCTGTTAAGAAGCGATTTTCAGCGTCGGCACGAATCACGCGAATACCCATGTTTTTCGCAAACATGTCCATCACTTGCTCGCCTTCGTTCAAACGAAGTAAACCGTTATCTACGAATACACAAGTCAATTGGTCGCCAATCGCACGGTGTAAAAGTGCAGCTACAACAGATGAATCGACACCGCCTGAAAGACCCAAGAGAACTTTTTGATCACCAATTTGCTCACGAAGTTGTTCTACGCGAAGATCGATGATGTTTTCTGAGTTCCACAAGTTACGGCAACCACATACGCCATGTACGAAGTTAGACAATAACTCAGCACCTTTCGCAGTGTGTGTCACTTCTGGGTGGAATTGGATACCGTAGAAACGACGTTTTTCATCAGAAACCATCGCCACTGGGCAGCTTGGTGTGCTTGCAGTGATTTGGAAACCTTCAGGAATTTGAGTCACTTTATCGCCATGACTCATCCACACTTTTAATTGGTCTTTGGTATCTTCAAGATCACCAATTAAAGCATCACGGACTTTAATATCAACTTCTGCATAACCAAATTCATGCACAGTACCTGGCTCAACTTTACCGCCAAGTTGTTCTGACATGGTTTGTAGACCATAGCAAATACCTAAAACAGGTACACCAAGTTCAAATACAACTTGTGGTGCGCGCGGACTACCTTCTTCATGAACACTTTCTGGACCACCTGAAAGAATGATCCCGTTTGGGTTAAATGCACGAATGTCTTCTTCAGACATATCAAATGCGTACATTTCTGAATAAACACCAGCTTCACGTACACGACGTGCAATAAGCTGACTATATTGAGAACCGAAATCCAAAATCAGGATACGGTCTTCAGTAATTTGGGTATTGGTAGTCATGGCAAACAACTATGCAGGCAACGAATATAAGCGCCGTATTCTAACATTTTTCTTGGACTTTCGCACACTATTCGGACAGGGGCAAAAACCACAAGCCAAACGATGTTTTTTACAACACATTTCAGGGCTTTATTGATTTACTTTAAATCAGCGATAGACATGAAAAAAGCGGCAGAACGCCGCTTTGATGGATGCTCGGACTCATGACCGCTTTATTTTGATTTTTCGATCCAATGATCAAAACTGAATTTACCAGCACCATGCAGCATGAGAAATAATAAGCCGCCAGACATCGCCAAGTTTTTCATAAAGTTAATGCCATCTTCTGCACCACCATGGAATAAAAATGCAGTGATTAAACTAAATACGGTTAGACCCAGTGCCGCAAAACGCGCTTGAAAACCAAACAATAAAGCTAAGCCACCACCCAACTCGACTAAAATGGTGATCGGAAGTAGCCCTGCCGGTACACCCATTGACTCCATATAACCTGCGGTTGCAGTGTAAGCGGTAATTTTGCCCCAACCTGCCACAATAAAAATATAAGCCATCAAAATACGTGCAACCAGACTGATCACTGCATTGATTTGCGGCTGTTGACTCAGATTTTTCACTATAAGATTTGGATTAAACATACTGAAACCTATTTTTAATACTGTTCAAAAGATGTGCTTAGATTAGGTCGTTTCTTATTCTCTTTAAATATGCTTTTATAATATTCATCATTCCATATATAGAACGATTTTACTGATAATTAATTACGTTTTAATACTGACTTTGCTGCCCCAGACTGATAGCATCAGACCACTATTTTACGCATATAAGCCCCATGGAACTGATTGATTTTATACTACATGTTGATGACCATTTACTCGAGTTCATTACCAATTATGGCGTATGGATTTATGCAATTCTGTTCCTGATTATTTTTGTTGAAACCGGTTTAGTGGTCATGCCCTTTTTACCGGGTGATAGTCTTCTGTTTGCAGCAGGCGCGCTCGCTGCGTCAACAGGTGCCATGGATCCATGGGTTTTGGTGATTTTGCTGTTTATCGCTGCGGTCTTGGGCGACACGCTGAATTACCATATTGGTAAATATATTGGCCCACGTGTCTTTGAAATTGAATCACGCTTCATTAACCGTCAACATTTGGTCAATACGCAAAAATTCTTTGAAAAACACGGTGGTAAAACCATTATTTTTGCCCGCTTTATTCCTTTTGCACGAACCTTCGCGCCTTTTGTCGCAGGTGCAGGCAGCATGAACTATAAGTACTTCCTGACTTTTAACATGATTGGTGCGATTTGTTGGGTTGGCTCATTTATCACTTTGGGTTATTTATTTGGCAATATGCCCATCGTGAAAGATAACTTCACCCATCTGATCTTCGGCATCATTATTATTAGTATTTTACCGGGCGTGATTGGTTTTATTCGAGCAAAATTAAAGAAATAAACCGATGTGGTGAACACCTTTAAGCAAAAAAGCGTAAAACCACGGGAAACATACATAAAATCAGCATCAGGGCCGATCCTTTATACAGAAGATCGGCCTTAATTTTTTGGGTCTTACCGGCCAAAATCGTCCGTCCAAATGACATCCAAAACAATGCAACTGGTAGCAAAACCACGCTAAATACAGCGAAAACCAAAATAAAATTTAATGGGCTAGCCCAAGTTTCAATTGGGAAAATACCTGCAGCAAAAAGCAACGCTTTAGGATTTTTTAACGAGGAAATAAATAATTCACGTGGTTGAATTGAAGGATGTTTTTGATTGTACTGATGTAAATGCGTCGATTTCCACAAATGAAAAGCCAACCATAAAACATAGGCAATACTGAGAAAATGTAGCAAGTGAATTAAATTCGGCCACACTGGAGCGCTTAAATGAATAATCAACGCCCACAAATTAATGGCATAGAAATAGCCCAATAATTCTGCAGGAATCAGCATGCACGTCTTTGCAATGCCTTGTTGATGTGCAGAGCTTGCCATTAGTGCATTGCTAGGTCCCGGCGTCATCATCACCGCAATCATTGCCAATACAAAAAGCCAACTCTCAATCATAAATACCCAGACAATGTTTCAAAGCGCACACCTTAGCCGAAATGAATTTAAAAAAACAAGTACGCGCTAGGTCAGTTTTATCCTTGTACAAGTCAATGCACTCACGCTGAATGTTCAAGACCAGAAGGAAGTATTGAAATACACCAATAATATTTAATTTAATTTTTTCATAGATTTAAATATTTTATTGGCTCTAAACAGTGCAGTTTATTTGGCTCAAAAAAAATGCCAGTAGACGCCTCACCTACTGACAAATTTTATTACACTTTTCTCATAGCACAGGCCTAAGCCTCAGCTCATGATCCGCTTATGATTTTGCTGCGGTAGCCGAATTTGCGCGAACGATAATCGGACAACCTTTAAATTTTGCTGCCTGTACAATCGCTTCTTGCTCACCTAGAACGCGTGAAAGTTCGGTACGTTTGGTATTTGAAGATTGTCCCATATTGACCGAAATACTCGGACCAATGCCCCAACCTCCACGGCTGCCCCAGCCACCACCAAGGCCTACACCCACACCAACGCCTGTACGCTTCGGTGTTTCTACACCATTTTGAATATAGTCGTGGATTCGGTTGTATTCGCTTTGCAATTGTTGGCAACTCAAAGACTGATACTGTGTAGGTGAAACATAGCTTGGTTTTGGCGTACTTGCACATGCACCCAATACAACAGCAGTGAAAGCAACTAGACCACATTTAAGTGCATTCATACTTTTCTCGATACTACTTTTGCTCAATTTCATTGAACAATGATTGATAGGCTTGCGTCAATTTATGATCTGCAGCCAAATGGATTAAAGGTTGATTTTTATGATGAGATTCTTTCATCAGCACCGAAGGCGGTAACATGCTGTCCAATACAGGAAGTCCTTCATCTTTGAGTTGTTGTACAACTTCGCGCGGCAACTTCGCCTGTGCCTGAAATTGATTGACCACAATGCCTTCAATTTCTAAATGATCATTATGATCATCCTGCGTTTCTAACACATTTTCGATCAGGGTCTGTAAGGCACGTTTTGAAAACACATCGCAGTCAAATGGAATCAGCACGCGATCTGCCGCAATCAACGCAGATAAGGTAAAAAAGTTAAAGGCCGGCGGTGTATCAATAAACACTCGATCATATTGACCGCTCATCTGCTGCAAAGCATCGCGGAGTTTGTAAATTTTATGCTTAGATTCTAAGGCATGTGCCAACGCGCCTAAATTTGGACTGGCAGGAATCACATCTAAGCGTGGATAAGGTGATGCATGCACATAGCTTTCCAAACCTTTGGCACGACCTTTCAAAATCGAACCGATGGCATTTCCCAACAAACCTTTACTTTGTTGTGTCCCCAAGACTTCTTCAAAATAATTTTCAATATTGGGTTCAAGTGCAGGCTTATCTGCCGAATACGTCGCATCATCCCCCAACAAATATTGACTTGAATTGGCTTGAGGGTCGAGGTCAATCACCAAAGTTTTTAAACCTTGGTGCGCGCTTATCGCCGCTAAATTGACCGTAATACTCGATTTCCCCACACCACCTTTTTGGTTAAATACCACACGCGTACGCATTCAAAACCCTCTAATCTTTGTTTTTCTACTCAAGCCTTGAAATCGGCCATGTGGATAAGCCATTTATCCAAAAACTGGTTTGATTATAACCAATGTAATGATGAAAATAAGTGCAATAGCTGCAATAAATAAGCCCGCACGGCGCTGAACCAATAAAATACTGTCATCTTTTTTATACGCTTTAGATAAAGAAGACAGCAGCACCAAAAACAGCACAACTTTGGCATAGAACCATGGCTGCACATCAAAGTTCTTCATAAACAATAAGATAATTCCAGTCACGGCAATTAATGTCATTGAGCCATGTTGCAAAGCAACAAAAAACTTCCGCCCTGCCGGATTGGGTAAATTGCCCTGCGTCCCTTTAAACAGCGTAAAAGCACGAATGAAAATGGCAGCACAGCCTAGACCCACGCCACACATATGAATGATTTTAATGATTAATTGCGTTTCCATGGCTCACCTTAAGATGACTTAGGTGCATGCGCACATTCAGGGCTAGTGGTGTCTTGACCTTTCCATTCTTCGGGTAAAAAAGCATGAATGGCCAAGGCATGAATTTGCCCCGGACTAAGTAAATCACCTGCTGCGGCATAGACTTTTTGATGACGTTGCACCAAACGTAAGCCTGCAAAAGCCTCACTCACAATCACCGCTTTAAAATGCGACTCTTTACCTGGGAAATAACCACCATGACCTGCGGACTCATTCACCACTTCAAGATGTGTAGGCGCTAATGTCTGTAGACGCTCAATTAATTGCTGTTCTAAACTCAAAACGGCTCTCCCAAATTCAAAAAAGGTTCAACTGGTCTTAGTATAGCCTGTATTTGTTCAAGTTCTTGTGTCGCAAAGTTGCTGAAAACCATCTGAATTGCATGATTTCACCAAAATGGAAGCCTTCGACCTGCAAAAATCTTCCAATTTTCAAACAAATTGTTTTTATTTTATGCAAACGATGCACAGTTTTTCATAAAGTTATTGACCTGAAAAATCCTTAATGTATTATACGTGGCTATGCGGGAATAGCTCAGTTGGTAGAGCATAACCTTGCCAAGGTTGGGGTCGGGAGTTCGAGTCTCCTTTCCCGCTCAAAATTTTTTCATTCGGTTTTTTATTTAAAAAATTGGATAGACTCCGCGGGAATAGCTCAGTTGGTAGAGCATAACCTTGCCAAGGTTGGGGTCGGGAGTTCGAGTCTCCTTTCCCGCTCCAAATTTTTTTCGATTCAGTTTTTTAGTAAAAAAACAGGATAGACTCCGCGGGAATAGCTCAGTTGGTAGAGCATAACCTTGCCAAGGTTGGGGTCGGGAGTTCGAGTCTCCTTTCCCGCTCCAAATTCAAAAAGCCCTCATCGAAAGATGGGGGCTTTTTTATCTATCGCTTACACCAATCAAAATCAATCTATATTTATTCAGTATGTGGAACATGGTTTGAGTCAGGTTCCACAAATATGAATAAAAATTAAAATTGCGTTAATAGGTCACACGGACATAATCACGATATTCAGGTTTCCAGAAATTCGCTTCAATCGCATGTTCTAGTACTTCAACGCTGACATTTGGCGCAACACCATCAGCAATCGCAGCCAACGCGACTTTCAATGCAATTTTCTTCGAAATATCCTGTAAATAATCCAAACTTGGCAATAAATCCGCATTTGGATCTGCCAATTTTGGTGAACAGTCTGCCAACGCCGTACTAGATGCCATCAGCATATTTTCCGTCACACGTTTCGCCCCAGATGCAATCACACCGAGACCAATCCCCGGGAAAATATAGGAATTATTACACTGTGAAATCTGATGAATCTTGCCATGATAATTCACTGGTGCAAATGGACTGCCAGTCGCAATCAGGGCCTTACCTTTGGTCCACTCGATAATATCTGCAGGCACCGCTTCGACACGCGATGTTGGATTAGACAGTGGCAACACAATAGGCTGTTCACAATTCGCAGCCATCGTTTCAATGACCCCTTGGCTAAACAGTCCCGGTTGTCCCGAAACGCCAATCAATACAGTCGGTTTAGCATGTGTAACTACATCCAATAGCGAAATGACTGAATCTGCATTTGCCCAATGAGCAACGTTATCCGGTGCTTGCGCAAGTTTGCGTTGGAAATCTAAAAGATTCGGCTGATTTTCAGTAATTAAACCAAAGCGATCGACCATAAACACCCGCGCACGCGCTTGAGCATCGGTTAAACCTTCCGCCACCATTTGCTTGATGATCTGTTCTGCAATCCCGCAACCTGCTGAACCTGCACCTAAGAATGTGACGATTTGATCTTTGAGCTGTTTGCCTGCTGCACGTGATGCCGCAATTAAACTTCCGACAGACACCGCTGCTGTTCCTTGAATATCATCATTAAAGCAGCAAATTTTATCGCGATATTTTTCCAATAAAGGCATCGCATTTTTTTGTGCAAAGTCTTCAAATTGAATCAGCGCTTTTGGCCAACGTTGTTGAATGGCTTTAATCACGTCATCGACAAATTGATAATATTCTTCACCGCTGATACGAGGCTGACTCCATCCCATATAAATCGGGTCATTCAACAGCTGTTGGTTATTGGTTCCGACATCTAAAGTAATCGGCAATGTATAAGCTGGACTGATCCCACCACATGCGGTGTACAGCGACAACTTACCAATTGGAATCCCCATCCCGCCAATGCCTTGGTCACCAAGACCAAGAATACGTTCACCGTCCGTAATAACGATCACTTTCACGTTCTTTTTATTCACGTTATGAATAATTTGGTCGATATGATCACGATCAGGATATGAAATAAAAATCCCACGATGACGACGGTAAATATCTGAAAAGCGCTGACAAGCTTCACCCACTGTTGGTGTATAGATGATCGGCATCATCTCACTAAGGTGGTTTTCAATTAAGTGATAGAACAATGTTTCATTGGTGTCTTGAATATTGCGTAGGTAAATATGCTTATTGATATCACTATTAAATGCACAATATTGCTGATAAGAACGCTGACTTTGCTCTTCAATGCTTTCTGTGACATGTGGAATTAAACCGTGCAAATTAAAGCTCTTACGTTCATCTTCATTAAACGCAGAACCCTTATTTAAAAGTGGGAGTTCTAAAAGTGTATTTCCGGCATAAGGAATATATAAAGGTCGTTTCGTTTTCAAATTTTCACTGGGCATTATTTAACTCGTTTAATTAATCTTTTGTTTCGCACTGCAAAAAGCGAAATGCACAAAAGTGACTATCTCGTTATTTGTTATAGCCTATCCTGATTCGAGCGCTTTGGGGCATTTAGTAAATTGATACTACTTTAAGCAAGATTTTATAATCTGATAACTCGATCATACATCTAGTCACAACAACGCCTATTTTGGCTTAAATGTATACGACTTTTAGCGAATCTTAGAAAATAACAAAAATAATTAATGATTAAATTTCAATTGATTAAATAAATTCAAAACAAAGCCTTAATTTTGGTAGGTCTTTGGTAGGTGTGAATTTAAAACATCCCTCGCAATACTCAGTTTAGGTGAGTATCACCCATAACAACTCAAAATGATGGTAGAAGGAATCGCACCATGGCTTTTAAAAATATTGCAGATCAAACAAACGGTTTTTACATCCCTTGTGTTTCACTTTTTGGTCCCGGCTGCGCTAAAGAAATTGGCGCAAAGGCGCAAAATCTTGGCGCAAAGAAAGCGCTTATCGTGACCGATGCCGGTCTTTACAAATTTGGTGTAGCAGATACGATTGCCGCATATTTAACTGAAGCTGGCGTAGAAAGTCACATCTTTCCGGGCGCAGAACCCAACCCAACTGACACCAACGTGCATAGCGGTGTAGATGCCTACAATGACAATGGCTGTGATTTTATTGTCTCTCTCGGTGGCGGCTCTTCTCATGACTGTGCCAAAGGCATTGGCTTAGTCACTGCCGGTGGTGGTCATATTCGTGACTATGAAGGCATCGATAAAAGTACAGTTCCAATGACTCCACTCATTGCGATTAATACCACCGCAGGTACGGCATCAGAAATGACCCGTTTCTGTATTATTACCAATACCGACACCCACGTTAAAATGGCCATTGTCGATTGGCGTTGTACCCCACTTATCGCTATTGATGACCCGAAACTGATGATTGCGAAACCTGCGGCGCTCACTGCAGCAACCGGTATGGATGCATTAACACATGCGGTCGAAGCTTATGTTTCTACAGCAGCCAATCCTATTACCGATGCTTGTGCTGAAAAAGCCATTGCAATGATCAGTGAATGGCTCAGCCCTGCCGTCGCCAATGGCGAAAACCTAGAAGCACGTGATGCGATGAGCTATGCACAGTACTTAGCAGGGATGGCATTTAACAATGCATCTTTAGGTTATGTCCACGCGATGGCTCACCAACTTGGCGGCTTCTACAACTTGCCACATGGCGTATGTAATGCCGTGCTGCTACCACACGTTTGCGAATTTAACCTGATCGCCTGCCCTGACCGATATGCACGTATCGCGCAGCTCATGGGTGTGCCAACCGACGGTTTAACGGTGACTGAAGCGGCTTATGCAGCGATTGCAGCAATCCGTGAACTCTCTGCTTCGATTGGCATTCCATCGAGCCTTTCTGAACTCGGTGTGAAAGAACAAGACCTCAGCATCATGTCTGAAAATGCGCAAAAAGATGCCTGCATGCTGACCAACCCACGTAAAGCGACTCATGCTCAAGTGGTTGATATTTTCAAGGCAGCGCTTAAAGCCAATGCTTCTGTCGTCGACTTCAAAGCAGCAGTTTAAGTTAAGTCCAAAAGGTCTTCATGTTTAAGTGACCTAAGTGCCTACATTACCCTTTGAGTTTAGTGATGTAGGCTCAACTGAATCCATTTCACGTTTTATTTCAGGGAAGCGACTCTAGATTGGTCGTTTTCATACTGAGGTCACTCTTTTTTAGTTCGCATAACAGCATCGATTATTCATTTGACAAAAGCTTATGGCTCATCAAGGATAAAGCATAATGTCCAATAATATTGATGAGTATAATAATGAGCCATTCACATATTCAGTATCAGCCTGACATTTTGGGCGCAGGCTATGAACAAGCCACGCTGACCTTCCCGGATGATTATGAAGGTCCAGTGGTTGCCACACTGGTTCGCAAAAAAGCCACGGCTCCTACCTCCAAAGCGGTGCTCTATATCCATGGTTTTATCGATTATTTTTTCCAAACCGAAATGGCGGAACGCTTCAATCAGCACGGTTTCGACTTTTATGCCTTAGATTTAAGAAAATATGGTCGCTCAATCCGCCCGCATCAAAAATACTATAATGTGCATGCACTGTCTGAATACGATGCCGAAATAGATCAAGCCCTAAAGATCATTGCTGATGAAGGTCATGATGCCTTGCTGCTCTGTGGTCATTCTACTGGTGGCTTAACCACCACTTTGTATGCAGCCCATCATCCAAATCATCCTTTAATTCAAGCCCTTTGGGTTAATAGCCCATTTTATGATTTCAACATGAATCCGGTGAAACGCGCACTGGGTATTCCACAGCTGAGTAAATTGGCAAAAACCTTTCCCAATTTAAAATTCCCAAGTGAACTGAATAAATGGTACACCGCCAGCTTACACCATGAACTCAAGGGTGAATGGGACTTCAATTTAGACTGGAAAAAGACCCGCTATCCAATGGTGTATTTAAGTTTTGTACGGACAATTTATGAAGCTCAAAAGGAAATTCATCAAGGTGTGACGATTGATGTACCGGTATTAGTGATGCACTCGCATCAAACTAAAAATCCCAAAAAATGGGGTAAAGCAGCGCAGACCAGTGATGTGATTTTGGGTGTAAAAGATATCCAAAAATATGCCAAGAAAATTCAAGGCGATGTCACCATTCAAAGCATTCACAATGGCTTGCATGATTTAGTACTTTCGGAAAAAACCGCGCGAGAACAAGTCTATACCCAGCTCTTTCAATGGCTGGCCAATAAAGGCCTTTAATAGCCTGAATCACATTGCAAATTAATGTTTTAGTTTCAACAAAGTCTGATGTACGGGATGTGATCTCGGCATCAGCTCAATCAGGCGTTCAACCGCATCGATAGCTTCAGGGAAACGCGCGACATGTTTGAGTAGAACATCCGTTTCTTTGGCATTAAAAATCGCTTGGCTCAATCGTGACTCAAGACAATCACGCCATGCCCCTAAAAATGGGCTTTCAGTTTTAGCCAAGAAAACCCCTGAACACAGTTTTAAGGCCGAATCGAGATAACCTGCATCTAAAGCTTGCTCAGCTTGCAAAAAATCGGCTTCGACTTGTGCCAATAACCGATAGGGACGTGAGCCTAACATGCCGCCCAAAATATCGCGTAGCTGCGACATTTCCGCTTTTAAAGTCCCAACACTCACCTTTCGTTCACCATATAAGGCTTGATGCAAAGTATCTAAGGTCATGCCTTGCGGACATAGCGCCAAGATGGTCAAAATTTCTATTTGCCGCGGGGTCAGCACCATCACTTTGCCATTAAATAACACTTTCGGCACAGCAAAGGCCCGAATATACAAATGCTGTTTTTGAAAATCGAGTAAAGCCGATTGAATAATCGAAGCGCAGCGTTCAGCCGCAAGTAGCCCTAAACTATTGTGGTTTTTCCACACGGTGGATAAATCAACCACGCCCAAAATTTGCTGCGTATGTGGATCGATAATTGGTGCTGCATAGCAGACCCATTCATGTACTGATGGCATGTAATGTTCATTTGAAAACACACAACTCGACTGTTGGGTTTTTAAAGACAACGCTAATGCATTGGTGCCGACCAATTCTTCGCGCCATTGCCCACCTGCAATAAAATGCACACTTTCCGCAGCACTTTGCATTTGCCGACTCGACGCACTCCAAATAATCGTGCTACCCACATCACCCACAGCAAGTACCATCGATGACTGTTCGGCAATGTGTTTTAAATCTTCGGCACAATGTTGCAACGCGTGATGCAATGCCGACTGCTGTTGACTCTGAGGACTTAAATTCACCAAAGGCGCAGCACTCCGGTTTTCCGGAATTTCCGCCTGCGCCGATCGCTGCCAAGAGCTTGCAATGCTCTCATTCAATTGCGAAGTTTGCTGCTTTGACAGACTCATGCCCTGCCTTAACCGTTCGACATTCTGTCGTTTTTCAGATAAATCCTTCTGTATCATCATTCATTATTCTCACAACAATTCATGACTAAAAATCCGTTTCCCGGCTTTTGTTTTTAAGACTGAAAAAAAATATTGTAAACCTTCTTGTCTCCAACCTTTTTCCAACCTTATACAGGCTATGCTAATCAAATAATGTACAAAAGTACCTTATACCAAAGCTGTAGATTGCCACAGATGGGCAGCCCAACAAGATCATAATAAACAAGCAAAGGAAAATTCATATGCGTTATGTCGATCCTAATCAACCCGGTTCAAAAGTTCAGTTTAAAGCTCAGTATGAAAACCTGATTGGTGGCCAATGGGTCGCGCCAGTGAAAGGTGAATACTTTGAAAATATCTCCCCTGTAGACGGTAAAGTTTTTACCAAAGTGCCACGTTCTTCTGCTGAAGATATCGAATTGGCTTTGGATGCAGCGCATAAAGCCAAAGCCCAATGGAACGCCTCTTCCCCAACCACACGCTCAAATATTTTATTAAAAATTGCCGATCGACTTGAAGAAAACCTAGAGCTCCTTGCAGTTGCAGAAACATGGGACAACGGTAAACCGATTCGTGAAACCTTAGCCGCTGATATTCCACTTTGTATCGATCACTTCCGTTATTTTGCCGGCTGTATCCGTGCCCAAGAAGGCGGCATTTCTGAAATTGATGAAAATACTATTGCTTACCATTTCCATGAACCACTTGGTGTGGTCGGTCAAATTATTCCGTGGAATTTCCCAATCTTGATGGCGGCTTGGAAACTTGCTCCAGCATTGGCTGCGGGAAACTGCATCGTGTTGAAACCTGCGGAGCAAACGCCTGTCAGCATCTTGGTCTTGGCTGAACTCATTCAAGATCTACTCCCACCGGGCGTGCTGAATATTGTGAATGGTTATGGTGTTGAAGTCGGTCGTCCATTGGCGACCAATCCACGCATCTCAAAAATCGCCTTCACCGGTTCAACCGCTGTCGGTCAAATGATCATGCAATATGCGACTGAAAATATCATTCCTGTGACTTTAGAACTTGGTGGAAAATCACCAAATATCTTCTTTGAAGACATCATGGACAAAGATGATGAGTTCTTAGATAAAACACTCGAAGGTTTTGCCATGTTTGCGCTCAACCAAGGTGAAATTTGTACATGTCCTTCACGTGCATTGGTACAAGAAAGCATTGCAGATCGATTCTTGGAAATGGCGGTTGAGCGTGTCAAACGTATTAAGACGGGTCATCCACTCGATACCGATACCATGATTGGTGCACAGGCATCGCAAGAGCAGCAAGACAAAATTTTAGGCTGTATCGCGACAGGTAAAAATGAAGGTGCACAGCTCATTACTGGTGGTGACCCACGAAATGAAGTCGGTACAGGTTTCTATATTGAGCCAACGATTTTTAAAGGCACCAATGACATGAAGATTTTCCAAGAAGAAATCTTCGGCCCTGTGCTTTCAGTAGCAACCTTTAAAGACTTTGATGATGCCATTAAAATTGCCAATGACACGATTTATGGTCTAGGTGCAGGGGTTTGGTCGCGTTCAGCGCATACTTCATATCGTGCGGGTCGTGCTATTCAGGCGGGCCGTGTATGGACCAACTGTTATCATATCTACCCTGCACACGCAGCATTCGGTGGCTACAAAAAATCAGGGATCGGCCGGGAAAACCACAAAATGATGCTTGATCATTATCAACAAACCAAAAACTTGTTGGTGAGCTATGACACCAAACCAATGGGCTTCTTCTAAGCAGCGTTGAACAATACATGAGATAAAAAGCGAACTTCGGTTCGCTTTTTTGTTAGAAGCCTCTTCAATGAATTCATTAAAATTTCTTTTAAAAAGCTGCAAATTTTCTTATGCTTGCTAAACAAATAACTTTATTAATTAAAAATATTTAAATAGCTATGAAATATTGTGTCTCCTGTGGAGAAAAAGCATTAGTACAACATCACTTTTGTAGTGCCTGTGGTCATTCATTTGGTGATCAAGTGTCAGACAAACCTAAGCAAGCACGTTATCCCGCATTTGTGCCCAACCAAGATGATATTTCGACCTATGAACATCATCTCAAATACTTAAACAAATTAAGCTCTTTCCAAAGCAAAGTATTCTATCTTTTCTTCTTTGGTGCTTTCGCGGTCATGTTTTTTACTTTCACAAGTGTATTTTCAGGTTGGGCGTCTGTTTCCAAAGCATTTGAATCTATATGGCTATTTCCTTTTTGTATCATCAGTTGTATTGCCATAAAATTTACAAGTTTGGACTATTGGCTTGCTAAACAAATTTATGGTCGAAATTATCGTTATAAAGACAATGGATTAAGACTCGTTTACCAAGAGCTACCAAGCGCTAAAAATCATAAAGATGAATTTATCTGTATTTTTTGCGGCAATAAACGATTCTTTCGTAAAGGTATTTATGCAAGCGATTCATGCACCGTAAATTGCACCAAATGTCAGCATTATTTATATACGGAATAAAGCTTAAGTTTTTTAAGTTAGTACCCCAAAAATAAGACTCAATACAAATGAAAGCTGAGTAAAAGTAGATGTAAGTAAGACAATCAGCCATGATCCATTCTATAATTTTACTTACATCTACAATAACTTCTGCATTCCCGTCCTAAAACTGGTGCTCATATTCAGTAGCATTCACTCAAGTATTCGTCCAATTAGGCTGATCGTGATGAAGCCTGTAAAGCCGCCTCAACAAAATGTAAATGATCAACACCCCAATATAACTCATCATCGACAAACCAACTTGGCGCCCCAAACACACCTCGTGCAATGGCTTCTTCGGTAATAACTTTAAGCTCAGACTTTACTTTTTCATCTTCAAGCCATGATTTAACCTGCGCTACCTCCAATCCAAGCTCTTGCATCAATTGAATTAATTTATTGAGATCATTTAAATTGCGTGGCTGACCAAACATCGCGTTAAAAATACCCGTCAGTACATTGAGAAATACTTCAGGCTGAAATAATTGGACTGCGGTAATCAAACGCATCAACTGCAAAGTATTGATTGGAAAATACGGATTCATTTGCACGGGAATCTGCCATAGATCTGACCAGCGCTTAAGATCCCGCATGGAATAGCGTGCCTTGGCAGGCACAGCCATCGGACTACTGTTGCCAGTAGCTTTAAACACTCCACCAAGAAGCATCGGCTTCCAGATCAGCTCGGCTTGATACTGCTGTGCAATCTGTTGAATGCGATGAAAACCGATATAACTATATGGGCTGCCGACATCAAAATAAAATTCAATGACTTTCATGTTTTTCGTCCTTTTTTTGCTTATTTTCCTAACTGATGTTACGCACGTAAAAGTAACATCGTATTTTTTAAATGATTTTTAAGCCGATTTGACGGAGTCTTACATCCAGGGTTTAAATAAAGGGATTAGCCTTCGGCTGGAGGTACTTTTGTTTCGGCAAAAGTACCCAAAACCATTGTCATCCGCAAAACTCGTTCACTAGCGTCTAATTATTCAAAGTATCGCAAAAACATTTTTGAATAGATGTAGTCCTGTCTCAAACACTTGCGGATGACCTTACCGCGTATCGTTCTTTCATTTGAATCAAATTACGCTTACCAGCGTTCCATCCACGGTCGCAGATCTAATTCATGCGTCCATGCATCTCGTGGTTGCTGTGAGAGATGCCAATAATTTTCTGCAATATGTACGGGATTTAAAATACCATCTTGCGCTTTTTTTGCGTACAAATCGGGAAAAGTCTCTTTAATAAAGTCGGTATCAATCGCCCCATCAACCACCACATGCGCCACATGAATATTTCTAGGCCCAAGTTCACGCGCCATGCTTTGTGCCAAGGCACGAAGCGCATGTTTTGCGCCAGCAAAAGCGGCAAAGCCTGCGGCACCACGAACCCCAGCCGTCGCACCCGTAAAAATAATTGTGCCAGATTCACGGCTCACCATGCGTTTTGCCACTTCCCGACCCGTTAAAAATGCCGAGAAACATGCCATTTCCCAAATCTTGAAATATTTACGTGCGGTTTCTTCCAAAATACTACATGGCACATTGGCACCAATATTAAAGACCATGACCTCAATCGGGCCAATGTTTGATTCAATGTGCTCGATGAGTTCAATCACTTGCTCTTCTTTTCGAGCATCCGAACCAAAGCCAAAAGCAGTCCCTCCCTGCGCTTGAATTTCAACAATTAAGGGCTGTAATTTGTCGACATTACGCCGCGTCATACACGCAGTATAGCCACCACGAGCAAAGCGTTTGGCAATTTCACCGCCGGTGGCATCTCCTGCACCAATGATCAATGCCACACCTTTGACAGGCTTAGATATATGATTATTTTCCATGACGATCTCCTCGTGCTGGATAGTTTTTATATTCCATGTGCGATCAATTTTATTGAATAACGATCGTTACTATAACGAATACTATGTTATGGTTAATTTATCGTCAATATTATTTTCAAGGGGGTTGCAGATGCGTTACAAACCCGAATACAAACAACAAAAACGACAAGAACTACTCAACATTACGGGACAAATTGCGAAAAAAAATGGCTTTGCTGCAACAGGTGTTGACGGCTTAATGAAAGCTGCAGGTGTAACTAGTGGCGCATTCTATTCACATTTTTCGTCAAAACAGGATTTACTCAAAGCATTGGTTGAATATGAATTGCAGCAAAGCTTTAACATGTGGCAAAGCAACCCGCATCACAATGCAGCCGACTGGATTAATTTTGAGTTAGACCGTTACTTAACCCCTTCCCACCTTGAACATCCTGAACAAGGCTGTGTTTTGCCGACACTTGCGACCGAAGTAGCTCGTGCAGATGACACGATTAAACAGGCCTATGAAAAGGAATTACTGCGCGGTCATGCTTTATTTAGCGCACATTTGGCGAGTGAAGAAAAAGCTTGGGCCATGATGTCCCAATTGGTCGGTGCGGTTTTAATTGCACGGGCAATGCATGATCCCGAATTACAAAAAAGCATTTTGCAGGCCAATAAAATGATCATTCAAGATTATTTAGCTGCTCACTCAGCTGCATAAGTGACAATTATTTTATGTGATCCTTCATGTAGTTATGCGATTAAACGCTTCCGACAAACTGTCAGCTTCCTTTGGCTTAATTATTCAATATCCGTATAAGGTTGCCAATTTTTATGCTTTTCAATCGCTTAAAGATTGGGCATAAATGGCACAATTCAAATAAAGTCCTCTTTTCAAGGTTCTGACGACTGTGTATAACAATGAGCCATTAAAGGAAAATGATAAGCATAGGCAAAGAACGCAAAAAAACGTTAGACTATGCAACAATCAATGCAAGTAAATGTCATTCGAGACAAACAAAAAGGTGAAGATTGATGCCGCTTAATACTGTTGAAGAGCTCGTAGCTGATATTCGTGCAGGAAAAATGGTCATCCTGATGGATGATGAAGATCGTGAAAATGAAGGCGACCTTGTTATCGCTGCGACCCACGTACGCCCTGAAGATATCAACTTCATGATTACGCATGCGCGTGGTCTTGTGTGCTTAACGCTCAGCAAAGAGCGTTGCCAACAGTTAAATTTACCACTCATGGTTGATGCCAATGGTGCACAGCACGGTACAAACTTCACATTGTCGATTGAAGCAGCAAATGGCATTTCAACAGGCATCTCACCTGCTGAACGTGCGCACACCATTCAAACAGCGGTGGCTGCACATGCTAAACCGGCTGATATCGTACAGCCAGGCCATATTTTCCCGCTGATGGCACAGCCTGGTGGTGTCCTTCACCGTGCCGGTCATACTGAAGCAGGCTGTGATTTATCGCGTTTAGCCGGCCTAGAACCCGCATCTGTGATTTGTGAAATCATCAATGAAGACGGCACTATGGCGCGTCGCCCAGACCTTGAAGTGTTTGCTGAAAAGCATGGCTTAAAAATGGGGACCATTGCAGATCTGATTCACTACCGCATGACCAATGAACAAACTGTTGAGCGCATTGATCAACAAACCTTAGATACAGAATACGGTACATTTGAATTGTTCCGTTACCGTGAAATTGGTAATCCAGACATTCATTTAGCCCTTGTGAAAGGCGAACCAAAACAAGGTGTAACCACTGTACGCGTACACGGTTTCAATCCAGTTCGCGACTTACTAAAACTGAATAAACAAGATGGCGCTCCGGCGTGGAATCTCGATAAAGCACTGAAAGAAATCGCATCCAGCGATCGTGGTGTTTTAGTATGGATTGGTCAGCGTCATTTACAGGACTTAGGCCCTGCTTTAGAAAATTTAACTGCACCGAAAAATGTTAAATCCAATGCGGCACTGTCTCAGCAGTATCAAACCATTGGTGTCGGTGCACAAATTTTACGTGATTTAGGCGTGGAAAAAATGAAGCTACTCAGCTCTCCACTACGCTTTAATGCACTATCAGGTTTTAACTTAGAAGTGGTGGAATACATCACCGCAAATCAAACATCAGAGAAATAATCGAGGTTGCTATGGCAGTTCGCCGTATTGAAGGTATGTTACATCTCGCGAACGAAGACCGTTATGCGATTTTAGTTGGTCGTTTTAATAGCTTTGTTGTTGAACATTTGCTAGAAGGTGCCGTTGATACATTGAAACGTCATGGCGTATCAGAGGATAATATCACTGTTGTTCATGCACCGGGTGCTTGGGAACTTCCTGTGGTTGCAAAGAAACTTGCAGCTTCAGATCGTTTCGATGCCATCATCGCGCTTGGCGCAGTGATTCGTGGTAGCACGCCTCACTTCGATTTTGTTGCTGGCGAATGTGCCAAAGGTTTAGGCGTTGTTGGCCTAGACACTGGCTTACCAGTAATTAATGGTGTATTGACTACGGATAGTATTGAACAAGCGATTGAACGCTCAGGTACAAAAGCAGGCAATAAAGGTAGTGAAGCTGCCTTGACTGCTATTGAAATGGTTAACTTGTTAAAGGCTATTTAACGCTATGTCGCAAACACTTCAAGCAACTTATGCAGCAAAACGTAAAGCACGTCGCTTTGCTGTACAAGGAATTTATGAATGGCAAATGAGCCGTAATCCTGTCCATGAGATTGAAGCACGTACACGTGTGGATAATGCCATGCACAAGGTCGACCTCGGCTATTACCACGAGTTATTGACCGAGGTTGTTGCCAATCATGAAGCATTGGATGCGCTTTTAATCCCTGTACTCGATCGTGACGTAGACGCTTTAGATGGTGTTGAACTTGCAACACTTCGTCTTGGTGCATATGAACTCAAAGAACATCTTGAGATTCCATATCGCGTCGTGTTAGATGAAGCGATCGAGTTAGCTAAACATTTTGGCGGTGCAGACAGCCACAAATACATCAATGGTGTATTGGATCGTTTAGCGACTACATTGCGTGCAGCAGAAAAACAACAAGCTAATTAATTTTTTAAGTAGTACGTTGTATGGCTGAGTTCTCGATCATTGATACCTATTTTAATCGACAGAATATCAATTCTGTCGATTTAGGGGTCGGTGATGACTCAGCCTTGCTCACCCCTCCTCCACAGCAACAATTGGTCATCTGTGCCGATACACTGGTTGCTGGGCGTCACTTCCCCCTCGACACAAACCCACATGCCATCGGCTGGAAATCTGTTGCCGTCAATCTCTCTGATATTGCCGCAATGGGTGCCAAACCACACAGTATTTTATTGGCCTTGAGCTTACCCCAAATTGATCATGACTGGCTCAAAGGCTTTAGTCAGGGTTTATATGATTGTTGCGATCAATTTGGTGTGAGTTTAATTGGTGGTGATACCACTCAAAGTCCACATTTAACGATTTCAGTCACAGCCCTCGGCTGGGTAGAATCAGGACAGGCTGTCCCACGTTCAGGCGCCAAAATTGGTGATTATATCTGCGTCAGCGGACAAGTCGGTGATGCTGCATTTGGCTTAAAACATTTGGGCCACCAATTACAAAAGCGCTTGGACTATCCAATGCCACGTTGCTTACTGGGCCAACAGCTAAAAGGCTTAGCCAACAGTATGATTGATGTCTCTGATGGGCTCGCACAAGATTTAGGACATATCCTCGCTGCTTCACACGTCGGTGCAGAAATTGAATTAGATCAACTTCCTATCGATCACGATGTAAAACAATTACAACAAGAAAAGCAGTGGCAATACGCCCTCGCGGGTGGAGATGACTATGAGTTATGCTTTACAATAAGTCCGCAGAATTATAAAAAGCTTCTGCAACTAGAATTAGATGTAAACATTAGTAAAATCGGTCAAATCACCCCAAATTTGGGAATCCGTTATAACAATCACGGTGTTGACCAAGTCATAAAATTTAAGGGATACCAGCATTTTGCATAAGCCAGCCATTAACTTTAAATCCATGTCTTGGTTTAACCGAGTCATCGCCTTTTGTGGCGTGGGATTTGGCTCGGGTCTTGCACCCAAAGCACCGGGTACCTTTGGCTCTGCTTTTGCTTTGTTGTTTATTCCAGGTTGGCTTGCAATCGGCTTTTTCAACTCCATTATAGTCATGATCCTCATGTCGATTATTGGGATCTATATTTGTGGTCAAACCGCCAAAGTCATGGGTGTCCATGACGATGGCCGCATCGTATGGGATGAATTTGCCGGTCAGTCCATTACCTTCCTCCCGATTTTATATCTTGGGCAAATGAGCTGGACTTGGGCATTGATTGGTTTTGCTTTATTCCGTTTATTTGATGTCTGGAAACCGTGGCCAATTCGTGTCATTGACCGTCAAGTCGGTGGTGGCTTTGGCATCATGTTCGACGACATCATTGCAGGTCTTTGGGCCGCGCTTTGCATCTGTATTTATTTTTATATTTTGTCTATGTAATAGAAACACCTAGGATTAAACATGTCTACTAGCGTTATTATTCTTGCTGCAGGTAAAGGGACACGTATGCGTTCTCGTTTACCCAAAGTATTACAACCACTCGCAGGACAACCCCTACTTGGCCATGTCATCAACACGGCGAAAAAACTAAATGCAGAAGAAATAATTACCATTTATGGGCATGGCGGTGAATTGGTTCAAAACGCGTTTGCACATGAAAATGTCAAATGGGTTGAACAAGCAGAACAATTGGGTACAGGCCATGCAGTCAAAGTGACTCTGCCTGTCCTAGCAAAAACCGGTATTTCTTTGATTCTCTCGGGTGATGTACCTTGCATCACTGAAGCAACATTACAAAAACTACTCAATGCATCTACTCAAACAGGTATTGGCTTAGTAACCCTAACGGTTAATGATGCGACAGGTTATGGTCGTATTGTACGTGAAAATGGCAAAATTCAAGCCATTGTTGAACACAAAGATGCCTCTGAAGAACAACGTAAAATCAAAGAATTTAATACCGGTATTTATGCCGTAAGTAATGCAAAATTGCACGAATGGTTGCCAAAATTAAGCAACAACAATGCGCAAGGTGAATATTACCTGACCGATATCGTTGCTATGGCAATTGCTGACGGTCTCGAAGTGGCATCTGTTGAGCCAGAACGCGCTTTCGAAGTGGAAGGTGTCAATGACCGTGTACAGTTAGCTGCACTTGAACGTGAATTTCAAGTATTCCAAGCTAAACAACTGATGCAACAAGGCGTTCACCTGATTGATCCTGCACGTTTCGACTTACGTGGTACATTGACTGTTGGTCAAGATGTCCGTATCGATATCAACGTGATTATTGAAGGTGATGTTGAACTCGGTGACAATGTCGAAATCGGCGCTGGTTGTGTAATAAAAAACACGCAAATTGCCGCTGGCACCAAAGTTCAACCGTATAGTGTATTTGACAGTGCTATTGTGGGTGAAAATACGCAAATTGGCCCATTCTCACGTTTACGCCCAGGTGCCAAACTTGCCAATGAAGTACATATCGGCAATTTTGTTGAAATAAAAAATTCAAGCATTGGCTTAGGCTCTAAAGCCAATCACTTCACCTACTTAGGTGATGCTGAAGTGGGTGCTGGATCAAATATTGGTGCGGGAACCATTACCTGTAACTATGATGGCGCCAATAAATTTAAAACCATCATTGGTGACAATGCCTTTATTGGCTCAAACAGCTCATTGGTTGCCCCTGTACACATTGCCAATGGTGCAACTGTCGGGGCTGGATCAACCATTACTCGTGACGTAGCAGAAAACAGCCTTGCGGTAGAACGTTCTAAGCAATTTGCCAAAGAAAACTATCAACGTCCACAAAAATTGAAGAAATAAGAGGATTAAATTATGTGCGGTATTGTCGGTGGCGTTGCAGAACGTAGTATTACCAATATTTTAATTGAAGGCTTAAAGCGTCTTGAATATCGTGGCTATGACTCTGCAGGTTTAGCGCTGATTAATAAAGGCCACGTTCTACGTGAACGTCGCGTAGGTAAAGTTGCAAATCTTGAACAAGCCGTTGAAGAAGCAGATATCGCAGGTTCGGTCGGTATTGCACATACGCGCTGGGCAACCCATGGTAAACCGACTGAAAATAATGCCCATCCGCATATTTCAGGTAATGTTGCTGTTGTTCATAACGGCATTATTGAAAACTATCAAGAACTTAAAGATGATCTTGAAGCGCTTGGTTATGTTTTTACCTCACAAACAGATACAGAAGTTGTTGCACATTTAGTCAATGACGCTTTAAAAAGCACCCCGAGTCTTTTAGAAGCGGTTAAAAGTGTGGTGCCTCAACTCAAAGGTGCTTATGCACTGGGTATCGTACATACCGACCATCCTGATGAATTAATCACGGTGCGTGAAGGTTCACCTCTCGTGATTGGTGTCGGTATTGGCGAGAACTTTATTAGCTCGGATCAATTGGCACTTTTACCAATTACCAACCGTTTTATCTACCTTGAAGAAGGTGATATTGCACGTTTAACTCGTAATACTATTGAAGTATTCGTCGATGGTAAATTAGTGAATCGTCCAATCAAAGAGCTTGATGCGACTGTCAGCAATGCTTCAAAAGGTGAATATAAACACTATATGCTCAAAGAAATTTATGAGCAGCCTGAAGCGATTAAGCAAACGATTTCACAAGCATTAAATGGTAATGCGCTTCGTGATGATTTCCTTGCCAATGCAGCTCAAGATTTCAGCCAAATTCAACAAGTGCAAATCATCGCTTGTGGTACCAGCTACCATGCCGGCATGATTGCCAAATATTGGTTTGAACAACTGATTGACGTGCCTTGCCAAGTCGAAATTGCCAGTGAATTCCGTTATCGCTCGCCTGTGATTGTGAATAACACCCTGTATGTGTGTATTTCTCAATCAGGTGAGACGGCTGATACTTTAGCTGCACTGCGTGATACGCAAAAACGTGCAGCAGCGAAAAGCTTGAATATCACCACCATGACCATTTGCAACGTGGCAACCTCGTCGATGGTACGTGAAACCAACTACAGTTTGTTGACACTCGCAGGCCCTGAAATTGGTGTTGCTTCGACTAAAGCCTTTACCACACAGCTTGCGGCATTGATGCTATTGGTATTGAAAATTGGTCAAATTAAGCAAAGCATTTCAACTGACCGTGTTTCTGAAATTATTGCAGCGCTTTGGCATACACCAAAAGTGATTTTAGATACTTTACAAAATAATGCTGAGATTCTACGTCTATCAGAATTATTTGTTGAAAAAAATCACTGCCTATTCTTGGGTCGTGGAACTGAGTTCCCTATCGCCCTTGAAGGTGCTTTGAAACTTAAAGAGATTTCATATATCCACGCAGAAGGCTATGCGGCTGGTGAGTTAAAACATGGACCATTGGCACTGGTTGATAATGATATGCCTGTAGTGATTCTTGCTCCACAAGATGACATGTTGGATAAACTCAAATCGAATATGGAAGAAGTGCAAGCGCGTGGTGGTGAGTTGTTTGTTTTTGCAGATGAAAATAGCGGGATCAAAGCGAAAGATCGTCAACACGTGGTTTATGTGCCAAGTGTGAATGAAATCTTGGCACCGATTGTGTATAGCATTCCAGTACAACTGCTCTCATACCATGTTGCAGTGCTGCGTGGAACAGATGTCGATCAGCCACGTAACTTAGCGAAGTCTGTGACGGTGGAATAATACCCCGATGTAAAAAAGGAGCCTCATGGCTCCTTTTTTATGTTCATAAAATAAAAATATTAATTTACCTGAATTTCTTTGCCACGTTGATAACCATCAACATAATGCTCAAGCTGAGTAAGTGCCCATTGAATATCATCGTCTACTGCAGTTAACTGATTTAAACGTTCAAATACAACAAGTAACTCATCTAAAGGATACTGCTTTTCAAATGAACGTAAAATTCGGCTGTGTTCAGTAATTTCGGTATCTTCTTGATCGATCAATAGCTCTTCATAGAGTTTTTCACCCGGACGTAAACCTGAATATTCAATTGCAATATCACCGTTCATACTGCCCTCTTCACGCACTTTTAAACCACTTAAAGCAATCATTTGGCGTGCTAGATCTTGAATACGCACAGGCTCACCCATGTCTAATAAAAATACATCACCGCCCGTACCCAAAGCACCCGCTTGAATCACTAACTGTGATGCTTCAGGAATAGTCATAAAGTAACGCGTCACATCTGGATGCGTCACAGTAATTGGGCCACCTTTGGCAATTTGCTGCTTAAATAATGGCACGACCGAACCTGATGAACCGAGTACATTACCAAAACGCACAATACTAATTTGCGTTTTTTGTTGTGCCGCTGCCATAGCCTGACAATAGAGCTCTGCCATACGTTTGGATGCACCCATCACATTGGTTGGACGCACAGCTTTATCGGTGGAAATGAGTACAAAAGTTTCTACGCCTTTTTTAACCGCAGCATTTACGCTAAATGCCGTACCTACTGAGTTATTTTGTAAACCTGCAATAGGGTTACATTCCACTAAAGGTACATGTTTATAGGCCGCTGCATGATAAACCGTCTGAACGGCATACTGCTCAATAATACGTTCTAATTTGGCTTGATCAAGCACAGAGCCTAAAACCGGAATAATCTCAATTTGGGTATTTAAACCTAATTCTTTGTCGATACTATATAGCGCAAATTCAGTTAATTCATAGATAATTAACTGTTTAGGCTGGTTTTTAATAATTTGACGACACAGTTCTGAACCGATAGAACCACCCGCGCCTGTGACCATCACCACTTTATTTTTAATATTCTTAGTCAGCAAATGCTGTACTGGTGGCACAGGATCACGACCAAGTAAATCAATAATATCCACTTCTTGAATATCAGAGATACGAATTTCACCATCTACCAATTTGGTTAAACCTGGAATTTCGGTAATTTTGATATGTGCTGGTTCTAAAAATTTTACAATTTCACTTTTACGCACCCGACTAACCGAAGGCAGTGCAATTAAAATTTCATCAATATTTTGTTTTTCAAACTGTGCTAAAGCATCTTTAGGCGCATAAACACGTAAACCACCAATCATTTGACGTGCTAAAGACGGTTTATCATCTAAGAAAAATACGGCCGTATGCTCATCAGAACGCTGTAGAGTTGCGGCAACTTGCTGACCTGCATAGCCTGCACCGTAAATAGCCACACGTTTACGCAAGGTATTGCTATGCGTATAAGCGCGCACCAAAAAGCGAATGACACCCCGGCTCAACCAAATCCAAGCAAACATCATAAAACCAAACATCAATGGAATTGAAGTTGGAATAAAAGCATGGCTTAGGTAAGCTAAAACAAATAAGCTAATCACTGCTAAACCCGTAGCCAAGGCTAAACGGGTAATAAATGCTTCGTTAAAGCTCCGTACAATAAAACGATAAATACCACAGATAGCCAAAGCAGACACTGCAAGTCCACTTACCCAAACTGAACCAAAAGCAAGGTTAGGTACGACTTCTGCCCCTAAGTTAAACGCTCTTAATGCATAACATAGCCAAATTAATACTGGAAAAATAGCTAAATCTAATAAAATTAAAAATAATTGTTTTGCTAAGCGTGGCGATTCTACCAAACGAATAATGATGGACTTCACAGAATTTTTCTACTCAATGCGGTGCATAAAAATTATAAGTCTTGCAACTTATGGATATAGCAAAATTTTAAATTAGGTCAGGTCTTACCTGACCCTATTTTTATATTGGATTTAGATACGAGCAATCACTTCATGAATTGCAGCTACGGTTTTATCCATACTGTCAGTGCTTAAAGTTGGATGTACCAAGAACATTAAACTGCTTTCACCCAATTGTTGTGCATTGGCTAAACGCTGGGCTGGACGCCATGGTGTATCATCAAAAGCATGTTCTAAATACACTTCTGAGCATGAACCACTAAAGCATGGCACACCCAGTGCATTGATTTCCGCCATAATACGATCACGCGACCAACCTTGTGGCAAGTGTTCAATATTCACTTGAACATAGCATTTATATGCTGCATGTTCATACTGCTCTGAAGGCTGATGCACCGTAAAATATGGGCTATCGGCAAATGCTGCATAGATGGTTTGCATATTGGCATTACGCTGAGCTGTCCATTCTGGCATTTGCTTTAACTGTAAACGACCAATCACCGCTTGCATTTCCATCATGCGCCAGTTGGTCCCAAACGAATCATGCAACCAACGGAAACCCGGTGGGTGTTGTTTGTTGTAAATGCTGTCAAAGTTTTTACCATGGTCTTTATATGACCACATTTTTTTCCACAGGCTTTCATCATTAGTGGTGACCATGCCACCCTCGCCACCCGTGGTCATAATTTTGTCTTGGCAAAATGACCATGCTGCAATATGACCAATAGAACCCGCAGATTTACCTTTGTATTTAGCACCATGCGCTTGGGCACAGTCTTCAATTACATAAAGACCTTTTTCTTGCGCCAATTGCATAATTGGATCCATATCACACATCCAGCCTGCCAAATGCACACAAATAATGGCTTTGGTATTTGGGGTCAGTACCGCTTCAATGGTACGGGCAGAAATGTTTTGTGAATCGAGCTCTACATCTGCAAAAATTGGGTTTGCACCTGCTGTCACAATGGAGCTGGCAGATGCCAAAAAGGTCCGCGAGGTGACAATCACGTCATCACCTGCACCAATATTCAGAGCTTTTAAGGCCACATCCAGTGCAACTGTACCATTGGCAAGTGCCACAGCATATTGAGTCCCTGCAAAGCGGGCAAATTCTTTTTCAAATTCACGACATTCCTGCCCGGTCCAGTAGTTGACTTTATTCGACAATAGAACCTGGGAAACCGCATTCGCTTCTTCCTGAGTAAAACTTGGCCATGGTTCAAATGCAGTGTTTAACATGATGTTTCCTGAATTTTTAAAATTGAAAAGCTTATTTTTTCTCTAAAATCCGTGCCGGATTGCCAATTACCGTTACGCCCGGTGGGACGCTTTTTGTGACTACTGCGCCCATACCAACCACAGCACCTTTGCCAATCACTAATGGTTTGTCTGGTGTACCCTGTTTGATTACGGCACCTGTACCTATATAGGCATGGTCTTCAATATGAATATTACCGTTACATTTTACACCAGGTGCAAAAGTGACATAGTCGCCAATCACGCAATCATGGGCGACATAACTATAAATATTGGCATGAAAAAATTTTCCAATTTTAATATTGGATGTCAGACAAGTGAAAGGGCAAAGTAAACTACCTTCACCAATCTGAACTTCATCTAAAATAACTGTATTACTTGCATGAATATTCAAATGTTGAATTTGATCTTCAGTTAAACGTTTCACCAGTTTTTCACGAACTTGGCTATTTGCTATTGCAATCGTTACTGCCTTTTTTTGGTCAGGATACTTTAAGAAATCTTCATAACTTAGGACCTGATATCCATTTAAACTAGTACCTGCCCCACTATCATCAATAAATACAAATTGTTGTTTCTCTAATGTGGGATATTGTTGTCTAGCCAAAGGCATGACTTCTTTCCCAAAACCACTTGCACCATATACACCAATATAAGAAATCATGAATTTGAATCCTTTTCTGAACCTGTAAATTTAGACATTGTGGCTTCACCTGCTTCATTAATATCATCTTTGGCAAGTACTTTTTTTACCGTTTTCAGCATAATTTTAAAATCTAACCAGATCGATTGATTTTCTACATACCACGTATCGAGTTTAAATTTTTCTTCCCAACTAATAGCATTACGACCATTGACCTGTGCATGCCCTGTCATGCCTGGGCGTACTAAATGGCGTTTGGCTTGTTCGGAATTATAAAGTGGTAGGTATTCTATCAACAGTGGGCGTGGCCCAACAATACTCATATCGCCTTTAATTACGTTCCACAGCTCTGGCATTTCATCCAGACTGGTTGAACGCAACATTTTGCCAAAAGGTGTTAAACGCTCACTATCAGGCAAGGGATTGCCATTAGCATCCACAGCATCTTTCATGGTGCGGAACTTGATCATTTCAAAAGGCTTGCCATGTAAACCGGGACGCACCTGGCGAAACAAGACCGGAGAGCCCAGATTTTTTTTCACTTTGTAAGCAATAAATGCATATAGTGGCAAAAGAATAATAAAGGCTGTAGAGGCAATAATAATATCGAATAGCCGTTTCAACATAAATCAGTCCACAAGAATTTTTTTATAGAAGTCAAAAACATCTTTAGATGTTTTTTTAACATCCAAAGTTTGTTTGAGTTGTTTTGCTCCTTCTTGAGCCATATTAGAAGCACGTTGAGGATTTGATAACGCTTCTAATATGGCTTCGGCCAAAGCCTTAGGATTTTCTTTTGGAACTAACCAACCAGTAATATTAGGTTTAACAATATCAGGAAATCCACCAATATTCGTTGCAATAGTTGGTACCTCCATTAAAAGAGACTCACCTGCCCCTCCAAGATTTTCTGAATGTGATGGATGTACGACTATATTAAAATCAGGATATAAATTTGGTACATCTTTGCGTGTCCCTAAAAATATAATTTTATCACCTAGTTTTTTCTTTCCGTATTCAACAATAGTTTTAAAATACTCATCTGCACCTACCCAAGGGCCACCTACAATAACACACTTAACATTTGGGTTTGATGCTACAACAATTTCCATCGCATCTATTAGATCCTCATGGCCTTTTAATCCTCGTGCTTGACCTAGCCATTTTTTAGGAGCATAAGCATAGGCTACCATTCCAACAATTTTAGTCGATTCAGAAATCCCTAACTCTTCTCTTAAGGTACCTTTATCTTTCTTTTTATAAGTAGATACATCTGTTCCATAAAAAGTGGTCATTAAACGATTTTTATTAATATTTTCAGACAAATAAATTTGTTCAGACAACTTACAAGTGGGTATCCAATAATCGTATTTATTAGCCATTTTTATATCTAATAAACGTGTAAATTTTTTCTCTAAATGTAATGGGCCTGCAACCTGAAAAACTTTCTTTATACTTAAACCTATCATGGCTAGACGCATAAATAATGTATTACCAACAAAGTGAGAATGAACAATATCTGGGTTTATATCAGATAATAGTTGACGAAATTTATATATATTACTCAGAAGTAAATTTGGCTTTTTAACCAATGAAGCAAAGTCAATATTTAAAATGTGTACTTTTGCACCCTTTTCTATATATGCTGTCGCTAATCCAAGATTATCTGGCAAAATAACTTCAACATCACAGCCCAGATAGATAAGCTGCTCTATTTGTTTTAATGCCCATGTAGCTCCAGAGGTTGTTTTAATAAGATGTAAAACTTTCATAAATCTATCTACTATTTTTCAAGGCCAAGTATAAATTTTTACGACGCTCTTGTAGAGTATCAGCTTGAAATTCTTTTGCTTTGGACATATTAAGAATTGATATTTCCTCTATATTATCTAAATTATAAATAAGAGATATCTTGTTAGATAATTCTAGATCATCCTCATTCACAAATATCCAATCACTAGGTAATAATTCTGGAATCCCCCCGACATTGCTGCCTATGGCAGGTAAACCTTTAGACATAGCTTCAATTAAAGCACGTGGTAAACCTTCTGTTCTCGATGGCATAAGAAAAAGATCTACCTTTTCCATTAACTCAAATATGTCTTCACGTGCAATTTTACCATGAAAAATAAATGTATTTTCCATTCCTCTAGTATTTATAAGATTCTGTAAATGACCTCTATACTGGCCATCACCTACTATGTTAACTTCGATATTTTTCTTAAAGTCAAGTCTATCAATAGCTTTAATAGCTATATCAAAACCTTTATACATTTGCTCCAATGATCCAACCATTAGAATTCTAAAATTATTTTTATTAATAGAAGTCCGAATATTTTTTTCACTAAATACATTATTATTTAAGGTGATACTAGAATAATACGTAGTAAAAGCTTTGACATTTGCAGGGTATCTCTGTTGCATAGTATATTGTGTAACATAAGAAACAGCTAAAGCTTTTTGTACTATTATCTTTGTTAAACAGGTAAAAATTAAGCGTAAAATTCTAGAAAGCCTTCCACCTACTCCTGAAGAAAAAACATCATAGGGATCACCAACTAGCTCTACAGCAAATTTTTTTCTAAAAAGGTAGCAAAATATGCCAGCAATAATTGAAACTATTCCAGGCAATCTTAAAATATTATTTTGACTCTTCAAAACATTAAATAAAATAAAAAATAACACCAAAGGTAAATATATTATGCTTTGGAGGAGTCCATGGTAGTAAGGAAATTTTTTAAATCTGACATTCTTATTATCCAATCTTTTATAACCATCAGGTAAAAGAGCACTATCAGATATTTTTTTAACACGTGCTACAACATAGATCGTAGAGAAAACCTGAAAATATCTTTCCCAATAAGAATCATCATATACCAATGAGTAGTAACTATTATCAAAGTAGATAAATCTTTCCTCAAGATAGATATTAACTGAGCTCAAGAGCAACTCCAGAGTTTTTATAAATTATTATAGAATAACCTAAAATTTGAATTAATCCAACACACATAAATAATAAACAACCTCCAAAAACACCTCCAAAATAGTTTATAAAAATTCCAGAGAAAATTATTAAAAATATAACACTGAAAAAGTTTATAAAAAATATTCCACGATACTTTTTGTAAGAAGATGCAACAAATGATAAAATCTGACCTATATAAATTGATAAAAATAATAGGTTACATAATAGAAAATCTTTAAGAGTAAAATTCAACTTTAAATAATCAATAAAAATGTAATTGTAGAATTTTGAAACCAGCAGAAACAAAGCCATTAAAACAACTAAAAGTATTAAAATCATTAAAAATATAATAATTAAAATTTTATTTAAGTTCATTTCCTTAACATAAGGTTGTATAACCTGCCCCATGGAAATAGCTACCAGATTAATTCCTATAGACAAAGATGTTACAATTGTAAAAACACCTAATTCTTCTGAGCTAAAAGCACCTAAGTAATATTTAGGAATATGGTAAACCAATCCAGCAATAAGTGCCGAATATATCATAAATTTCATATTTCCATATATTTCATATATGTTTTTAAAATTTTGCTCTAAGTTTTTTAAACTTTCTAAAATTTTCTTAAAGAAAGAAAAATCAGAATCAAAAAAAATAAAAAATAAAAAATAAAAAATAATTAATATTAAAAAACTATAGTATATATCAAAAAACCTAACACAGAAAAACATTATAAAAATACCAATACATGATTTTATCGCATTAGAAAAACCTATAAAATAAACCTTCTTATTTCTATTATAAAAAGAATAGGAAATATCAGATAAACCCTCTATAAATTTAACAAAAAATATTATAATTAAAAAATAATTATTTATGTATAAAGATAAAAGCAAAATAGGTATTATAAAAATTGAGCTTAGTATAATTCTAGATGAATAAAAATCATATTGACTATATTTTATATGTTCATAAGTAACTATATAAGTTCTATAGGATTGAAATATGAATATATATAAGGGAGTAACAATTGATAAAGCTAATGAATATTCACCTAAAACCTCAAAGCCATAATTTCTAGTAATAAAAAATATTATTAAAAAATTCAAAATCGAATATATTGCTAAACCGACTGTTAAGATAAATGTAGAAGATACTAAATATTTAATCATAATCTTGATTTTCTTAAATTCTTATTTAAACATAACAAAAATACAAATAATGGAATAAACCAATTTTTGAAAATTTGAAAAACAATATTATCAAAATCATAAAAAAGTAGGTAGATAGGTATAAAAAATAGTAATGGAGAGAATAACGCTAAAGCACTATTTTTAAATAAATACATAAGCTTCAAAGTTATAAAATGAATTACTCCATACAGAAAAAATATAGGAAATATAAGATAATAACCAAAATTTAACAATGATTCGCCCAATAATCCATAAATCCGACTAGAGGAGTATGAACTATCAGCTTCAAAACCATATTGGGCTTGAGTTCCAAGTTGTCTTTTTGACAAAAAATTATTTCTAGTATCTCCAGGCAATAATAATGATAATCCATATAAATAAGTTTGAGGACTATAGGAGGGAGAATATTCTTTTGCATCAATACTAGAAATTATCTTAGCTTGTACATCAGTACGTCCTAAATCACCCAATAAAAAATGTAAAGTTTTATTATCTTTTGATTCTATATAAGCACTTTCAGTACCTGTCGTGAAGAAATTTTCAAGCCCCTGTATCCCCCCATACTTATAATTACTAAACAGTATATTAAACAACCAACCAAAAATTAGTAATATTATAATTTTTCTAAAATCTATAGATTTTATAAATATACTATATATAATCAAGAAGTTAATTATTTGAAATATTACTGCAATACGACTTCCTCTAGCTCCAGAAAATATAATAGCAACCATAGTAAATAGTAAAAAATAACGCCAAAATACTTTAGACTCTCTGATCTTTAAATGAGCTATGATGAACCATGATAAAATCAAAGGTGTACTTTCAATCAGCATGTATTCTAATAGAGATGCACCACTTGTTTCTTCTAAAATTTCTGAATAAAAATAATTACCAGTCCCAATTAAATAAAGTAAATAAGAAGTAGATATTAAAATATATAATATACTTACTTTTTTTAATAAAAACCAATTAATAGTTTTATTAGTATTTATATTAATTTTAAATCTAGAAGCAATCAATAAACCAAATATTATAAAAACGACATTAAATATATTTATAAAGTTTAATTTATTTATGCTGCCTATAAAATCATCGTAATATAGATCTATACTTATGGGACCATAGAGTATATGTAAGAATGGAGCAACCAGCAAATAGAAAGAAATATATCCAAATTGGAATATAAAATACTTCTTTTCCTTCATTAAATTAAAACCAAAGAAAAAATATAATGCTAACATTATGAAAAGTGTTAGCATTAACATATATGATATCATTTACCTAAATACCAATTAATTGCTAAATTTACGCCTTCTAAAATTACAAATTTTGGCTCGTAGCCTAATAAATTTTTAATTTTAGTAATACTTGCCTGAGAGTGACGCACATCCCCAGCTCTAAAGTCACGATAAACAGGTTGTTTTGAATAGTTCACACCATTTGCATTTAATGACGCTTTAATGGCATTAAATAAATCATTTAAAGTGGTACGATCGCCCACTGCCACGTTATACACTTCATTTTTTGCTTCATCAGATGCAGTAGCAGCTAAAATATTAGCTTGCACCGTATTTTCAATAAAACAGAAATCACGGCTGGTTTCACCATCGCCATTAATAAATACATCATCACCCGCAATCATAGCTGCTGTCCATTTTGGAATCACGGCAGCATAGGCACCATTTGGATCTTGGCGCTGACCAAATACATTAAAATAACGTAAACCAATGGCTTTAAAACCGTAAGTACGGGCAAACACATCGGCATACAATTCATTTACATACTTGGTTACGGCATACGGTGACAATGGATTACCGATGTTCTCTTCAACTTTTGGCAATGCCGGATGATCACCATAGGTTGAACTACTGGCTGCATACGTAAAACTTGTAACGTTTGCATCACGCGCTGCAGTCAGCATATTTAAAAAACCACTAATATTAGTGGCATTGGTGGTGATCGGGTCGGCAATAGAACGTGGTACAGAACCAAGAGCCGCTTGGTGTAGCACATAGTCCACACCTTGGCAGGCATTTTGACAATCTGCAAACTCACGAATATCGCCTTCAATAAAACGGAATTTTGCCCATTGCTCAGCAGTGACTAAGCTTTGCACTTCGTCTAAATTATGTTGATGCCCTGTTGCAAAGTTATCTAAACCCACAACCGTTTGATTGAGTTTTAATAAGGTTTCTAAAAGATTAGAGCCAATAAAACCAGCCACCCCTGTCACTAACCAAGTTTTAGGCTGTTGCTGTAATTGCTCACATACGCTTTGATATTGGCTCATTCTTTATATTCCTTAATTCAAATTATAAACGGATGTCAGATTCAGATTGGTCGAGTACATATTTTAGGTCATATAAAATATGCTCAGCTTTACCTAATGCACGAATTTCTGCGGCACCCATCGCTTTAAACTGATCATGTGCAACTGCTAAAATCACCGCATCATACTGACCTTGCTCTAACTGCTGTACTGGCGTGATGTTATATTCATGCTCAGCTTCTGCAGCATCTACCCAAGGATCATAGACGTCAGCTTGAATATGGTATTCTTGCAATTCCTGCACAATATCAATAATTTTCGTATTACGAATATCTGGGCAGTTCTCTTTAAAACTCAAACCAAGCACTAAAACTTTAGCGCCTTCAACTTGAATTTTTTTCTTAATCATGCCTTTAACCAGCTGAGTGACCACATAAGCCCCCATCGCATCGTTTAAACGACGACCGGCTAAAATAATTTCTGGGTGGTAACCAATGGCTTGTGCTTTATGGGTTAAGTAATACGGGTCTACACCAATACAGTGACCACCCACCAATCCCGGACGGAAAGGCAAGAAGTTCCATTTAGTACCCGCTGCTTTTAATACCGCTTCGGTATCAATGCCCATTTTATTAAAGATCACCGCCAATTCGTTAATTAAGGCAATGTTTACATCACGCTGGGTGTTTTCAATGACTTTAGCGGCTTCTGCCACTTTAATGCTGGCTGCTTTATGTGTGCCTGCTTCAATAATTAAGTTATAAGCTTGATCAACAAAGTCAGCCACTTCAGGGGTAGAACCTGAGGTGATTTTTAAAATATTGGTGACGCGGTGTAGTTTATCGCCCGGGTTAATACGCTCAGGGCTATAGCCTGCAAAGAAATCTTGATTGAATATTAAGCCTGAGTTTTTCTCTAAAACAGGAATACAGACTTCTTCAGTTGCACCTGGATATACCGTTGATTCGTACACCACGATATCACCCTTTTTCAACACTTTTGCAATGCTTTCGGAAGCTTTAACCAATGGAGTTAAATCCGGCTGCTTAAATTCATCGATCGGGGTTGGCACTGTCACAATAAAGAAATTACAGTCTGCTAACTGCTCTAAGTTCGTGGTATAGCTTAAATGCGTTGCTTGCTTTAATTCTTCTGGTGAAACTTCTAAAGTATAATCTTGTCCGCTCTGTAGCTCATCAATACGCTTTTGATGAATATCAAAACCCACTACAGGTACTTTTTTACCAAATTCAACAGCTAGTGGTAAACCCACATAGCCCAATCCAATTACAGCAATTTTTAGTTCCGAGAGTTGCAACATTCCAGAGCCTTATAATTTATGATTTAATCATGTGAAAAACGCCTCATAATATAGCAGAAATCGCCCTTATATTTTTCGGGAATTATTATTTTTCGTAATCGAAAATTATAACTGCAAAATTAAACGTTTATTTTTTAACCAATATATTAGGGTCTGTTGACATTTGTTGATTAGATCTCTTTCATAAATCAAAAAACGATCTTCTTTTTGGTTAATATTTGCACTCCGGATTTCTTAGCATTCGTGCATAATCTGCGGATGAAATACATCGATTCAAACAAGCTTTCTGATCCTCAGT
>NZ_VPEK01000109.1:0-2024 GCF_013417145.1 Acinetobacter sp. YH16044
ATGAGGCATGTTCCGCGTCCTTGCAATACTGTGTTTACATACAGTCTATCGCTTAGCGGAAAGTTCTTTTACCCTCAGCCGAAATGCCTGCCGTTGCTAGACATTGCCAGCCAGTGCCCGTCACTCCCACTCTATTGATAAATTTTCTAAACAAAAAGGATCAAACTAATCTATAAGCTTTGTGGGTTAGAAAAAAAATAACTCACTTTGCATTGATCATATTTAAATTCTTGTTTTATCCATAGCACTAACCTATTAATTTTAAAAAATAATAGGTACTGGCTAAATAGCAAATCGATACATATCTTTTTCATAGAGGAAATATGATTTTAGTAAGTTCTTGTCTGGCTGGCTTAAAGGTACGTTATAACGGGACGCATAGCTTAAACGAAAAAATCGAAAAATTAGTCAAAGATGGAAAAGCTACTATGGTATGTCCAGAGATTCTTGGCGGTTTATCAACACCACGCGAACCTGCCGAGATTTCGGGAGGTAATGGCGATGATGTCTTAGATGGAAAAGCCTGTGTAATTGAAAAATCAGGAAAGGATGTGACTTCAATCTATATTGAAGGGGCATATAGAACTTTAAAAAAAGTTCAATTATTAAAAGCTACTCTGGTAGTGCTTAAAGAAAATAGCCCTTCATGTGGTAGTTCAATGATTTACGATGGTCAATTTAATGGGAATAAGATCTATGGCAATGGAGTTACCTCCGCTTTGCTTAAACGTCATAATATAAAAGTCATTTCAGAAGAAACTTTTTGGCAACTTTTACCCTAGTTCCTCCGCTTTTATTTAAAATCTTCATGCAACTCCAACCACGCCCCCCTTTGCAATATCAAGTCTCTTCGGTATTTAGAGATATAGTGAGGTAATAATCTAAGAAGCATATCCATTACTTCCACATCAGTTAAAAAGTAGTGGTTCAATTTTATGCTGTAATTCTTTAACAATTTTAGCAAGCTGATCATGTAAAACTAACCAACATTGCTCATGACCTTGCCCAATATATTCATCTATTATGAGTTGCAAAATGTCTTGATCTATCTGACTTAAGAATTCTAAAAACCATGTCGCAGCAACATCCTTGGCAACTATTGTTTTATGATCTAATGTATAAGCTATACGGCATAGCGCTAAAATTTGATTACATTCATCCTGATCGTCTTTCCAATGAGCAATAATTTGTGGATAAGTTTTTTGCATGGCAAATATTAATTGTTCATAGCTAATTGGATTTAACCAATCGCAAATATCAGGTCCAAAGATAGTAATGTTATGTAATTGGGCAGTTTTAAGTAAAATACTAATATCTGGATCAGATTGACTATAAAGTAATTCACCTTTGAGTAATTCTTCTCTCAACCACTCGCCATATTGTAGCTGATATGTATATGGATGATTTTTATTGGTAATACTCCCTTTTTCTAATATCGTAATTTCTAAGGCACGCGCTGTAGCATGACCAATCGGAACAGATATATTTAGAAAATTCTGCGCTAATTGTTTTCTTTCCTGATCGGTAATTTCACGTTCAATAATAACTAAAATATCAAGATCACTTTTATGTTTTAAACCACCATCAACATACGAACCATATAAATAAATAGCATAAAGCTTATCTTTAAAATTTTTTTGTAAAAGCTGTTTTACACTTTCAACTTGGCGACACTCTTCATCATTTAAGCTTTGCATATGATTTTTAATTTAAAAAAATAAGTAATGAATTCATAGAGCATTATACAGAATAAGTGTAAATAATTTAATCAATTAGTAAATAACATACTATTTTTACAATATATTTACTTTCAATATAGAGTTTAATACATAAAACTCTATCAATCAAAAAAAGCTTGAAACAACATCTGAATAGTAAGAGTCATTTCCTCCTCACTTAGAGATGGATCCGGAAATTTGAACAACTCCTATAAGTGATACTCTGCTCCTCAAATGATGTTATAAACATCAATATATGGAGTATTTTATGGCACGTAGACCAAGAAGAAATCATTCAAACGACTT
>NZ_VPEK01000110.1:0-2017 GCF_013417145.1 Acinetobacter sp. YH16044
AAGCGAGCATAAAGCTTTATGAGCGAAGCGAATCCATTCTTGTTTTTAGCGTCCTAGTGGATATTTGAAAAAACTGCCCCCAGGAATCGAGCGCAGCGAGATTCAATAGAGTTTGAGCGAAGCGAAAACATAGGGCAGTTTTAAATGCTTTTTAATTTTTTTTTGGCTTTTAATAATCTTTTAAGCTTTTAAATGCTTTTAGACACGCTGAAAGCATTGCTGTGTGCGCGTTTCAAGCTTCATTAAGTGACGTTTACCTTGCAATTAAGTGACGTTTACCTTGCAAAAAAATGAAAATTTCAAAAGATAAAGTGACGTTTACCTTGCATGTTGTGACGTTAATTATTAAAGTCACATAAACGTCTAAGAATAATAGAGTCACATAATGAGTAATTTAGTTGTTAAAGATAATGCGTTAATTAATGCGAGTTATAACCTCGATTTAGTCGAGCAAAGATTAATACTTTTAGCGATTATTGAAGCTCGTCAAAGTGGCAAGGGAATTAACGCAAATGACCCATTGATCATTCACGCTGAAAGCTACATCAATCAATTTTCGGCACATAGAAATACTGCATATCAAGCATTAAAAGATGCTTGTGATGACCTATTTGCAAGGCAATTCAGTTATCAGAGCCTTAGCGATAAGGGAAATATCCAGCACCATAAATCAAGATGGGTGAGTGAAGTTATTTATGTTGAGAAAGAGGCGGTTGTTAAATTAATTTTTGCCCCTGCCATCATTCCATTGATTACTCGCCTAGAAGAACAGTTTACAAAATACGATATAGAACAAGTTTCAGGGCTTACAAGTGCTTACGCTGTAAGACTTTACGAATTATTGATTGCTTGGCGTAGCACAGGTAAAACACCCATTATTGAGATACAAAAATTTAGACAAAAACTTGGTGTTCTAGATACTGAATACAAACAAATGAACGATTTTAAAAAGCGAGTTTTAGACATTGCCATAAATCAAATTAATGAAAAAACAGACATTAAAGTTAAGGTCGAACAGCACAAAACAGGTCGTGCGATTTCAGGATTTTCCTTCAAGTTTAAGCAAAAACAAACGGAAATTTCTGAAAAATCAGTATCTCCCCAACGAGATCAAAACACGCCTGACCTATTCACCAAAATGACAGATCCGCAACGCTTCCTATTCGCTCACAAGCTGTCAGAAATGCCTGAAATGAGCAAATACTCTGAGGGTACAGAATCCTTTCAAGATTTTGCGAAACGTATAGCAGACATGCTGTTAGAACCTGAAAAATTTAAAAAGTTTTATCCGCTTTTAGAAAAACTTGGCTTCGGTTCTAAGAAAAATCAATCAACAGTGAAACTGGTTGATCAAGTCAAAACCTACTCTATCGAAGATCATAAATTTATTGCATTCGACCCAAGGGGGAGCGTTCATCTTTCGAGCTGTGCTTTCAGCATTGCACGGGACAAAAGGTACAAGCACTTGAAAAAAGATAGCGAAAAAATGGCAGACTTTGAAAGCAGATTAAAAACGATGCTTCTCGATGAAAAACAACAATCTCAATTTTTTGAGATTTTGAGAGGTGAAACATCAAGGTTTAAACCTAACTAAAATCTCCTCTAAAAAAGATTTCAAAATGCCCCAACTTTTGGGGCTTATTTTTATCTTTTTCAGAGGTCGTTTTTTTGTTTCTCGGAGAGAAACGCGTAAGCGTGCATTCCCTCCTGCTGTCGGAAAATGATAAATCTCCAAACCGCTAAAAATTTTATTGTTAGCAAAGCACCAATATCGAATTTCACCCCATAGCGCAAAAACCGCCTAAAATCGCATTTAAGCGCCTTTTCTTCAAAAACAGGGAAATCTAGCCAAACAGGGCTAAAAACGCCAATAAACGCAAAATAGGAGCATTTAGACCATGAAATTGAGTGATGCCGAAAAAAATAATCGTTTGTCAGAGGTGTTTTTAAAGAAATCAGATCGAGAATATTACGATTTAGAAATCACTGAAGATCATCAAAAACTTTATGATCAGTA
>NZ_VPEK01000111.1:0-1991 GCF_013417145.1 Acinetobacter sp. YH16044
GAATCCATGCTTGTTTTTAGCGTCCTAGCCGGTCTTTGAAAAAAACTGCCCCCAGGAATCGAGCGCAGCGAGATTCAATAGAGTTTGAGCGAAGCGAAAACATAGGGCAGTTTTAAATGCCGTTTTTGATTTTTTTGGGCTTTTAATAATATAAAAAGCTTTTAAATGCTTTTAAGAGCCTTGAAAGTATTGATATACGTGCGTTTCAGAGGACATACCGACACAAATAGTTTGTCATACCGACACAAATAGTTTGTTCAAAAACACCAATACCGACACAAATAGTTTGCATTAAGACACATAAAAATATAATGTGTCTTTATATACATAAAAATAATGGTGTCTTAATGAAAGGCGGGTTAGTTGTAAAAGATAATGCTCTTATGAATGCCAGTTACAACTTAGAGGTAACAGAACAAAGGTTAATTTTATTGGCAATTATCAGTGCTAGAGAAACAGGGAAAGGAATTACTGCTGACAGTAAACTAGAAATTCATGCCAGTGATTATGCAAAACAGTTCAATGTCACAAAAGAAGGGGCTTACAAGGCTTTAAAAGAAGCTGTAAACAACCTATTTGATCGACAATTTTCATTCCAAGAAGAAACATCAAAAGGGATTGGTATTGTTCGCTCACGATGGGTTAGTCGTATTAAATACATTGATGATTCTGCTCTACTAGAAATCACCTTTGCCCCTGATGTAGTTCCACTAATTACACGACTTGAGAAACACTTTACAAGCTATCAGATTAATCAAGTTTCAGGACTTACAGGCAAGTATGCAATACGACTTTATGAACTATTGATAACATGGCGTGAGGTAGGTAAAACTCCAATTTTGAAACTAGCGGATTTCAGAAGTCAGTTAGGAGTTGAACCTAATGAATACAAAGCAATGAATCATTTTAAAAGTCGTGTTTTAGAACCATCATTACAGCAAATTAATGAAAAAACAGACATTAAAGTGAAGGTAGAACAACATAAAAATGGTCGTTCAATTAGTGGTTTTTCATTCAGATTCAAACAAAAACCACAGCCAAAAGTAGAACAAAAAATCGACCCTAAACGAGATCCAAACACACCCGATTTTTTTGTTGAAATGACCGATGCCCAACGGCATTTGTTCGCACATAAATTATCTGAACTACCCGAAGTTGGTAGCGAATATGCAGAGATCGGAGAGTCAGCCGAAGACTTTACGAAACGCCTTGCCGACATGCTTTTAGAGCCAAAAAAATTCAGGATGTTTTATCCGCTACTGGAACAGCTCGGCTTTGGTTCTAAAAAAATCCAATCTGCACCAATTAAACAGGTCGATGAACCTAAGTTTATTGAGTTGCGAAATATGCAAGTGAACAGCTTGTCGTTCAATATGTCCCGTGACAAGAAATTCGCTCACTTAAAGCAGGAGAACGAATCTCCAGATGATTTTATGCAACGGCTTCGCATCATGCTAAAAGACCCAAAACAGCAACTTCAATTTTATGACTACGTGAATGCCAAAAAGTAGCAATTAATCCTCTAAAAAAGATTTCAAAACGCCCCAAACTTTGGGGCTTATTTTTATCTTTTTCAGAGGTCGATTTTTTGTTTCTCGGAGAGAAACGCGTAAGCGTGCATTCCCTCCTGCTGTCGGGAAATGATAAATCTCCAAACCGCTAAAAATTTTATTGTTAGCAAAGCACCAATATCGAATTTCACCCCATAGCGCAAAAACCGCCTAAAATCGCATTTAAGCGCCTTTTCTTCAAAAACAGGGGAATCTAGCCAAACAGGGCTAAAAACGCCAATAAACGCAAAATAGGAGCATTTAGACTATGAAATTGAGTGATGCCGAAAAAAATAATCGTTTGTCAGAGGTACTTTTAAAGAAATCAGATCGAGAATATTACGATTTAGAAATCACTGAAGATCATCAAAAACTTTATGATCAGTACGTTTCAGGTGATTTAAACAAGCAAGATTTTGAAGAACAACTAAACAAATTGAT
>NZ_VPEK01000112.1:0-1987 GCF_013417145.1 Acinetobacter sp. YH16044
ACCAATCGGTTAAACCAAGCTTTTCAAACTCTATCTTTATCAGAGTTTCATATTGTTCAATTAGCCATTGTTGATGCTAGACATACGGGTACTGGACTAAGTACAGATACTCCTTTACGAATAGATGCATTGAGATATGCTGAAGTTTTTGGGACAACAAGGCAAAATGCTTATCAGAGAATGAAAGAAGCAGAGGATTCTTTATTTAACAGAAGATTTAGCTTCTTTGATGAAGATGGGAAATTAGTCAAAAGTAGATGGATTCAGCAAGTAAAATATCTAGATGATGAAGGGGCTATTGAACTTGTTTTCACTTTAGCTGTTGTACAAGGCATAAGTAAAATTGATGGAATTAAAGACTTTTTTACTCAATATTTACTAAGCCAAACAGCCCAGCTTAACAGTACATATTCAGCAAGATTATACGAGTTATTAATTCAATGGAAAGCTATTGGAAAAACGCCAGTATTTGAATTAGCAACTTTTAGAGAACAACTTGGAATTGGTGTTAATGAATACAAGCGTATGGATCACTTTAAAACTAGAGTTCTTGACTTAGCCATTTCTGAAATTAGCGAAAAAACAGATATAGAGGCAACCTACCAACAGCATAAAAAAGGCCGTTCAATATCTGGTTTTTCTTTTTCTTTTAAACAAAAAAAATCTAAAACTAAATCATTAGAAAATCAGACAATATCTGGCAATCTAGATCTTTTTTCAAAAAAAATGACTGACTCTCAACGCCACTTATTTTCCAATAAGCTATCTGAACTTCCTGAAATGAGTAAATACTCTCAAGGAACTGAAAGCTATCCTCAATTCGCAGTAAGAATTGCTGAAATGCTTAAAGATTCTGAGAAGTTAAAAGAGTTTGCTCCCATGCTTGAAAAGGTTGGCTATCGTTAAATCATTGATGTAACGTTACATTACTAAATATTGTCTACTGACATACAGACTTTTACTTGGGTTACATGATGAAAGCACTATCTGTTATTGAATTAGCTCAACTCTATGGAATGAATCGTCAAAGTATCTATAAACGTATAAATAAAGGGGATTTATCAAAAAATAGTGATGGTAAAATAGATTTATCTGAAGCCATACGAGTATTTGGCGAGCCATCTAATAAAAATAATAATGTAACTACGTTACAGTCTACTACGGTACAAAAAGATACAGAAGTAGACATGCTAAAACAGCAAGTAGACATACTTAAAAAACAGCTAGAACTTGCACATGAGCGAGAAGTTTTCCAAAGAGAACAGCTAGAAGCAAAAGACAATCAAATAGAAGCAATACAACGACTGTTAGAAGCTCCAAAAACCAATATGACTACGTTTACCGATCAGAAACCTAGCCAAGATATAGCAACGGATCCTCGGTCAGAACCTGAACCGAAACATGACGGATTGACTACTCCAGAGCAGACTGAAAATAAACGTATTCCAGTACCGGAACATGTTGAACCGGAGCAGCCGAAAAGAGGGTGGTTAAGCCGGTTTTTCTTGCCGAATGGCTAAGGGCATTATTCAACTGAGCTAATCAACAGCGTGAAACATTGCTCAAAGAATAGGCGTGGAACGTGAAAAATCATAAAAAAAACCCACCTTGGGGAAGATGGGCTATAAACTTTGAAATAAGTATATGAATTTCAAAGTAAATTATAACACATTTCGTATAACGTGTATTATGTTAATTTTAGAATATCTATAAAAATATAAAATTAGTTCTTCTAGTCAATGAACTAAAAACAGATGTAAGTTACAAATAAATGGAATTGGAATAAGGACTTATAAAAATGAAAATTGATTTGAATAACTGGAAAATAATTAAAGATGTTTTTATTAAAGCGCAAAAAGCAAATATGCATGTAAATATTGCTAGCGTATCTATCGAGGGAATACCTAACATTACTCCAATAGGAACAGTTTTCTTGAATGATGATGGAACAGGTTTTCTGTTTGATTCATTTTCTCATCAATTAGCA
>NZ_VPEK01000113.1:0-1983 GCF_013417145.1 Acinetobacter sp. YH16044
CACAACGATCTATTTGGGAGATCCTCATGTCTGTTTCAAATCTTAATGTTTTAGAGCTTTTAGGCAAACAAGTTTCTTTTACTTATTCTCATCCTGTTGGCCAGTTGGTTAAAAAAGGAATTGTTACAAGTATTGTTTTCAATCTTTCTTCTTCACCTGAAATTCTTATAGATGATCAAGGTGATTTTCATGATCTATCTGAAATCATTGATTTTGAAGTAGCACAGTAAACGAAGTTTGCATAAGTGCGCCCTTCGGGGTGCATTTTTTTGCCTGTTTCTTGAGAAACGCGTAAGCGTGCATTCTGAAAATTCTGCTAAAGATTACTTATATAATCTTTAGTTCCTGTTCTTAAACTCTTAAGAGCGCACTTAGCCATTGAGCGAAGCTCAATGGTAATTGCTTTTACTGGAGAGATTGTTCTCCAGTAGCAGAGGGGGCGGAGTTGCCCCCGAACTGACACAATTAAAACTTTAAAGCCTTTTCTCTCTGATTACAGCTCCCTTTTGCTCCAGATCGGTAAGTTTTAGGCTTTGCCGTCGCAAAAAAACATAATGCTTTGATAAATAAAAAACCCGACCATATTGTATATGGTCGGGTTTCGTTTTATATTCGATGCACGGTTATTAATTACTGGAAATAATTAATAACGAAAGTTATATCAGTTAAGAGCTGTATATAAGATTCAAGTTAAAACTCCGTGCTGTAGAATCATTATACCGTGCGAAGAATTAAAATAAATCCCTCTTTCGTTTTTAATCTGTTCATGTAGTCAATTTCCGTCCTTTTTGTGGGTGGAAGGTGCAGTGACGCCAGCGCAAAATTGATTAAGTCTGCTACTGGGGGATCTGAACAAAGCAGACAACGGCATGAGTAGTCATAAAACGCTGATCGTGAGTATATTGGGGTAATCCCTTGCGGTGATCATTAAAAGGCGTTTATAGGCGGTTTTGGACGTGTTCAGGGGGTGATCTATGCCCTAACCAAGACAAGCGCAGCAATAGACTGTAATGCGCTCCTGTGAAACGATGGCTCGGCTCCGTAGTGATGCCTTACATTGTTCGGGTAATACTGCTTAGGGTGCTTTTAGTGCTCTAGGGTGAGTATTTCCTGATCTTCTCTAACTCTCACCATAATGATAAATCACTAATACTTGAATAGTTAAATAAATAGAGGTTTTTTAAATGGGAAATATTGATATAAATCAAACAGTTGAACACTTAAAAGATTTGTTAGGCAAACAAGTTTCATATAGTATTTGTTTGGGGGGGACAACTTATCAGAGTGATGGTGAGGTCACTTCGGTTGTTTTACATCTTCATGGTGATCATGAGTTTTCTGTAGATGATGGGGATTATTATTCTTTTTCCGAATTGACAGAATTTCAGGTTTTAGATGATCGTTCTATTGTGGACGCTGCTTTTACTGGTCTTATAACGGATAACAAAGATTTTATTGATTCATTAAGCAAGCCTACCCCGTAGCCACAGGACTTGTAAGGGGTTCGACCCCTTAACCCCAAAGGGCGCACTTTACTTGAATTTCAGCTTTTAGCCTCAAGTTAGTTTTATATCTCCAGTCAAAATGCCCTTAAGTCTATCTTTTAGGGCATTTTTTTGATCTTGGTATATTTAGTATATTTACGAAATCTCACGTAATGCTTGTATAGCAAGGCTTTCAGAGCGAATGTCTATGAGCGAACTGAAGCTTTATGCTTCTTAAATCCTTTTTTTCTCTGATTACTGCTCCCGTATGCGTCAAAATCGCTAGAACTTAGGCGTCGTCCCGCGCCGACACAAAGAAAAGCAAAATACTGTCATTTTGTCGCGTGTGCCGACCTACGGATCGGACATCACGCGACAAAATGACAGTTCAAGGATTTTTTAAACGAAAGCGGTCATTTTTCATTGCTATTGCGTCCTGCTTGCACACGGATTAACATAATCAGGAAATTGATTAAAAAATGATCCAATACTCCGAGTT
>NZ_VPEK01000114.1:0-1944 GCF_013417145.1 Acinetobacter sp. YH16044
TTAATAAAGAAGAAGTTATATTGAAATATAAAAATAAATTTTATGAAAAAGGATTATATAATAAATATGAACCTTTTTTTGAAGGATTTAATAGTTTATATTCAATGTATGATACAAAATATATAAATAATAATGACTCTCCTTATACTTTGATGTGGAGAAAAAGAACTAAAGAATTTTTAACTTCATGTGGAGGAGCTAGTGTAGGATTAGGAATAGCTTTTGCATCATTAGCTGCTACAGGTGTTGGAGCTCCAGTAGCATTAGCAGCAGCAGGATTTATCTTTGCTAGTGCTGCTTGGGGAGCTGCATGTTAATAATATTATAATTACAGTACTATGAGTAGTATTTTCAGAAATAATAAAATTGTTTTTTTATTATTTTCAATAACGCTTTTTTTTTCTGGAATACATTTAAATATTTTTATTCAAGATTGTATTAAAAGTGATATGAATATTTCAAATGTATTTAGTTTGATATCTGGTATTTTAATATCTTTTACTTTTGGAATATTATATATTCGAAATAAAAAACGAAATAGAAATAAGAAATTATAAATTATAATTAAATAAGAAAAGCCCGAGCATTTTGCCCGGGCTTTTTTTTGTTTCGTTATCAAATTTTGGCGCTTGTGTGGTTGCTCCTCAGCATTGCCCTACTCCCTCCTCATTGATGTAGCAAACGTACAAATAAGGGGTGTAATATGCAAGTGTCAAAGCTGAATTTGAGCAAAAAAGGGTATCTTCGTTGTGAATTTTAAGTATGGATATGCGTTGTAATAGGTCAAGATATGTTTTGTTCCGTACAAAATAGTCCGCTACGCTCCCTATTTTATACTACACAAAACCCTCTTGCCCTCCCGAAGGTCGGGGGTAAAAAATCGCCCTTCGGTTGATTTTTTTTGAGAGGCTTTTTAAAGGAAAAAGTATGGACGAATTAGACAAGATGAACAGAACCGAGCGAATAGAAATTCGCTGTGATATCTTCCAAAAGGAAGTTATCAAGATGAAAGCAAAAGAGAGCAATATGTCTGTATCAGAATATATGCTCTATTGTGGTTTAGGCAGACAACTACCCAAACCAATGAGCGAAGCAGAACTTGAAGCCTTTAAAGAACTTCGACAGTTCCAAACCAACTTTGCGAGGATATCGAACTATATCAAGCAATACAATGATGAAGCTCTTAAAGCTGAAGTAAGGGAATTATTAGAACAGACAAAGAAGATTAAAATCTTGAAGTAATGGTAAGTTTAGCAAAAGCAACTAAGGGGAGTACTCAAGCAATTGATTACATCATGAATGATAAAGGGCAAGCCTTTGAGCTTGACCGAAATTTAGTAATGGGTGAAAATGGACAAGATATCCTATCAGAGTTTAGAGAGGTACAAAGCTTAAATACTCGTTGCGAAAATAACACGTACAGTATTGTTTTATCTCCAGACGCTGCACAAGTGAAATTTTCTAAAGATGAACTTTTGCAGTTAACTCGAGACCATTTGAAAAACTTAGGACTTGAAAACAATCAGTACATAGCCTATGTACATAATTCAACAGATGAGCAACACGTACACATTATTGCCAATAGAATTAGTTTAGAGGGTAAAGCTCATAGCGATAGTATGATACACAAGAAAGCTCACGAGAGTGCCGAAAAGCTTGCAAAAGAAAGGGGGTTATTTACAGCGGTTGAAGTCAAGGAAATGAAAAAGGAAATGACAAAAGACCTTAGAAAAGAGATAAGCAGAGCTTATACTCAATGCCGAAATAAGTCCACCTCAATAGAACACTTCCAAGAACTAATGCATAACAAGGGGTATGACATTAATTTGACGATAAATAAACAAGGAAATATGCAAGGCTTTCGAATAGTAGAAAGGCAAACAGGACAAGACTTTAAAGCTTCGGAGATAGGAAAAAATGTAAGACTTGCAGACTTAACCAAAA
>NZ_VPEK01000115.1:0-1889 GCF_013417145.1 Acinetobacter sp. YH16044
AAAGGGAAAAACTATTAAAACTGCCCTATGTACTCGCTAAAGCTCGTACTCTATTGAAGCTCGTTCCTCGCTTCGTGGGGCAGTTTTTGGTTAATCCTGTTTGTGAAATCTAAAAGCAAAAGCATTGGTAATGTATTCGCTTCGCTCATACTTTTTGAAAAGCAAAAGCTCCAAAGTTCGCACCCATTCGGGATGCTCTGTATCTTTCGTTATGAAGCAAAAGGGAGCTTGTAATCAGGGAAAAGGCAGGGGCAAAATTTTAATGCCAGGTGGTCGCTCGTAGACACTCGCTCGGCTCTTACTGGAATGATTAAAATATCTAATCAAAAACGTGGAACATTGTTTAAATATTAAGCGTGGAACGTGAATAATTATAAAAAAACCCCATACGGGCTAGAATGGGGTATTAAGATTAGAATATAACATTGATATTTAAGGAAAATAAATATCAGTTTCGTATAAGGTGTATTATGTTAATTTTAGAAAATCTAAAATAATTATTGATAATTTTTTTTTGAAAATTTAACATACCTTCCGATTGGTATTTTAGGTATGATTACTTATGAACAGTGTGTTACTCGCTTATGTATTACTTGGATTTGCAATAGTTTCCGAAGTGATTGGAAGTAGTTTTTTAGTTAAATCGGAAGGGTTTACAAAACTTTTTCCAAACGTGATGGTCTTTATTTTTTTTAGCACGGCATTTTATTTATTATCACAAGTTATTAAAACAATCCCTTTAGGTATCGCATACGCTATATGGGCTGGTGTTGGGATTGTTCTAACTGCTATAGTTGGCTACTTTGTTTTTAAACAGACACTAGATAATCCTGCTTTAATTGGAATTGGTTTTATCGTATCTGGCGTAATAATTATTAATTTATTTTCGCAATCAGCAGGTCATTAAGTGAAAGAAATTCGGCAACAAAAGAAGCAACCAGAGGTTATTCGAAAGCGCATCCTTGAACAGGCAACTATTCTTGTTTCTCAAAAGGGTATTTCTGGTGTTTCTATTCAAAATATTGCTACAGCAGTAGGTATAACAAAAGGGGGGGTATTTCACCATTTCCCGAATAAAAAAAATTTGATAGAAGAAATGTTCAATCAAATAATTCTTGATTTAGATCAAACAGTTGAATACTTGATTAAACGCGATCCAACAGAATATGGTAAATTCACACGAGCTTATATTCATAGTCCTTTTATCCATCAAATAGATGGGGTGGTTTCTGCTTGGTCAGCGTTATCAATGACTATGATCACAGAGCCTACCTTTAATAAAATTTGGATGGAATGGCTAAAAAATAGATTATCTCAACATGCAGAAACGGATAGTCATCCTGATTTAGAGTTACTTCGTTTAGCAGCAGATGGGTTGTGGCTACAAAGTATTACCGGAGTCATTGATGATGAGCAATGTTCAAAATTAGAAGACGATCTGCTTAATCGAACCTATTTAACATAAAATCTCTTATGCGAAATTTCAGCTCGATGCTTTGAAAGATGGCTAAAGCCATGTTTCAAAGTCGGGCAATTTTGCGCTTGCTGTAATTTGATTTGTAATGAGAAAAACCAAGCAAAGTACCGATCAACTAGTATTTTTTAGGGTCGATCTGACACCAGTCATACGTTTTTTCTTTGACACTACTCGGTTCAAACGAGTAGCAATTTTTCCTCATTATTCTCACCAATGTTTCACCATCACTTTCTCGAATTTGTAGCGGATATTTTTTTAGTACAGCCATATCTGCTCTACGTTCATCAATTTCGTCTTTGCTTGGTATGTATAAAAAGATAGCCAAAATGAACACCATCATCACAGCAACAAACGTGCTGGCAAAAATAAAGATAAGTTTTAAGTTGAGCCTGTTTGTAGCTTCGTTTAATGC
>NZ_VPEK01000116.1:0-1837 GCF_013417145.1 Acinetobacter sp. YH16044
ACATGATTAACTAAAAACTGCCCCACGAAGCGAGGAACGAGCTTCAATAGAGTACGAGCTTTAGCGAGTACCTAGGGCAGTTTGCACTCCCCTCTCGAAAGGCTTTTAATTATTTTTAAAGCTTTTAATGCTTTTAGACAGGTTGAAACCCTTGTGTAGTAAGTGTTACAGACTATATAAACGGACATTTGCTCTTGTATAAACGGACATTTGCTCTTGTATAAACGGACATTTGCTCTTGTATAAACGGACATTTACTCTTAATTAAAGGACGTTATAAATATTGACCTTAAAAAGATATTAGATTACATTGTCCTTTAATTAGATAATAATAAGTTCTTCTTATGAAAAATAGTTTAGTCGTGAAAGATAATGCTCTAATAAATGCCAGTTACAACCTAGAGCTAACGGAACAACGTTTGATCATGCTAGCTATCATTAATGCTAGAGAATCGGGACAAGGAATCACTGCGGATAGTAAACTGGAAATACATGCTAGTGACTACGCCAAGCTATTCAATGTATCTGCCGATGCGTCATATAAAGCTTTGAGAGAAGCTGTAAATAATCTGTTTAATCGTCAATTTAGTTATACAGCCGAATATAAAAAAACAGGCAAAGTCGGCATTGTTCGATCTCGCTGGGTAAGCCGTATATTTTATGTAGATGACCTAGCATTGTTAGAAATTACTTTTGCTCCTGATGTAGTGCCTTTAATCACACGATTGGAAGAACACTTTACAAAATATGAAGCTAAACAAGTTGCTCACCTAACCAGTAAATACGCCACTAGGCTTTATGAATTGCTGATTGCTTGGCGTGAAGTTGGAAAAGTTCCACAACTAGAACTTAGTGAGTTTAGAAACAGATTAGGTCTTGTTGATAGTGAATACACCGCCATGAGTGACTTTAAAAAGCGTGTGCTTGAACCATCAATTAAACAAATTAATGAGCATACTGATATTACTGTAACGTATGAACAGCATAAAAAAGGACGGATCATTTCAGGTTTTTCTTTCAAATTTAAGCAAAAACAACAGCCAAAAGTTGAAGCAAAAAGAGATCCAAACACGCCTGATTTTTTTATAAAAATGACCGATGCACAACGCCATTTATTTGCAAAAAAAATGTCAGAAATGCCTGAAATGGGGAAATATTCACAAGGTACAGAAAGCTACCAGCAATTTGCTATCCGTATAGCAGATATGCTGTTAGAGCCTGAAAAATTCAGAGAGCTTTATCCAATTTTAGAAAAATCAGGATTTCAGCCATGATTAAATTAAATAACCTATCAACCGATCTAAAGCATGTGACCGTTGAATACCTCGACATCGTAAATTATGAAATTGCGAGGGAAAATATATGCGGTTATATCTTCCTATTATCCCGACTATCCAAAGATGCCGAACCCACCGAAAAAATGCAGATGGAAAGCAAAATACAGAACTTAATTTACTATCGGGATAATTTACAAATCGAGGACAAGGACAATATTCAAAAGGTTTTAAATACGCTCATTCCAGAGTATCAAGCCGAACAAAACAACCAAACAGCTAAGAAAAATTAGGCTTCAATATCGGGCAAATCAAAAAGCTGTCGATCTCTATTTTCTGTTAAATATTCGTTGAGTTCAGCGAGTATTTTTTCTTTATTGGCTTCATTTGCCTGCATTTTCTTAATCAAGTAAGAACCGAGCAAAATTTTACGCCGAGTATCATCCTTGCGCTCCTGTTCTTTCTTTTTGGTACGTTCTCTTGCTTCAATAGCCTGTTTCTGTGCTTTTAACTGTTTCAGCTTCTCTAACTGGGCTTCAATTTTCTTTTCGATATCTTCAGCA
>NZ_VPEK01000117.1:0-1795 GCF_013417145.1 Acinetobacter sp. YH16044
CTACTTCTTGAGAAGTCACTTCATTTGCTATTCCCTCTTGTACATAAAGAAGTCCAAGCAAAATTACACTCAAGTAATTAGCCCTAATCATATCAAGTATTTATTTATTTACAGGAATAACCTGTTGATTAATATCAGAATTAATAACTACTCGGAACTTTCCTGCACCATTATCTGGAAGACTGGTTGGTAAGTTCCAAGACATCGTTTGTCCTGCCAAAACATAACCCATCAATCCAGATATCAAAGGTACGATATTTCCTGTCGTGGATACATAACTCAACTGACTTAAGCGTAAATAGGAACTAGAACGGTTCGAAACTGAAATCTGGCCGTTCGTATATTTAAACTGAATATTATCAAGCGAGGTTAGACCTTGAGTAATTTTATGAGGTTGCGAAGACTTATAAAAAACAGGAATTGAGTATTGCAATAAAATATTTAAACCCGAGTTATTTTGCTCGGAACTACTTCCTGGCAACTCATCTACCAGTACTCGAAATGCCTGCTCCTGAGTACTATTAGTATTGGCTGGCTTAATCAAGCGTACTAATTGTCTTTGACCAGGTTTAATTTCAGTAATAAGTGGACTTGCAATAAGCTTCTTAGTCGGTTCCAGAATTTCCTGGTTATTAAGCTGAGTCCACTCTTGCATACGTACTTGAGCACGAATATTTGTTTTCCCCGTGTTTGTAAGCCAAAGCTCTTTTGCTTTTTCCTGGGAAGAAAACTCTACAAGGATGGGAGATACTTGTAGACTAGCTGCTTGTGCTAAAGAACAAAAGGAAGAAGCTAAAAGAGTCACCATATAGATATGCTGACGATTTAATATTTTTTCAAATATACCTTGCAATAGCCTCTCCTTGTTTACTTATAACTTAATTAGTAAGTAATTTTAGCAGTCACAACATCAGTATATACACCTGCCTTAACATTTGTGTTGCCTTTTAATTTCGCATAGACAGGCAACTCTTGTGCTTTACCTGTACCGGTTTGCTCTAGTGCTTGATCAACTGTTTTACCCCAGATCTTTTGTGCACCGGTATCTTGGAATAAATCATAAGCCACGACAGAAGTACTGTCAGATTTATGCTTCATTTGACGTTCGCTATCCAGTACCACTTTATAAGGTGTGCCAATGGTACATGTAGCTGTTAATTTACCTGTTTGGGTACGGTTTACGTCGGTTGAACGATCTAAACTTCCGAAATCAATATCTGTAGCTGAATTAAATTCACACGATTCATTGATTGTTAATTTCACTTCAAAGTTCTGTGTTGGGGCAGTAGCTGCTTGTGCTGCAGAAAAGCCAAGTACAGATGAAATGAACAAAGAAACATATGTAATTTTTTTCATGAGATTGAATCCAATATTTAAGTTCAGCCTAACCTTAAAAAGTGGATGAACTTTTGATCAAAGTAGGCGAGGAAATATACGCTCATTAAACAAGCAAGTACATAATTTATTTAGAAAAAATTAGATACTTTACTCTAAATTACTCCAATTAAAAAATTGGCTTAATTAAAAATCAGCTTTTATTTTCCCAAAAAAATGTGATAAGTATCTCATTAAAAATGATTTACTTGCTGTACGGATCATATAGTAAATAAAAAACAACTATTATTGAAACCAATAAAAACAATGAAAATAATCTAAAAAAACAATTAATACGAATTTCGAGCTTATAATTTTTAAAGTCATTAATGAAAAATGCTTTGTAGGTAAATTTCTGTTAGCGGGGGAAATGTTCAATTACAGCAATTGCCGTTAGAGCGTATTGAAAATAATTTTTATT
>NZ_VPEK01000118.1:0-1790 GCF_013417145.1 Acinetobacter sp. YH16044
ATAAGTATTTATCTGACTGTCTGACAAGTTGCAGAACATATCAACCGTGCTTGGATCTCGTTCATGGTTGATTGTTTTAGGCTTGGATTTCTGTTTAAAGCTGAATGAAAACCCAATGATTGAACGTCCTCGCTTATGTTGCTCGTATTCTGCCTTAATGTCGGTATGGTCGTTAATTTGTTGAATAGCAGGCTCTAATACTCGTCTTTTAAACGATTCCATCCGTTGATGCTCTGTGTCCAATACACCAAGTCTTGACCTCAATTCCTTAGTTTCAAGCATTGATACTTTCCCAGTGCTACGCCATGCAATTAGTAGTTCATATAAACGTATGGCATAGGCACTCGTTAGGCTACTTACCTGCTCCAGTTCATAACTGGTGAAATGCTTCTCTAGGTTGGTGATCAGTGGCACAACATCATCTGAAAACCTGATACGGACAAGGGCTTCATTTTCAACATAGGACACACGCTGTACCCATCGGCTCATAACATTCTCAAGATTGCCTTTAGCCGTTAATTTTTGGTAACTAAAGCGACGCTCAAACAAGTTTTTGCAAGCATCCTTTAAGACTTTGTAGGCGGTGTTTCTATGGACATTGAAATGGTTAATGTAGCTTTCTGCATGGATAGTTAAATCACGGTCACTAGGGATATTAGACTCCCTCGCCTCCAGTATTGCTAAAAGGATTAGGCGTTGTTCTGCAAGGTCTAAATTATAACTGGCATTGATCAGCGCATTATCCTTAACGACTAGGTCTTTTTTCATACATAGCAACTTATTCGAATTTTGTTGTTATAGCAACATTATATAACAATGTTGTAATATGCAAGATAAACGTTGCTATATTGCAAGATAAACGTTGCTATATTGCAAGATAAACGTTGCTATATTGCAAGATAAACGTTGCTATATAAAGTCTGAAACCATTGCTATATAAGGATTTCAGTCACCCTAAAAATTAAAAAAAATAAAAAAATTAAAAAAGAGGGGAGGGGTCAAAATTGCCCTATGTACTCGCTAAAGCTCGTACTTTATTGAAGCTCGCAAGCTCGCTTCGAGGGGCAATTTTTCGGTTAATCCTGTTTGTGAAATCTAAAAGCAAAAGCAACTATGAATTCGCTTCGCTCATAAGGCTTTATGCTCGCTTCGCTCGGTCTAGGTGCAGATTTCAACATGAAAATATAGATTTTCTAGGGTTCAAGTCATTTAAAAGCGGTTTTTCAGAGGGTCGAGGCGCAAATTTTCTTTGTGTCAGCTCGTAGACACTCGCTTAAATATTTTTTTTGAAAAATATACTGTGTCCAAAGACTGAAACAATGGTGACACAGTAGATAGACACAGTAGTCAGACACACTTGATTGACTTGAGTTTGTGACTTAAACGGTAACGCCACCGCTACGCTACCCTCTAAAACCTGCGCTATCGCTGGGTTTTAGCCCGAAAGGGTTCGGGACGGGTTGGCTAGATCGCTAGGGCGATCTTACCTACACCGAAGCCCCCGTCTGCGCGCCTGCGGCGCACGACCACCCCCTTTCTGACAAGTGGGGAGCTTCTTCGCTACGCAAAGAACTCCCCGACTTGCTTCACCGAAAGAGGGTGGTCGTGCGCTTCGCTTCGACGGGGGTGGCGTTGCCCCCACTGCGGAGTAAGATCTCGGCTCGCTTCGCTTGCTCGACGCTTACTCCTTGCGGCTCCCCCACGGCCTCTCTCGCTGGGGCTTCGAGGCTGCTTCGCTTTCGCTCGCACTCCTTCGGAGCTTGCGACCGCTTGGGGCGGTCGGTCACGGC
>NZ_VPEK01000011.1:0-98199 GCF_013417145.1 Acinetobacter sp. YH16044
AAATATTAAAGTGACGGAAAATAGCAAGTAACTTGGACCAGTGTTGATCATTTAGCATTGTTCGAGGCATAGCGAGTGTAAAATTGGGTTTGGCGATTTAATTTTACTATCTCGCTATTTTTTTAATCAACAAATGTCAACAGACCCTAATAAGCTGAAGCAATAAATACACTAGCCTCTCTTCTTTTCACATAAATATTCGTTGGATTCCGTTCACCATTTCTAACAACTAGAAATTTCTGTAAATCTGTAAGTCCATTCGCAACACTTATGAAGTCCTTTTGAGCATTGAAATAGACATTTCGTTGTGACAATTTATGGCTCTCAAATAATCTCCAATAGCCAAGCCCCTGATCGAGCTGAATATCAAATATAGTCCCTGACTCAAAAGTTATAGTTAAATTTCGCTTGTGATACAGAGCCTTACCATTATCATAGGTCATTAAATCTATTTCTTTTTGGGATATATCTAAATTATCAGTTAATAGTTTTTCAAAAACCTTCTCAAATTGTTTCACACTATGGTAATCATGATGAAGGATCGTTGGTAAATCTTTTGTCGCATCATCAGAAATAACTGTCTTAATCTTCAACTGACCAATATTTCTAACTTGATCCTCAAGCCCCTTTAACCAACTGACAATTAACAACATATTGCTAGCTGACTTGATATAACGATCTGAATACTCAATACTTTTTATAGTTTCATTCCGGCAAATTTCTCCGAACTCACTAGTACTTTCAGCAACCAAATTCCAGAACTTACGACCAAAACTACATAAATCAACATTCAATTGATCAAGAAGATCTAATCCCACAATCGAGCTTTGATTTTTTTCCACTAAAGTTGGTAATGTTATGACTTTTTCACTCAGTAACTTATAAGTTTCACTAACTCCAACTATCGCATTTGTATTCAACCACTCTTCATTTGGTATACGACTATTCATATCAGGACTAACAACTGTAACAATACGATCTGTCAAATATAGTTGTGCCACAATAGATTGATGAATATTGTCACCATCGACAAATTGTACATTGAAGTGTGTTTGTAAAAATTTCAGCTCAGCCAAATATGCTTTAGAATCTATGATAGTTTGTGGTACAGAAATATCGATTTCTAAACCTGTATCCTCTGCCCATCTAGCAATTGTTTTTTTAACACTAGGAGATAACAACTCCCAACTATCAGATTCTCCACCCCAATTCAAAATTAGTTTCTTAGCACCTAATGATACATGGTGTTCAATGCATTCTTTCAAGCTATATGGCCAATATTGTGCTCCAGAGAAGAATGACAATTCTTCAGTAGAAATAAAGTTTTTATAGTTTGCACCTAACCACTTTTTAGCATCATGACGATTTAACAAACTGTAATGATGTCGTGACTGTGAATCCAAAAGACAATGAGCACATACAGACTCACAATATTTCGGACATTCAAGCTCATCGACCATACTAGATAATAACGACTCAATGTGACGAGGGGCTGAACTCGCAAATCCTGCTCCACCACTAATGACGTCATACACCTGAATAGCTGTAATCTGATGATTACCATCTAATAATATTGGACGCTTACCATATCCCAATTCATTAGCTGATATACCTAACTTTTTCGCTAATGCTTTTCTGAAAGCCACAGCCAAAGTAAATGCTATACTTTCATTTTCTTTACTATCTGTAAGATATTCATTACGTTCAGGGTGATGTAACACCAATTCAAAGATATCTGTAGTCATATAGCTACCTAGATGTAAATCTTTGATTAAACGCTCACTGCCTTCACAGAACTTTCTTTGCCCATTTTCTCGATCATGTTTAGATGGTTTTAATGGATAATGTTTCTGCTCTGGTGAAAGAGACAATGGAAATTTTTCCTTTTCCTTTTGGGATTCTGCTCGACCACATTCAAGGCACACAGCATAACCATGCCCATATAAACCTGAACTATAATTAAATACATGCCCCGATGTATCGGCAACCATAAATCCTAAGGCACTATTCGGCAAGCTTAATCTTGCCCCCTTACCAGCGATCCAAGGGGTTTGGACAGGTATGAAGGTTTGTGTTGTTACATCGTTACTAGGTTCTTCATAAAAATCATGAACAAAACCTGTTGGCTGCAGAACTTTACGTTGCTCATTTATGCGAATTTTTTCACCGCAACTTGGATTATCACAGTAAACATTATTAATATCGACTGCACTATCTGTATTAAATCCATTTTGACCGCAATGTACACAGCGCCATGCCAAATCAAATTTCTGTGCTTCTTTTGCATCAGAACTATGAATATTATGCCAAGCTAATGATATCCCTTTGGATTTAAAAACCCTTCCATCCAATACAATTTCTGAACCTGGTGCATATTCCCGAATTGCAACAGCTAAATTTCGACTTGGCATATCACGTAATAAAGACACATTATCTTCTCTAGACTTTCGTTGCTTTTCAGCATCTCTATCTTGCTTTTGACGTATGTAGTCAATGACATTGGTCGTTTCAAATGATGCAATATCAGTTGGGAAGCCATACCCTGGTAGAAAGCATTTAGCAGCAAGTTCTCTTAATAAATATTCATCACAGAGTCTACGCATTTCAATATTTAATCTATAAGCGTAAGCACTACCTTTCACTGCTTCACTTATCTGTATTTCAAGACGCTTGTATTCCTTTAACCATTGATCACGCATTTCAGATATTTTTTGGACAGTGTTACCTAAAATGCTTTCAATCGAATCAAAAGACAAATCAGTACCTTTAGTTAATTTTTCTAGCGCATAAGAATATGTATAAATATTGGCTTTTAACCAATTAATGAATCGATTGCAAACAGAAATATCTTCGTCACCATTTGCTAAATAAAACCACTTCAAATTTAATTTAGTTTTTTCAGCATCTGTATTTCCAATCTCATTTTTTAAAAAGAATGAGAGATACATGGAATTGACATGCCTTTGGATCAATCTCTTAGAGTTTAAAGCGACATAAGGTGCCGGGATACTAGTTTCAAAAGCCCATTTAGGGTTATGAAATACTTGTTGATCATGTGGATTCGACTTACAGATTGTGTAAGAAAGTGCTCTTGATTCTTTACTACGACCCGCACGACCCGCACGTTGTAGATAATTTGCAGGATGCGGTGGTACGTTATTCATCACCACTGCTGAAATACCGCCGATATCAACCCCCATTTCCATGGTGGTTGAACAGTTCATTACATTAACTTCACCTGTTTTAAATCGCTTTTCGTAGTCTTGTAATCGCTCACTTGCTTGCTGTGCTGAATGTTCTGCAACTCGATAGTACATACCACCTTCAACAATTCGATCACAAAGATCATTCCACAAATTTAAAGAGCGTAGCTCCTTAATTGTCTCATCATTAGCAATTAATTCACGGATGTATTGAACGTTGTCATGATGGTCTTTATTGGAACTAAACACTTTCAAATTCGGCATTTTAATCTTTTGACAAATGAAAGCCTCTTTACTTTTTGGAATACCCATCGGTAGATATGGGGTAATACCTTTGAATGTAGTATCCATTAATCTATGTGTAACTGGGCAAATGAACGCTTGCTCATTCAAAGAAAATTTGAACTTTTGTGGTCTAATGAAAAATTGACCATTATCATTTTCTAAAATAGCCGTATCTTGAGTTAAAACTTTCCAAGCACATTTTAACCATTCATCGGCGATATCTATATCTATTGGAGCATTTAAATCTAATTGTGCGCCTAAAGCTAATAACTTCACCAAACGATTATTCTTTCGCTTAGATGCCAAAGGCCATTGTTTACTAAATTTATCTTCTGTAAATTTTGAATCGGGTCCAAACAATCGTTTAGTAACAATTTTCCTCCCCATCCAATTTGAAATACTTCTATCTATATGAATGTAGTAATACTCTCGCACATAGAAATCTAGAACGACTTTTAAAAAGTCCTTCCAATCTTGTAAGTTAAGGCCTTTTGATTCCCAATATAAAGGAACACTTGTAACTTTTTCTAATCCACTATAACCAACTTTTACTAACCCCAACGTTTCAGTACTATTTCGATTACGTGGACGTCGACTAAATTCACTCAACAATAACATTGAGATCAATCTATGTGGTCCTTCAGTTTGATCTCCAAATACTTCCGGAGAGTAATACTTCATCGCATTCAGTATTGAAAAGTTAAAATCGGATAAAGCTGTAAGCTTCTCGATCATCTCTTTCCATGAAATCGAACTTTCGTCTGAGCTGTCTAATTTCAATAGTTCCTGTTGAAGCAATGTCAAAAACATCTTCATCTTTGGATCGTGTTTTATTTGTTCTATTTGCTCCTCAATTTCCTCTCGAGACACCTCTCCACCCGATAAATCAGGTAGGTTTTTTAACATTTCCACCACAGCGCCCCTTAATCGTGAACGCTGTGCCTCCTGTTGCATCTGTACAGACATTCTTGCTGTGCCTTGGCGACTATCCGTAAATGTAATTAAACGACGTCCAAATGAAGGTAAGCTTTGAGGTGAAATGTTCGTAACACCATTTTCTTCTAACTCTTTAATCGTAATATCAGGACAAAATTCTAAAATAGTCGGGATTGCTTTAGTAACATAAAAAGGTGCACCAAGAATGCTTCTATTTACAGGCAAATATCCTTCTTGCGTCTCTAGCTCACAGTAGTGGCATTTATTTGATGTCGCCCAAAGATTAAATTCTTCTTCCCCTGGATATTTTTCAAAGCCTCCACGATCTAGATTCAGCATCTCCCCATTATCATTTACACTTAGCAATATTGATTGATTGTAATCTATTAACTTGTTCGAAATATTATTAATGTCAGCTTCTTCAATTTCATCTTCTTCAGTTAGCAGCGAAAACTCATCAATCTTAGCTTCCCCAACTTGTTTAAGCTGACGAATACCATCATTAGCGCCAACCAGTTGCCCTAACAAATGTGGTGAATTACAGTCTTTACAGAAAGTCAGTTCTAATACTGGTGACCCACATTTACATTTTTGTTCGCATGTTGCATATACATTACCGTATGACCATTTTTTTAATGCTGTACCCTCTTTTTGATTACAATGAGGATTAATACAACTCCACAAGCCATGCGTAATTCTTTGTAAGAAGTGAGCTCGTACTTTTAGGAAAGCCTCTTCTTTTTCTTGCGCTTTTGTATTTGTTAGTAAGTCAATCCAAGCAATAATTTCGACTTGATCCACTGAAATAGCATAGTCGGCATTTAATTTTTCTTTAATTTCCAAAGATGTTAATGGCTTATAACTTTCTGTACCTTGTTGAACAATGATTTCCCGAATTGCTCGTGCTGTTTGATTCGATTCCAATGCTTCAAAACGTTTAGCACTAACTTCTAAATCACTCTCAATTTCAGATAATTCTTTTAAACTGAGTTTATTGTGATTCGTTTCAAGTTTTAATTGTGGGACTGCACGCTGGCCACCTATCACTTCGATTTGACTTTCCTCAATACCAGCCAACTGAGATAAATAGGTCTTTAATTGTTGTTCTGCATTACTGTCAGCAATGGTTGCAGAAGTTGCGACAAATCTTACATCTTTGGCCTCAACACCAAAGGCCTCTAAAACACGTCGTAACTGCAAGGCAAGCTCTGCTGCCTGTGATCCAACATAGCTATGAGCTTCATCTAAAACAATCCAACGCAGGCTTTTCTTTGCTCTAGATTTTTCAATAATCGGTGCATCAATTTGACGCACCATAATATATTCCAACATCGTCCCGTTGGTCACCAAGATTGGAGCAGGACTTTTTCTCATCAATTCTCGTGATAAAACTTGATAAGGACGGTCCTTTTGTAATGTTCTATTTGAACTCTCTGATTCAGGGGTATTCCCGTTATACAAACAATATCTGAGTTTTCCGCCAAAATGTTGAGTCCAAGCACTTAACCGCTCTTCTTGAGAATTAATCAACGCATTAAGCGGATATAAGAATAGAGCATGCACACCTTCCAACGGCGCATTGATATTTTCGCTTAATTCATATAAATCATTCAGAATTGGTACCATAAAACATTCTGTTTTACCTGAACCTGTACCAGATGTGACAACAATTGATTTTTTATCCGCTAATAAGTTTTTCCAACTTTTTAGTTGATGTTCAAAAGGCTTAAATTCTGCCCCAAAGCGATAGCGACCGTTACTCTGCGCATCCAAAGCACTTACAACTGACTTCGCTAATAATTTTCCACTCAACTCTGACATCGTCACCGGTGATTGTTTCCAAGCAAAAGTATGCTCAAAAACAGGTGGAGCTAAAAATGAAAATTTGCTTCCCGGAAGCTGAGACATTTGTTCAGCAAGGTGTTCTCTTAACTCAGGATCGTTGATCCCTAATACGCTTAACGTTGATTCTTTTGTACGCTGACATGCTTGTTCTAATAAATCGGAATAATAAGGTTGCATATTAGTGAGCCTTTAAATTTAATAAATAAGATGTTGTTATTTCAAAAATTGAGTTAAACCAAGTCTGATCAAAGTCACGTAATTGTCGGATTTTATGATGAGTTAAGGTATTCAATTGATCTTCAAGTACAAAACTGGTTAGACCTACATTTTTTAGCGCAAGATAAATTGGTAAAAGAATAACTGAGGAATACTGTGGCAAACTGACCATAGGTTTTAATGGAAGATTTAGGTTATCTTTTTCAAACCACGCTGTGAGTTGTTGTTGGAACCACATTGGCCACAATTCGCCTTCAGGCTGGTATCTCAATAAATTCTGAAGATAATGACCGTTAACAATATTATTCAACTGATTCTGCGTTAATCCATTTAGAACCGGCTCATCAAAATAATAAGTTTCTAAACTTGGATTTAGCGTTGAAATGTCTTGAGATAACTTTGCATATCTTGCTTTCAGCGTTTTTTTAACAATGCCCTCAGGGATACCTTGACTCACATAAAGTTTAAAAGTTTTAGAGATTGCATTTTTCCAAGCTTCTATAGGGATTAACTCCCATACTAAATCGAACTCTCGTTCGAAGCGTTGATAAATATCATGTTCAAAATCAAGTAACCATATCGCCAGTGCCAAACACGATGGATTTTTTACCAAATCTTTCCACACTTGAAATGTGACCAACGGTAAATGGTTGTACTTCGAATATAAGTGGTAAAGATACAGCCATCCGGAGTTCTGCAAATCACTCGCCATAAGTTCTAAGTAATCCGCAATACTATTTGGGTTAAATGTTGGATGATAATTACGTACGGCAGTATGTAGCGTATCCGCAGATTCAAAAGACAATGAATCTTTACCTACCTGCTGCGCTATGAATTTCGGTCTAAATTTAATCGACCTTTCATCTCTAGGAATAATTAAACATGGACCCACATTGCTCAATCTTGGTAATTTATACTTACCTGTTTCAACCCCTTCAGTTGTAACTGGTTCGAGTGGTAAAACAGCCTGTTCAGGTTGATTTAAAACCATAATGACTGGATCAACCACTTGTGAACCTGAAAGATTCAGACCACTTAAAAAATAATAACCTTGTTCATCTATTTCAAACTCGGTTTGATAATGTTTAATCTCATAACTTAAAGACTGTTTCCCCCCAGTAACTTCAAGAATAATCCGTGCATCTAAGTCTTTTGTTAATGCCAATAATTCTTCTATTTCAGCTCGATAATGAATGAGTGATTCTTGATGTGGTTTTCCACTCACCAAAAATTTCCAGTTGTAGTATGGGGCATCTACATCACGGCTATGACTACTTTTCAACCTAATTATCATCCGAAAATTGGTCGGCTTATCTTCTGGCGCATATAGACATAATCTTGAACCGAGCAAATCATCTACAGTTAATACTTTTTGTTTAATTGGCTGGTGATTCCCGTTATAGAGCGTTGCACCATGTGATGGAAATGGTAGTAATAAATCTACCTGATCTCCCAAATTCAGCATCAAATTAAGTTTGATATTTTCAGGTGGATGCTCATTGCATTTTAGATGATATTCATAACCATATTGCCCATGTATATCATCATTCAGTTTACGCGCCTTAAAGCTCACTGCTTGATGATCAGCAGTGATTCCTAAACAAATAATATTACTTTTGGTTAGAAGACGAATATCTGCTTCATTAGGGGTATCTCCTGCCAACAATTCAATTTTTAGGTCTTCAGGAAAAATTACAACCTTACGCCGCAATACCACATTTTGTGCGGTATTTTTAATAGTTAAAGTCTTTACACCATATCCACTAGAACCTACATGATGAGTTAAAAGCTTTTGTTCTGCATAAATAGCTAAACTATCATTTTTTGACTGCAAACCAGTTTCTGTATAACGTGCCTTAGGTCTTCCTAAAAAAGCCAACGCAGGTACCGTAGGCCAAGTAAACTTCGTACCAAAAAGATCTACAAGTTCTGATTTTTCGTGATATTTAGAGCATTGAATCTGATATTGCTCTTGATTATCACCAATAATTTCAATATCACCTTTTACCTTGTAAACATGCTGGCCAAAAGCATTCGACAAATGCCCAGTGACACAGTCCTGAGAAGTAAATTGATATGATGGCGGTAAGAGTAAAATAATTTCCGATTCTGCTGTCTTGAATGAAGCCTGCCCAATAAATGGACAAAGCTCTCCTTCATCCTGTGCAAATGCAACAGGAACACTACCGATTTCTAAACAAGTTTGAGGTAATTCTTTTTGATAAAGAATCTGATCTTTATTTTGTAGTGCCAGAATTAATCCATGTTGATAATTCTTCCTAGTGATAATACGCGTTTGTGCACCTATACGTACATTCACTGACTTCTTAGCCTCAGGCCTTGCCATAAACGTGGCTGTGCCAAGTTTTGCTAAGGGTTCATGTGCTTCATACAACACAATTTCTACCCGAGGAGGAATCCCTTTAACATCCTCCAAAGTGATTTCTAGTGAGTTCGGCAGGAAAACTTCAGTTAATATTTGATTAGAATTACGGTTAAAAAAATTCGCACAGGATAAAGCATCCTGCTTTGTTTTCATTTGCTTCAATTCAGTACTAGAAGTAACGAGTAACTGATTTAAAAACTGTTCCGCCACACTACTTTCTAATGGTAGAGGAAATACTTCCCTCCACTTGGGGAAATTTACGGATAAATAAGCTGCTGGATTATCTGTATTATCCAATTGGTGTGTTTCTACTAAATGAACAAGATGTTCTGCCATATCTGAAATAAGCACTCGTGTTTCATGCTCCTTGAATGCTTGAGGCAGATATTGAGTATACGCTTGAATCAATTGGTCATTTATTTCAGGGTTATAATGTCTATAGTGACTAAACTGCGCCACAATACGTTTAAATACTGCCTGATAATGATTACCTTGCTCCATTAAAAGATTTGAAGGGAATCCCCCTTCTTTAAATGCAGAACCTAAATAATTGGTATGATTTGAGCCTTCAAATTTAAGGATCGGACGTTTCCAAAAACCTTCTAAGCCATGCTGAACTACGTAGCGAATATCATGTAAAGGTTGAAAGCCCAGTGCATCATATACAGGCCCCCAACTCCAACCACTTTTATACTCTCGACGAAACCATTCCGAAACAAATAGTGTAAAAACTGCACACCATTCACGACCAGGTTTATGGCTTTTTTGATCTTGTTGGCTATATCTCAGCGTACGCTTTAGGTCTTGATATTCTTCTAGGGTAATATGATAGGTATACAGGGGATGACTTGTTGGCTCAGTAAGTTTACGCGACTCAAAAATTCGCTTAAGAATATGTCTAGCACTCAATTGTTCCCCAAAGATATCAGATGCTAACAATTCCATAATGCCCCCATTATTATTTTCTGCTTCAAATTAAATAATATAATCGATTCAATTATCTATATAAACCTAAAGGCGTCGTTAATTGTCGTTTAGTTCAACTAAAGTCTATTTTATCTAGGCTTTGTTACACAAATCTACAGATAAATGAATACCCATCAAAATTGTAGACATATATAACCATCTATAACTCTACAGTTCGATTGTCTAGAATCATATTCAACGTCAGAATTAAAACAGACTTATTTTATATCAATACCGTGGTTGCACATTCTGCCACAACTACAACTTACTTAATCGGTAATCCCACTAAATTTAACTTCATCTAAAATTTCAAATCGATCTGGATAATAAAACTGCTTCCAACGCTTCATATAAATATCTTTCGATAATAATATAGCTTCATCTGTATGATGTTCTTTTCCTGATAAATCTAATCCGTGACCTAACTGAATTCCGCCTAACTCATTTAAGATATAACGATTATGAAAAGCATCACTTTGATCAGTTTCTTTTATTTGAAAGACGGTTATTTCTAGATTTTGCGCAGTATTATTCAGGCCCGATAGCAGTTGTTTCTTGATATATGCTGGGCTTGGAGAGCTATCTTGTCTATTTTCTTTATAATAAATTTTCATAGAAGGATATGAAGGATATTTCTTATGTTCAAATAAATTTAAGAGACTTTTTATTACATTTATTGCATTTTCCTTCCAACAATATGCATCGATAATAATTAAATCTTTTGAGCTAGAAATAATAAATTGAGAAATTATTTTTAAAAACTCATCATGCGTTCTTTTAAAACTTACCTGTGAGGGTACATTCCAAAGATTCGAAAAAAATATATTCTCAGGTGTGAGCCAATCTGTAATTTCAAGTTTATTGTCCGTAACAATAGCTTTAAATGGATTTAAACTATGTTCGTATATAACTCTTTCCTGCCATTCATTAACTGTAGCCTGAACAGATTCTCCAAACCGTTCAAGCATGCCCCCTTTATCCAAATATTCACAAAAACGATCTAGACGCTCCAGAGCCTTTTGATCGTTTATATCATCTTTTAGCTTAGCTAATCCTTTAATAAATTTACGTTTTTTTTGGTTTGGAAAGGTACTTATGAAATGTGGTGTACCAATACCAATACCATTTATACTTTTAAGCCAATTTAAATGATTTTCATTTTCTAACCATTGAATTACAACTTTTGGATCTAAAGCATATTCGTAAATCATTATAGTGCCTCATCCAATCTCTCGTGAAAGAAACCATTTGGCCATGGTTCTCTAAACTCCCCATCTTCATCCATACGGATGCGTCTAACTTTTACACCATCCTCAGAAGGCTCTAAATAATTAATTATTATCTCATTATGACTAAAGGCTTTTAATCCCTCTGGAACTTCATTATCTGTATTCTGTCTGATTCGTTTTCTAAGTCTTAATATCAAATGCTCACTATGTGTTTCAATCAGGTAATTTACATGTTCAGTGTTTTGACTTAACAAATCACCAATAGCAACCTGTACGCGTGGATGCAAATGAAGCTCAGGCTGTTCACATGCAACTAAACCACTCTTTTGGGTAATTGCCGCAACAATAAGTGGCATCAATTGAGATACGCCAGTACCAATTTCATTGGGTTCGACAGATATATCATTTTGTTGATCCCAAATTGAATACCCTTTGATTAATTGAATTGATTCTAATCTTAAGATGTCTGTCTCACTTAATACTGCATGTCGCTCTGCTTTAACTGCTTCATATTTACGAGATAACTCGTTAATTACTTCATCGTAACTTTTGTTTTTTAGAAGATCTTTGATTTCGCTATTTTCATCAAATTCATTCAGAAGTTCTTTAGTTTCCAAACTGACATCCGAGCTCTGTTCCAAATCTTTTCTAGACTGCATATCTTCTAGAAGAAATTCTAAATTTCGTTCCTCTTTTTCTAGTCTGCGATATTGTTTAATAATGCTTTTTTGTTCAAAGTCATATTTATATTCTGCTTCATTGCTTGGATCTACAACTCGATTCTCTATCTCAGATATTGCCTTTAAGACACCCTCCATCTCATTTAAACGCTTATCACTTAAATGCCATCGAATTAAGTCATCAACCTTAGGTGATAAACTTTCAATATTATGCGTATTATAAATAGGATTATATAATTCAAATGCTTTGCTTACTTTGACAGAGATACCGTAACCAAGATTTAATTTATCTTGATCAGACATCCATTTATGAATTTCTTTTAATTCATCAAATGAGGCTTTCTTTAACATGCTCCATGCAGCAGAGCCATCATACCAATCTGCTTGTTCAATATATGGTAGAGGTTGATAGTTTGCATCTGGAATTTTACGAATTGGACCGATACACAAACTTTCGTTTAATAACTTCAAAAGATTATCTAACGGTGCAACTAAAACATCACTTAAAAGCTCTGTAATAATTTCGTTATGCTTGATCGTGTCTAATTCTAGATCTGTACGAATTTTCTTTGATAAAGGAGGCAAAGCACCAATGGCTGTTTCAATTGAAAGTACATTGTGCAGAAGGCTATATTTCTGATGATCTTGAATCGAAATCATATTACGTTGATTTCGCTCATTCAGATTGATAAGCTCATGCAAGGCACTCACAAAATAGTCATTACTTGAAAACTTGATAGATAAGTCATCTGCAATGAAATCCTCTGGATTGATACCGTCTTTTTCCATACGATATATTAACCTTTGCCCCATATACTCAAACGCTATTTTTTTCTTTTCCTCAGGATCCTCGGTTTTTTCTAGTAACCGCGTATAGTGGGTACGTAGTTGGCGGTCAAATTTTAACTCATCTTCATCTACTTCCTCAATTTCATAAACATCTATACCATCTAACAATAATCGATTGTATGGATGTAAATTAGCCTCTGAATCTTTTTGAACTTGCAACCATTCCTCATGATTCGCAGGCAGAAGCAATGGATGAATATAATTTAAGAAAGTAAGGAATGCCTGCTTCGGTCCTGAACTGGTAACCTCTGCAATAATGTCACCATCAAATTCAACACGGTAAGTTTTGATATAGGCTGTTTTTTCAAACTTATGCCATGCAATTTCAAACTCTATGGCAATCGTTTTAGCATCAACAACAGGACTACTGAGCTGAATGTCCAGTTCTTCGCTGAGCAATTCATACAGGTATGCATAACTGCTTCCAATCGCATCGCCCTTATCATATTCAATTTTAAGTGTAATGTTGGTATTCAGATCTCGCTTATGCACCAGGTTTTCAAAGCCACCAATGTACTTTTTATTCAAAGCATCCAAGTACATTGGGTTGCACTGTCCTTTGGACAGGATTTGCTGCACATAGAATAATGCTTTGAGTACGGTACTTTTACCCACACTGTTTGGACCGAACAGTAAGGTCACAGGTGCAAACTCAATGGTTTGAGTTTGTTTAAATGCACGAAAGTTTGTAAGCGAAATTTTAGTAATCTTCATAATGTGCGATGATTTCTCTTATTTTTAAAATGGCAATTCAACATCTTGCTTAGTCACTAATTTGTCTGAGTTTACAGCAACTTGGTCAAACCATTGCAACCATGCATCTGAATGATATTCATCTAAAGACGTTTCACTATACATCTGCAAATCGACTTTGGGCTCTAAGATATTAAAAGCATCATAAAGTGTACCACTCATACAGGAATAGATCAGTGAAATATAATATTCTCGATCTTCATTAGGGATCTGTACTAAGAATTCATCATATAGTGGACATACCAATTGCATGGTTTTCTTCACATCTGTTTGGAAAATTTGCACCAATGCTGATTTAAAAATTGCTGCTGCTGTACTTTGAATTGGGAAATTAAAGAACCAATTGTTCTCCCACTGATCTAGATAAGCATTACTTGGTCTATTTTTTACACTTGCACGATGTAGCCCAAAAATATTATTAATAAAACCATGTTGCTGACCGAATTCTATACACTGTTGTCTTAATTGATCAATTGCAGGATAACGCTGATAGATTTGCTGACGAACCTGAGTAATTTGATGACTTGGCATAGACATCATTTTACTTAAATTGTCATCTTGAATACCGTAAATTAAACCAAGGAAGAAGAGTTTTGCTTGATCTCGGCTAATCTCTATTTCATCCGCCAACTCTTGATAAATATCCGATTGGTTATAGTCCTGAATCAGTTGTTGATCATCTGATAACCCTGCCAAAACCCCAAGTTCAATTTGCCCATAATCAAAGGAATACAATGTATACCCTTCTTGATTGGCAAAAATAGAGCGAAAGGCTTTAGGGAAAGACAAAATGGCAGGATCTTTTGCTGTACAACGCCCTGTCACTGTTCCCAAAATTTGATACTTAGGATGTACTCGATCTTGCGTAGTATTGGCAAATGCTTTGACTAAGCTAGATGCACGATTGAGTTTGTCAAATTGGTGATATAAATGTGCCACAGGATCTTGCTGAACTTTCTTTAAGAGATGATCCAGACTTTCATCCTGCTTCGATTGTATCAAAACATCATATTGATATTTATCTTTTAAATACTGCTTAATTTCGCCTGTATCTGAAGTAAATACACCTGTTTGCTGTTGAATATCAAAACTAATCCCATTACGTGCCTTTTCAATTTTTTCAGCAAATGCGCTGAGTTTTTTTGCAGGTATATGTAGCCCTGATTTTGAGTAGTGATATAACGCAATGGTAAATGGTAATTCAATCGTTTTATAAAGATGATGAAAATAAGGACGTTTCAGCGCTTTATCGGCAATCGCTTTAAGCTTTTCAAAAGTCTCAAAATCCACATTACCGAAGTCATCTTCTTTGACATCTGGTATTTCATAAGCTTCAACAAATGGCTGATAGTTTTTGTGTTCTAAACCCAAAAATGCCATTTTGGCTAAGATTTTAACGTCAACAATCACATCATAGCTTTTTAATTTTTCATACTTCACGCGTTGATGTAGCAAAGCCTGATAGAGATCATAAACGTATAGTGTTCTCACACCATTTTTAAACTCGGATAGAAGCGATTCAGTTTCAATTTTTTCATTTTTCACTGGTAATTGCTTACGTTTTACAAAGTTTTCAAAGGCATATTTTTCAATAGACACTGTTTTTTTACAGCCTCGACATGCGGCATGTGTTCTTTCTTTTGCAGAAACATGAATATAAGCATCTTCTAAACCACAATGAGGACAGGTCCCTTTAAAACCATGGGTTGAACAGCATGATGCACAGTTATTACATAAGTAAAATTTTTTATAGGACAGCAATTCATAGGGATTACACGCATTTTTTGATTCACGGCTATCAATCACGCCCATACACGACAAACAATGTGTCAGTTTAACGACGTGCGTATATTCATGACACGCCGTATTCGAACAATGCCAATACGTTGCTGAGTATGCCATTTTCCCCATCGAATTTTTATGATGTTCAGACACCATAAAAGGACTTTGACATTTTTGGCAACTTAGGCGATCTAGAATTTCATTCCAACGGTTTAAGCCTGCAATGGTACGCAGGACTTGGTTATTTTCTTTGAAACGTCCGTGTAATTGTGTCGTGTCAAACCGAACTTCTTTTAAAATACGATAGAAAATACTTGCTTCAATACTATGTTCGGAGTCTTTTTCACAATGATTACAGTCATGGCGGCGGCATAACACTTTGCGATCTAGACTTGTTTCAACAATTCTTTCTTGGTCTTTAATCTCTGCTTCATCAAATCTATTAACTGGTCTTTTTTTACCATTCACTTCAATATATTCATGATTGATTTTTTTAAACCAAATTTTACCTTCGCAGAAGGATAATGGTTTTAATCGATTTGCTTTGTAGCTAGTTGGCTTTACTTGATAAGACGACTCCTTCTCTTTTTCAATTTCTGCCTTGTAGCCACATTTTGCAAAAATCGTATATTGAATTTTCTGTAAATGATTGTTTTGGCTATGTTGATTACATAGTGATTCACTATACGCATTAATAATTTTATTCAATTCATACAATGGTAATGGACGTTGTAATAGTTTGTATTCTAATATTTTAAGCATACACACCACATGATGGAAATGGTGTGCGATCGCATAGTGATAATACTCTGCAAAATGTGTCGAATCCTGTTGTTCGATACATTGCATAATATGATCAATATAAAGTTGCTCATCAGAGATCAACTGATAGACATAAGCAAAGTGTTCCTCTGCCAATCTGTTCGCTAGACTATTTCGAATATTTAACGGTAACTGATTTAAAGCATCTAGCCACTGTGTTTTATCTTCAGGTAATTCATCAATAAATTTTTGTGCAATGTCATCACTATATAGCGTGTCAGGATGTGCCAAAACCATTTCACGCCATAACGGATGTTTTGGGATATAGGCATTTAAAAAGTTGTATTGGTCTGTCAGCTGAATGTTACTAATGTCATTTACATCTAACGTAAGCCCTGCAACTAATTTAACAGCAAAACCGAGTTGATGAATGCCTTTGTGATCTGCGTACTGTAATAATGCATCAAGTTCTGCAGGTTGATGAATACTTTGTTTAAGCAGTCGGATTAAGAGTTGTTCAGGTAATTCTTCTGCATTTAATAAATAGCCACTGATATAGCGATTGCTTAAAGCATGATGCTCTAGCAGTAAGGTATTACCTAAACTTCGAACTGCAAAGACATTTTGATAAACCGCATATTCATATTGTTGTTTAAGTAATAATTGGCATACTTTATCGTACAGTTTTTTGTACAGGTCAGATTTTAAAGTAATAGCATATATGACATAGAAAAATTCCAAGAAACTCATTATCAGTGATGAGTTTTGTGTATCAAAAAGCTCATCGACACCAATGTGTGTAACGATGTCCAAACGATCTTCGCAACGCGTTGAATCTGCATAGCTAAAAAGAATTAAATCGCCAATTTGATGTGTTGTTTGTTCTTTGCCTGTATGTAAGTAATAACGTTCTGAGCCTTTAACCGAACGGATGTTAAAGCCTTGATCTGAACGCGTACGTGAGTGAATCCAACCCACATTGATACGGTAATCAGTGACATTAAAAAATTGCTGTAATTGCTGGCTTAAGGTTTTTACGGCTGTTTGATTGGTATCTTTGGGATGTATGAATTGGATTAACATATTTAGAACCTATTCCTTAATGATACGGAATAAAGGGTGGTCTGATTATTTTAGACCACAAAGAATTTACAAGCTGTTTTGGAAACGGTAGACCATCGTCATGCTCTATTTCATCGTCATGCTCTATTTCATCTAAGTCAATCAGAGCCTCAAGATCAAATAGCTGTACTGCTTGAATATAGCTTGTACATTTAAATTGTGGATACTGACCATTTTGTTTCATTTTTAGGCGACCTTGAAGCATCACGGATTGCCCAATGTTTAACTTTTGACAGTCTTCAGCAAAACTATGATCTAAAACGATATAGTGCTGCTCTACTTGTGTTTTCTGATTGCCAAATTTATCAGTCCAGCCTTCTTTACTTTCTACAATAAAGTGGTGTTCTGATGTTTGACCAAACTTATTCACTTGTATATTTTGAATCGTACCTAGAATAAAGACACGATTCACTGATCGATTAAAAACTTGATGTTCCGACATTTAACTATAGTGTTCCATTAAATGCTTTTTGCTGTAAAGCACTAAACAAATTATCTAATTCAGATAATTTTTTATTCGCCTTATTTTTTAACTCAAAGAATTTATTGAAAATATCCACAAATTTCAGTTGTTGCTCACTAGGTGCTATTGGTAATTCAATTTGACTAAATGTAGATTTGCTAATCATTCCTTTCATACTATTAGTTGAGAATGATTGAATTATAGGTTTTGAAACTTTCAATAAATAATATAAATATTCAGTCTGGATATCTTCATTTGGAGTAATCGAGTTAATTTGTTGGTTAAACGTGACTTCTCGATCAACAATAGCCAAGTTTCCAATACAACTTAAACTGCCTGCGATACAGGTGACTAAAATACTGCCCGGAGGTACAACTCGCCCCTTTTGTTTACCTTTTTCACTTAGATATTCTGATGCTTGGGTAGCAATATCATAATCATGATTTAGATTGTCAGATTTAATCCACTCAATAAAATCTCCATAGTTGTCTTCATCTGCTCTAGATGGAGTATTCCCTGTAGAAATATTTCCTACTTCTGATAATTTCTTTAGTTTTAACTTCTTTGGATTCGAAACAGGATCCCCAAACATATCAATAAACGTGGCTTGCAAAAGCTCATCTAACTTTGCAATCGCTTGCTGACGTTTTTGGCGAATGTCATCTGCTTTATCAAGAATTGAAGCAATCCGGCGTTGTTCTTCTAATGGTGGGAGAGGTATAAGAAATTTTTTTAAGTCACTAGCAGATAAGTTAGGCTGTGCCGCACCATTCTGATAATTATTAATTTCAGTTTGGCATAAGTGGCTGGCTAAATAATGTTTTAAATATTCTATATGGATTTTTTCATTAGATCGTAGAATCACCAAAGATGAAGCTAAAGCTCCTTTTTCATCGTCACGTACAACAGCAAATTTACCAAGTGAACCTCTCAAGCAGAATAAAATATCATTCCTTTGAATTTTACCACTACTTAAACGACCATAAGACTCTTCAGATATGTAATTGAAATTTGATTTATCCAATAACCATAGATCTGAAAGACATCCAGCATTAATAAACGGAATACCATCTTGGACAAATGAATCCTTTGATGGATAGTTTTTTCCTCGATCACCATTAATGAACTTTGCCAAATTTCCTAATTCAATTAGAGGATAGCTCACTTAATCAACTCCTCAAGCTCATTCATCCCTTGAAGAATTTCATTTTCTAACTGTTTCAGTTCAGCCAAAATCACTTTCGGATCAGCATACTCAACCGTTTCATACACCACTTCTTTATAACGATTAATCGAAAAATCAAACTTGTTGGCAATAATGTCTTTAGCATCCACCAGAAAGGCTTTTTTCGACTTATCGCCAAATTGCGCTGTAATTTCTTCTGCTGTGGCATTCGCCAACACAAGCTTACGATACGCTTTCCACTGCGCAATCACATCAGGTAAGTCGTTTGCACCCTCACCTTTTAATGGGGTACGCTTATCATCTAAAGAATAACCATCCGCTTGAACATCATAGAACCACACTCGTTCTGTTGAGCCACCTTTAGTGAATAGCAGAATTGCTGTACTTACACCTGCATACGGTTTAAATACACCACTTGGTAAGCTAATGATGCCTTCAAGCTGATTGTTTTCAATTAAGGTTTTACGTAGTTGTTGATGCGCCGTAGATGAACCAAATAACACACCATCAGGTACAATGACTGCCGCACGACCACCAAGTTTTAAAGCACGTAAAATATGCGCCACAAACAACAGCTCAGTTTTCTTGGTTTTCACCATTTTCAATAAAGGTGGATTGATGTTGGATTCATCCAAACTGCCTTTAAATGGTGGGTTTGCCAAAATCACATCAAAGAAGTTTTCTTCTTGCTGTGGGTAATGGGCTTTAATCGACTTATTTAAACTGTCTTGGTACAAAATATTGGCATTGGTTACGCCATGTAACGCCATATTCATACTCGAAACACGAAGCATGGTGCTGTCAAAATCGAAGCCCCAGAACATATCGTGATTAATATGATCCATATATGGCGTGAGCAAATCACCAAGATAGTTTTTATTGCCGTCTTCATCGACAACAACACCAAACTCACTTGAATGCTGACGGTTTAAATATTCACGAGTACGAGCTAGAAAGCCGGCTGTACCACAAGCAGGGTCACAGACAATTTCAGTCGGTTGAACATCTGCAATCTCAATCATGGCATCAATGATATGGCGTGGTGTACGGAATTGACCGTTAATCCCTGCTGTAGTCAGTTTACTCAGTAGATATTCATAAATATCCCCTTTCACATCACTTTGGATTAATGGTAATGCATCAACCATGTTGACCGCAGAGACTAATACCGATTCATTTTTAATTTCTAAATCGGCATCCTGCATATAGTCACCGATACTGCTGACACCTAGCGAATTGTGCTCAGATGCTTTGGAACCTAACTCTGCAAAAAATGGAAAAACTTTGCTTTTTAAATGCTGATGTAACTCTGAACCACTGAGATTTTTAAAGTTTTTCCAACGGAGCATTTGACCTTCAGGCGTTTGTGGAAATAAACGACCTGTCACCGTTAACCCTTTTGCCGCTTTGTTGTCAGCAACATCTTCTTGCATATCTAACATACGGGCAAACATCAAATAACTAATTTGCTCAATCACGGTTAAAGGATTGGTAATGCCTCCTGTCCAAAATTTTTCCCAGAGTTTATCGATATCATTTCTAATAGATCCAGTCAGCATAGTATTTCCAATAACAGCAGAGTTTTCATCAGTTTAGTTGAGCAAGGCAGTTTAATTAAGCAATGCGTTGCTCAGGTGGTTGTTTTTTAACAAAAGGCTTCATCACATGAATTAAATCTGTCACATCATCTGGTGTAAACAGACCATCAATACTTTGTGGATGAACCCCTGTAAATGGTGCTTCATAAAGTTTATCAATCATGATGCCGCCATTTTGCGAAATGTAAGCTTGCAATAAATTTAAGAACTGCACTTGACGAGCTGTCAGTTGCGGATGTTTGTGCAAAAAATCTTTAAAGTGTGTTTCAACAGCAAGCGGATCTAATCCAACAATATCTTGAATGGTCAGATGTAATTCCGCTGCTGTACGACCATAAAATTTATTGAGTACATCAATTTCGATATTTGGGTGCTCAGATAAAACTGTAGAGGTCAGCATCTGCAACTCACCTTCTTCAACCGGTTGTTGCTGACGGATTTTCTGCAATACCGAGTTGCTCTCGATCATTTGATCCAAAATTTCTTTGACTTTTTTCCGATAAAGCATTGCTTCGTTATTACTGAGCTTCACCTGTTTTTCGACAGTTTGCACTTCACCATCTGAGGTTGTTGTGGTTGGTGTTGCCCACACACCCCCTATGGTATTTCCAGCTTGTTTAAACTGCATCAGTAGTCTTAAATCTAGTCGCAAATGCTCAAGTTGACCGACCGTAATTTCAGACCAATACACCTGTGTTTGTACTGCTTTAATCAGCTCTGCTTTTTGTCGCACAGCCTGAATATTGACTGCGAGAGATGATACTTCTGCAAGAACTTGTGCCTTGTTCGTTTCAAAAGCGCTCGATTTACGAATAAAGCTATCTTGTGTCTGAGCAATCAGCTTATCAAAAGCAATGGCTTCTTTATCTTTCAATACACGTGCATCCATCAACGGTGCAATTTGATCCAATAAAATATGCTGTGTGGCTGCACTAAACTCTTTCACCAACTGTGTTTGTTGCAATTGATGCACGACACGTAAGTTTTTCTTGACGGTAATGCTGTCATTTGGCAAATCGTTAATATCCGCCATGAGTAAGTTAGTTGAAATCTCAAAACCGTCAAAATTGCTATGAGTGAAAGCTGCTTTTGCAAAATCTAAACGTGCAAGGAACATCGCTTGTAATAAAGAAATCGACTTCACATCGATCGGCTCTTCATATTCTTCTTCAAAATATTTAAAGTTGCCGTAATGATCGAAAATATAAAACTCTTTCTTATCTTTACCCTCACCAAATAGATTTGGACAAAGTCGTGTACCACGACCAATCATCTGCCAGAATTTCACCCATGACATCACGGGTTTTGCAAAGACTAAGTTCACCACTTGAGGCACATCAATTCCTGTATCCAACATATCTACAGATATTGCGATACGGAAATCATTATCAGGTTCTTTGAACTCCGTGATGAGTCGATCGACTTGATGAATCTTGTTGTGAATCACCTTACATACGCGTGCACCATGCTGTGGATATAGCTTACAGAACAGTTGTTCTAAATGCTCTGCATGATCCTGACGCTGCGCAAAGATAATCGTTTTACCAATCAAACTGCCATTGGCATCTTTGATGCCATTTTGCATCAAGTTTTCTAAAATAAAGGCGTCGGTAGATTCACTAAAAATCTTTTTACCAATCTGACTACCTTTAATCGTGGTTTGTTGAGCAACCTCCATCCCAAGATCTTCTTCAAGCTGTTTCTTCTGATCTTCAGAAAGTTGGTTGTAATGAATCCCTTCACGTAAAAATTCTGTTGTGACATCTTTGACTTTGAAAGGCACTAAGTATGGCGGATCATTTTCAATGGCTTTATCTAATCCAAACTCAAAAGTTGGCTGCGTATTCACACAGTCAAACATTTGGAAGGTATTTCGACTGATAAATTTCACAGGTGTTGCAGTCAACCCCACTTGCAAGGCATCAAAGTAATCAAACAAATCTTTATAACGATTGTAGATACTGCGGTGGCTTTCATCGGCAATGATCAAATCAAAGAACCCTACATCAAACTGTGCAAAGCGATTCATCATTCCCGGATATGTGGCAATATAAATACGTGAATCTATTGGTACTTTATTGGTATCGCCAATTACACAACGTGGTTCGCTCCCCAAGAAGTCTTTAAAAGCATCATCAGCTTGCTTACGCAACTCTCGACGGTCACATAAAAATAAAACACGCTGTGCCCAGTGTTCCCGAATCAGCAATTCAGCTAAAGCAATCGCGACACGCGTTTTACCCGTACCTGTTGCTTGGATAATTAAAGCCTTACGACCTTGATCCTGAAATTTACGGCTTAAAGTCTTAATTGCTTCAATCTGATACGGGCGTTCAACAATCGATAAATCAGGGTTATTGCGCTCTAACTCTTTATTGGCAAATTGATGTTTGAAACGTAAGCTTGCCAAACTATCACGACTATAAAAGCCATAGATTTGACGATAACTGTTATAACGTGCATCATCCCAAATATAGGTCTCATAACCGTTACTATAGAAAATCACTGGGCGCTTAAATCCCATTCCTTCTAAAGCATCCGCATATTGGCGTGCTTGCTCGCGACCTTGATGGACACTGACACTGGTTTTTTTGGCCTCTAAAACAGCGACTGGCTGACCTTCTAAATCGAAAAATACATAATCAACATAGCCTTTCGTACCATCTTTCATTTCCACAGGAAATTCGATTTGGACTTGCTGTGTGTCTGTTAAATCCCACCCTGCCGTTAAGATCATGTTATCGATGATGAATTTTCGGGTTTTTTCTTCATTCCATTGCAAACTTTGCGCAACTTCATAGCTGCGTGCACGTTTTTGTTGAGCGATTTCAGTTGTGATGGTTTCTACTTTTAGATTTTTTAAGCGTTCTCGATCTAGTTCTTCTCTTAACTTTTGATTTTCTTCATACTGTTGATTCAGCTCTTTTTCAGTCGCAGATATTTTTTCAATATCTTCAAATGATGGGAGTGCGTTTTGTGATACCTTGTAATAGTTAACCATCAAATACTGCCCAATCTCAAAAGCAGTCTCAAGACATTTACGAGCATTTTTTTCTTGGCCTAATGCACCGTGTGCAGTTAAGTTTCCTTGATAGCGTAGATGATCTAATTTGTATAACAATGATGGCGTAACACAATTTTTAAAATCAGTTGCTTTGAGCAACTCTGCAAAACTTGTATTTTGAGGGCGAGGTAAATCTTCAAACTCATAGATTGATTTAACCACTTCCTCAGCAAAAGCACGTAAACGTGTGGTCGTACTTCCAGGATCTGTATAAAGTACAGCTTCTGCAAGCGCGCCTAAATCCGATAAAAGTGAAAATTTCTCTCTTAAAAACTCAAAGTTTTGAGATTGCATTACATCCCTCTTTTGAAACTTATTTGTATAAAGTCTTGATGTAAAAATAACATAAGTAAAAAGGAATATAGATAGTAATAGCTCGTTGATCCAATCAGAGGCTATATCTATCTATTTCCATCATCATTGCACTTTAAAATTTAAATGCCATCGTCCACCCTTCTTCCAGTCACCAGATGCCTGTAAATAAAACGCTTTATCTTGATGAGCATTACTCACCAATTTGTAATTCACCCCACATTCCAAATTCGTACATTCAGCAGTAAATGTTTGATTTGTTGGTCGGGGATGAAAATCTGCCTGAGATAAGCAAATTGGACAGTGCGTAATATGAAGGTAATCATCATGCTGCTTTTTGATCGCTTGATAAATATGCTCAGTATTGGATGAGATACACACGGACTCTAAAGCACTTAATTGTTGAGGACTTAGCGCATTAACCAATAGTATTTGCTCATCCTTATCTTCGGCATAATCATGCAAAGCAAGTTCGTTTCTGACAGATTGCGGGATTCTACCAAGTAGCAAAGCTTTGGAATAAGATTGCAATATCGGTTTATACATCCACTCTAATAGAATGACGATAAATTTTTCTACAGCTTCAAAATTAAATGGATTCACCCAAACCAATTTATCAAATTGATTAGGTGCGTCTTCAGTACCTAATGCAAAAATCACTAGATTGTGGCGATGTTCTAATTCTTCTAAACTATCTTCATCAATCTCGTTCGCTATTGGGACAATGTTTAAAATGTCTCGTTGCGAACTTATTTTCCAAATTTTCAGCTCTTCATCCAATTTCAAATTAAAATCTAAATTACCTCTTTGAATTGAATAAATAGAGCTTTGATCTTCAAACTTATGAATCTGGAAACCTAAGCTAGAAAATGCTTTAAGAATAATGAGTAAACTATATTCTTCGACATAATCATGCTGAAATTTCCAATAGCTTTCTATTTTTTCCTTAAAACTTGGTGTTTTATTTTTTTGTTCATACAACGTTGACCATAATCGATTTAAATGTCGATAATGTTGATCATAATTCAAGATATTAGTTTTATGCAGTTGATCCGCTACTTTACGATGTGGTGGTGGAATCTGTACATACAGGCCTGAGGATTGAAGCGTCTTAATCGTTGACAATAGTTGCTGATTATAACGAATCGTTTCCTCGAGTTGAGACAAAATACTTTCCGTTTCATCTTTAGTCAGATTATCTGCCCAAAGCTCATATAATTCATGACTCAGCTTATAATATACCTCTGAAGAAACCCCTAAATTTAAAGCTGCTTGTAAATTTGCTTGTTGTTCAACCAAATCATTTAGACGTGAAGCCACATAAAATCTTAATTTATCGAGCAACTGCGCAAATACCTTATTTTCATAGATCAGTAGCTCATCATCACTAAGTCTAGCCAACACTTTTTTTGGTCGAATCCCGACCAAGCTACGTTGTTGCCAAGTTTCAGAATGTCCAGCTAAGTAACGATGTGCATTATTTGAAATTTTTTTAGCACGGCTGACATCAACAAGCTCTTCGTCATAACGCATATCCATACGTGGATTATAAGCAATATGATGTAAATGCCCCTTTTCAACCACATCTTGAAGCATTATCTCTAAAGGCTTGAGTTGAGTTTCAGAATCAAAAATACAGTTTGGTACAAGTGGGTTTGGTAAACGCTCGAAAGATGCTTCAAGACAGCAGGCTTTAACAAGTTCACTAATATATTTGATCGATTCAGTAATAGTCAGTGTTATATCAGGTATATACGTATGTAGTGTTTTACTTGAATTCAGTCGAATTGTACCGCCATCAGCAAACAAAAAACTGAATTTTGGTATCATTACAGATTGAATTTGCTCATCTTGCTCTAGAAGAACATATCGTTCTGGAACTATTGCATCAAGATGCAATAGTTCCTCTGCTTGTAAAGATTGTTGCGTAAGTCGATCTATAAGTTTCATAGATTACCTTTTAAACGCTCAACATCTTGATTCAGTAACTCTAAGCTCATCACAGGCTGTTCACCAGTAAAACCTAGATCAGACCAAACGTCTTGTAAACACGAAATAATGTCTTCAATTTTCTCCGCTCGAGTATCATATCGACCTGTAACCTTACCTTTGCGGAACAGTTTAGTCGCAAAGAGATGATCAAGTGCTTCTGATATTGAGCCACCCATCTCGATATATACAGGAATAAAGCTATATGCTTGACGTTCTAAACGATTCCCCCAACTTACACTGACCGCTTTTAAAGCTTCTTCAAGCAAACTATTTTGCAATTGTACAAAGATGTTTTTCACCACAGCTTTATGCTTGTTTTGGGCCTGTTCAAAGCTCTGCATCAATGATGTAAACGAGTACTGTTCAGTATTGGCATTTGTAATATCAATTTCTTCTTCACTACGTTTAACTTCCATGACATGAGCACGATCGTAGGTTTTGTCTGCAAACTCTTTTGTCGTTTCATCATGATTGGCTGTACCAATAAACCAGACATTTTGTGGAATTTTAATGGCGCGTTTATTGACAAATAGTTCTGGTGCTTTTTCATTCGCACTATCTAATAAATTAATTTCCGCACGATCTGGTGTTTCCATTAACGATAAGAAATCTGCAAAATATTGTTCAGGCTGAGATAAATTCATTTCATCTAACAGAATGATCTGTAAAGTATCTTTAAACTTGGGCTGTTGAGCACGGTACAATGCTTGTAGTGCCTCCTTGGTATAAAAACGTTTTTCAAATGCATTAAAGTGACCTAATAAATCTTCACGGTCACGCCATCCTGCCTGTACTCGGACAATCTCACAGTATAATTTTTCCTGATCTTCACCTATTGCGTTGTTAATTGCCTTTGCAAAAGCTCGCGCCAAACTGGTTTTACCTGTACCCGAAATACCTTGTAGCAGATGAAGCTTACTCATTGCTAAACCAGCAATAAATAAACGAATGTCTTTTAGACTGTAGTAAAACTTTTGTTTAGCAATATTTGACTGCATGATAGAGACAAATCGTTGAAGCTCAGGTACAACTTGTAAACCTCTCGCTTCACTTCTAAAGATCTGATCCATTTCACTAAGGCTTTTAAAGGGTAATTCGCCTTGCTGTTTCTCTACTAAATCATCAATCTGTGTGCGCAACTGATTAATACTCGTGTCTAAAACTCGCTTGTGCTCTTCTAGAACTCGTTTTTCTTGTTGTAAATGATGTTTGGCCATTACACTCAGACGTGAATTATTTAGTTCACTTTCCAATTCATTGTTTTTTTGACGCAAATCAAAAACTTGTGATTCTAGATCATCACACAATTCTTCAAGGCGCTCGTTTTCTTCTTCCAAGCCTTCTTCTGATCGTTCGCTTAATTTGATTCTTAATTCACGGTTTTTTTCACGTAAATGACTCAATTCTTCTTGAATTTCAAGTACACCTAATCCTTCAAGTTGTCTTTCTAAGTCTGCATATTGTTGTAATTTTGCGGTTAAGGCATCAATTTCTGCTAGAGCTTGATTATGACTATGTTCCAAACTTTCATGAGATGATTTTAATTTGGTGATCTGCACACTAAATTCACGTTGAATACTATTTCTCATTGCTTCAATCGTTGCATCAAACTGATCTTGGTCATTTTTCAGTTTCTGTTGTGCTTGTTCAATTTCAACTTGTTCAAAAACAAGCTGATGCTGTGCTCGCTCTAATTTTTGCTTTTGTTGCTCTTTCTCTTGAAGCCAGTTATTTTTCAAGACTTCAATTTCACTTTGTTGTTGCTCAAGTATTTCTTGTCTTTGAAGAGTAAAACCTGCAAGTGCTTCGGCTTCTTTGAGACGGAGATTTTCTTCACGTTCAAGTAATACTTTTTCTTTTTCTGCTAACCGTTGAGCGTTAATCGATAATTTATTTAATGCTTCTGCTTGAAGCCGATCTAATTCTTCTCTCTTTTCTTCTAGAGCCTTTTGTTTTTCAATCGCAAAACCCAATTCAGCATTTGCTTTCAGCTCTGCCAACTGAGCTAGTTCCTGTTGTAATTTTAATTGCTCAGATTTTAGATATGATCTTTCTAAAGCAAGTTTTTTATTTTCTTCTATCAATTCAGCTTTTTTGAGATTGATTTCTTGCTCTGAAATTTTAAGTTCTTGCTCTTGCTTTTGTAGACGAATTTCTTGCGACATTAATCGTTCATCTTCATCGGCAAGTAATTTTACTTTTTCATCATAATCGATTTTAGTTTTGTGTGTTTCATCTAAAGCAACTTCTAATTTTTGCAAGGCACCATGTACTTCATGACGTAAAACTTCATCACGTGCGAATAACTCTTCCTTTTCTTTATCAACAACTACACCTGTGATTTGCTGAAATAAAGGTGAAATAATTACTTTTTCTTTCGTCTCAACTTGACTCGATGGTATGTCATTATTTTGAAAACGATTTGCTTTTTTTGATGCTTTTGCCATTTAAATATTACGCCTCAATTGCTGTATAAAATGAAATCCAATCCAAAGTAAATTCAGATAGGTTTAATGCTGTTGTTATATCGACTTCTTCACCTGAATCATGACTGCCTTGATTACGTAACTCACATATTTCTATGAGCTGTTGTAAATCTTGCTGATGCTGTTTCCGAAGAATTAATGGATGCTGTTGATATTCCGTCACACACAATAAGCTTGAAACAATAAGTGGTTTTAAAGACACATTAACTTGAGGAAATCTTCCAGCAGAATATCCGTTTGCACTAAAGACATGTGATGAATTTACTGTTTTTATTTTTTCCAAAAGATCTTCACAGAAATACTCGCCAACTTGTAACACTAAAACAGTTTTTATTTGCTCACGGGTTAGCTGTTTAGGCGTTGTATTTGCATGCTTATGTTTCCAATGACATAACATATGTTTAAAGCATGCTTCTAACGCTTTTTGACATTGGTTTAATAAATCATCAATATCGAAATAATTACGCTTTTCTTCCAAATTTTTCTTTCGTGTGAGTAGCCTATTTAAATGCTGTGACAGATTTTCAATACGTTCAGAAAATGGGAAATCTACAGCCAGCTCAAAAGAGGTTTCTTCTAACAAACGAGTTTCAAACTCCTCTATCGTTTCGTCACTATCGATATCCTGTTTTAAATATCTTTTAATTTTTTTAGCAAAACCCTGATGTTTAGTTGCTAAATCGAAATGCAAACTTTGTATCCATTCATCATATTTTGATACATGACATGGATCTTGTAACTGACAGACATGCGATGAATCTAGACTTTCATCTAAATGCGATAAAATGAAAAATGCTTCAGGTTTTTGAGGATAAAACTCGAAGTTTTTAAGATTCTGTCCATCTAAATATTTGCCTTTAGGATCATCATCACGTATTAAAGTTCCCCGCAAAGCCATATTATGATTTTTAATCGTTTGATTAATTTTATAAGGTGTCGGCGCTTGGGGCTCCTTGATTTCTCTAGGCTCAACTAAAAAAACATTAATGGATTTACCTGAATCTCGGCTTCCTTGGATGTAAATATTTGAGTTGTTCTCTTGTACATCTAACAATGCAAGCTCATTGGGAATTAAGCGATGCCACAATTCCCCTGTAATTGCATCCTGTACCAAATAGTAGGCTTGTAAATCTTCAGTACGCTCAATTTCATCATCTAATGTCTGCACGCCCTTAGGAGTCAGCGTAATTTTTTTATCCTTTAGATCAATCTGAATTAAGCCACGAGGCACTAATTCTGTATCTATAACAAGATTAATCAATTCTATGTCTACACCAATCCACTGTGCTAGTTCTTGACGATCCTGATGCCCAATATGCAAAAATTCTAAAATAGTCTTTTGAAAGACATTAATATCTGTTTTTTTTCCAGCAATCGGTGCCCAAATTCTCCAAATCCAGATTGGTAAAAAAACCATATTTTTTTCAGCATTACCTTTTGGAACAGCATCATAATAAGATAAAAATTGGTTAGAAAATTTTGCCATGCTGACCTCCACATAATTTTAAAAATGCAGGTAATGCAGGCACTGCTTCGTGAGTTGCAGAATGTGCAATGAGTTCCTTATCCCCTGTAACAATCAATAACGAACGTTGACGACTAAGTGCAACGTTCAAACGGTTATCTACGCGCAAAAATCCGTATGCACGTGTCAGTGCTTCATCTTTCTCACGATCACCTAAACCTTCGACATTAAAATCTTTTGGTAAAGTACGTACTAATGAAACAAAAACGACATCAAACTCTTTCCCTTGAAAGGCATCTACCGTTCCAATCCGTAAGCGTTCGTCTCCTATATTTTTACCAGTCGAAATGATTCGATAGTTTTCTGCTATTTTATTTCCAACTGTCAATCTGACTTGAGGATCTTCCATTGCTTTAAAAATAGATTGAATCTGTCCACTATAAAAGCTAATTACACCGACACTTAATTCAGGTTTTTCATCCAAAATTCTTTTTGCTTCTTGAGCAATCCATTCTGCTTCAGTTGACCGATGCCAACTGGTGCCTAAGCGTTGTTGCTTTTGATCCTGAATGCATTTGAAGCCACAAACGAGATCTTCATAGCCACTAATTGCATGGACAAAATCTGTCTCTGGTCTGCCAGACTTAATCGGCGGTAATTTATGATTTTCGTAAAAGTTTTTACTAATAAAATCGCCTAGAATAGGATGCATACGGAATTGGGTATCTAGCATGATCACCCGCTGAGGTTGTTGTTTTTCTTCTTCTAAACGTTGCATATTTTCAACTAAGCGCTGAAACAAGCTCTGCTCTAGCATTTCACTTTGTACCGTTTTCCAGTCTTCTTGTTGTGATAATTCTTTTTCAATTTTATCATCCAACATATGTGGTAATTGGCGATGATCCCCTACTAAAATTAAACGTCGTTTAGCCATTGCCATCGGAATCATTAAGTCTAAAGGCGTTGCTCTTGCCGCCTCATCGACAATCACATTTTCAAAAACAATGGTCTTATCAATAGCTTTTAAATCTTGCATCGCATTACCAGCAGCTTGCTGACAAGTTGCCGCAAGAACAGCGGTATAATGAGCTATCGTTTCCTTAATATCACCTGTAGAGGTCATTAAGCGATAACGATATTTATCCAAAATCATCAAATGTGCCAAGGTTTTTAATTTCTTGGCCTGATCATTAATGTCTTTGAGTATGCAATCTAGTTTTAGACAGTCGCTCTCATCTAATAAACGCTGTAAATGTGTTGGTCTAAAATCAGGCAAACATCGATCAATGAGTGTATTTTTTAATTTTATTAATGGGCTAAAATCAATTTCCTCATTTATATTTAAATGTATAAATTGTTCTAAAACCTTTTGTTCTTCATCTAACAAAATTGTTTGTGTCTGATCTTGCTGTTGTAATAACTTTAAGGATGCTAGTACTAAGCGACAGCGTTGAACACCATCATCAACAAAACTAGAATTTTTTGTACGCAATGAATAAATGAGTGGATAAAGTTCCATCATTTTTGTTGCAATAGACAATGATTGTTTTGGTTGTTTAAACTCTTCCCACCATTGCTTTAAATCATGAGAGAGATAAATTTTATATTTATCAGAAAGTTGTTCTAGAATATTTTGTATTTCAAAGATACTTTTTTGTTTTTGCTCTATAGAACCAAAACGCAATTTAAGTAAATGCTCTTCTAGATTATGGTATAAACTTATGAAGTCATTGTTCCGAATTAACTGATTTAGCTCTTTCTGAATTGGTGTTGCCCATTTTTCAATTGTATCTACTCCAGTAGAATCATCGTCATCATTTCTAATTTTTCCACCGACTCGTAAACCAGCAATACCCATCACATTACTGCGATCTACTACATTATCAACGGCATCATGCTGATAACTGGTGAGTAAAATACTACGTTGAATCGATTCATGAGATAGCTCACTAATACGTTGCTGTAATGCAGTGATCACCTGAGTTTTACCAGTTCCAGGTGGACCAATGATAATTGTCAAATCAGCGCTGTTTAACGCTAATTCTATGGCTTCTTGTTGTTTAATCGTCGGACGTCCACCTTTAAAAAGCGCTTTGGTTTTAGGGCTCTTCCATTTTTCTTTTCGCCAATTTCTAGCTGGTTGCTCAACTTCTATCCCTTGTAAGAGAGCATGTAAGCTAGGCATAGGATTACGACGACTAATAATTAAATTCAGCGCTTCTTGTTGTCGCTTACGTTGAATATTTACTGCAAATATAGATAAGTATAAAAAGCCTCGCTTATTATCTTGATCTAACGGAGGACGTCGATCTCTTTTTTCTGCAAATTTCAGCAAAATACGGTTATTTTTCGGCTCAATTTGAATAATTTGTGCACGCCAAGCTTTTTTTTCAATATCCAAACCTGTTTCTTTAACATCTAACTGATTATCTAACCAATCAGCAATATTCAAACTTAATTGTACTTGCTCATCTTTTTTTCGATCTAATCGATCCCATTTTTTTTCAAAATCTGATAATTTTTCACGATCATCAACATAAATATACCAATAACCTGCTTTATGACCAGCTTCATAAGCACAATATTTCAAATAATTAATTTGATTAGCACGATGAACTGCATCTTCCCATTGAGCATTACTATATTGCTTCCATACTTCAATATAGTCACCATGTTGAGCTGTATGTTCTTTTAATGCAATTTCATGGGCCAAATTATCCATTCTTTTTGCAATTGAACGGTCTTTGAATTGCAATTCACCCTGTAAAGTTACTAAACGATAATTGCCTCTAGGTCGTTTTTTACTAATCTTATCTACTTGCCAATAACCATGGATTTCATTAATTTCTAATTGATGATTTTGACCGACCAATAAAATTTGACGCTCATTTTGATTGGTATAAAAAATCGAGAAAACCATAGATTTGGAATCATAAAGATCCACTACAAACTCTTCTTTAAACCAATCTATAGCAAGCTGAACATCATTCAGTGCAATTTTTCCATCATCTGCGAGTACATGAGTAATCGCCTCATCGATGGCAATATCTATATCTAAAAAAGTATGTGCATCCGGAATAAAACCTGATAAATATAGCGTTGAATGGTTTTTTTTGGAAAAATACCACACCCCACTTTGTTTAATTAATTCTTTTGCCGACGATGCCGTAATAGAATTGGTTGAGTTCAACTCTATAGGATAAATGTGATTTTCAAATTCTAAATAACACTGTTCATCTTCTAAAAACAACTGAACTTGATAATTTTCAGGAATATCTAATTTTTCCAAACACTCAGCTTGAATCACTTGTAGCTGAGCAAGCTTAAACTCATGTAATTTCATAATACTACCAAGTGAATCGCCAAAAGAAAGAATGCATTTTTTCACTATTCATTTGTAAAGCAGAATGTGTAATGAAGAGGTCTTTATTACCTTTTTGATGATTTTTTAATATCTGCGTCTTATGTAAAGTATAAGACTTTGTTGCATCAGCATTTTGTAAGATAACGTGATCATCTGGTTCAGGGGTAATTTTTAAACCATCTTCGGTTAGGGCAATCCTAAACCAAGGTTTAGATTGCTCATTATTAAAATCACTATGAGGCTCGTGATAAATAACCTTCTCTTCCCCTAAACTTAAAAATACTTGCTCGGCAGTTTTGAACCAAGGTTGTTCCACCATTACAGGATCTTGGTCATAGCCCCAATATCTTAGGCGTATATATTCAGTTTTTTCGTGCGGGATATTACAGAATGGACAAGTCACACGCTGATTGACGATAAAGCTACTGCGACAATCTTCTTGCTGACATGTTAGAAGTAAAGATAAAGTTCTGTTTAATTCATAATGCCACTCTACCATAGTTGGGCGTTCATATATTTTGTCTGATAAACGACTAGATCCAAAGCAACGCTGAAATAAACTAAATAGGCGTTTATTCAACATATCAAATACTGGAAAACCTTGTACTGCTATCTCATTTGAATCATCTTCAACATCATAGACCCAAGGCAATTCTCCTCGTGCAGCTTTTTCTTCAGCAATATCAGGATCATCATCGACAACAATGCCATGATTGAATGGATGCGTATGTGTCAATAATTGAAGTGCAATGACAGCAAATGACCATGCATCTGTTTGTGTATTAGTTCCTGTTTCATTGCGAATCAGTTCAGGGGCTGCATAACCTTTAGTATAGAAATGATGTTGATGAGATTGTTCTGCATAATGAATATTATCAGCATCGATTAGCCACACCTGATGATGTTCAGTCGACTTCGATACAAAAATATTATTCGGTGATAAGTCACCAAATGCTAAACCTTTGCCGTGTAGTTTAGCTAAAGTTTGGGCAAGTTCTTTTAAAATCAGTAAACGACGTGCAAAACTCCCCGTATCTCTATATTTGATAATATCAAGCTGCCCATCTAAGCTGTAAATACGCTCTATTTGTGCGGAAAGAGATTCCAAGCCATCCATCAGCTCCATCACGTAGCCAGCATGGTTATTAAATTTAGAATGATTTTCTAAGTCTAATAAACTCAAAGGTAACGCAATTTTTAAATCTCGTATTGGTAAACGCATTACATGTTTAAACTGCTTACGTATTTCTTTCAATTGAACATCTGGCAATAGGTTTGTAATTTTTGCCACTAAGTTAACTTGGTCTGTTCTTTGGACTGTCCCTTGACCACCCTCTCCAATTACTTCTAGTAGTGTATACGTACCTCCATTGAAGTCTTTCACGATTAATTTTTGCTTTTCATGCGTCATCTTTATTTTTTCCAAAAAATTATTCCAATACTTTTATCATCACTATGTTGCGGTGTAGGCCAATGGTTGAGCTCATTTTTTAGATACTTTCTTAGTTGACGCACACTTTGTAATTTTGCTTTTTGAATTAACATTGAGGTGAATAACTGCTCATTCACTAAATCATCACTTATCCCGTCTGTAAGTAAAACAATGCCGTGTTTCTGGCTAGTTAAATTAATTTTTTTATAAGCCCAATCATCCCATTTTTTTGAATAGCCCAAGGCATTGGTCTGATTGCTAAATAAATCATCAGATTTCAAACTCACTTGACCAAAACATTCTGTTTGATAGTAGATAGCACCATCACCCAACTGAAATAATCTTACGTCACCATCTCCATTCCCCCATGCAAAGAGACAAGTTGTCGCTGCATCTGTTGGTAAGATATTTTTTTCTTTCAAAAGTTCTAGCCAATGTAAATATATTTTCTTAGCAACTTCTTTTTCAGCTAAACAAAAATCCAAATGCTTTAAAACATTACATACAGACTGACAGGCAAGAGTTGATCCAACGTGAGAAAATGGTTTAGATCCAAGTCCATCACACACAGCAATACACCAGTTCTTTTTCCAGAACCGATGCATCACAGCATCTTGATTAGATTTTTTTTCACGTAAATTGCGTGGACCAATCACTGAAACTGAACAAAGTGATAGATACACGATTAAAAATCACTTAGGTCCAATTCATCATCTGGAAGTTTCGAAAAATCTACCGTTGGAAGTTGATTAGGTGTATTACTCTGTGAACGACTACTCACGCTCATACTTACCGCTCTAAAGAAGCGATGTATTTCTTTCGCATTGTGTGCTTCAAATACTTCCGATGCTTCCAAATCATTTACAAATGCTTTTAACATATTTTTATCAGCACCCGTGCCTATCGCCATTGCCATACGCGATGCTTTTTGTGCTCTATCAGAATTTTTCAACTTATCAAAAGAGGCTTCCCAATTGTCTGTAGGAATACCATCAGAAATAAGAACAATTGTTGGTTTGTATGCACGACTAGGAATGATTTCTTTATTCTCAATCATCTCCACAGCCAACTCAAACGCCCCTCCCATAGGGGTCCCACCTGAAGCAACTAAATCATTGGTTTGATTAATTTTCCATGCAGGAGTCAAAGGAACATGCACTTCAGCTTTTGAACCACCAAAAGTAATAATAGATACATGGATTTCGGCATTTAAACGACTTTCTTGAGATAATGTACTCAGAAAATCTTTTAAAGCGGCATTAAGTGCTCCAATGTTATTATTTTCTAACATACTACCGCTGACATCAGCCAAAATAATGACTGGTAAAGGTCGTGCTGTTGCCACTGCAAATTGCTGCATTGCCATTCTTTCTGCCCCTCTGAATAATTTAATATTCGTTTTACAAGAACTTATTTGTTATTTATAACAATATTATATGATATTAATCACATAATATTTATGAATTTAATTGACCATTTAGTCTAATTATTTAATCTCGAATCATTCTAAAAGTAAGATTAAATCTAGAATGCTGTACTTTCTTCCGCTTCGGTACCGCATGTTGCCAAAAGTGTTGCATTTCACCGGACATGATCAACAAACTGCCATGTTGTAATGGCACAGTAAATTTAAGCTGATGGTCGTCTTTATGACGTACTTGAAAATCACGGGTTTCACCAAAGTTTACAGACGCAATAGTGGGGTTTTTCCCAAGCTCAGGCTCATCATCTGTATGCCAATTCAGATAATCCTCACCATTACGATACCAATTCATTAAGACGCTATTAAATTGTGTACCAAAGACCTTTTCGATTCGTTCTTTGATATATAACAAACCTTTATTCCATGGATTTGGCTGCGATAAAATCCCAGAATATTTATAAGCTTTTCCGTCATCACCATACCAACTGGTCAATCTTGGTAAAGGTATTTTCTTTCCATAGAGATTAATAAAATCTTGTTTCCACAAAATATTATGGAATTTTATCTCTTTAAGGTCATCGGGTTGAATTTCACTCCAATCAACCTTTTGCATCTCGTAAGTATCATTTTCTAAAAAATACTCCACCGAACGATCACTGATTTTTTGAGAAAAAAACTGAGGTGCGTAAAAGAGCACACCATTTGGAATCTGAATGATAAAGCCTTGGCGTGATTCATCCCACTGACTAGAAAATCCATCAACGTTAGGTAAATCAAAGGGAAGTTTTTTAATTTCAGTATCAATTACTTCATCAAACAAATCATTCATCTTAGTTAATCTCAATTTTCAAACAAAAATAAACGTGATTCATATTCTTGGTATCTGTAAATCGCTCAAATTGTGTATGCGTAACAGATAAGCTCTCGCCTTCTTGTTGTTCCATATTCAATAGTGCTTTATACAAAGACTGTAGCCGTTTAGTACCACCATAACAGTTTCGATCATTACTGATAGCAATCACATAATGCGTACCACCATCTTTTAAAATCTTATTAAAGACTTCAAATTGATCAAAACTATCTATATCTAATACATTTGAAAATAAATGTATATTCATCTTTTCAGGGTTGATCTGAAGATCACTTTCGTCCAAATCATCAATCTTTTTATGAATTGAATGAATTTCCGCTTCTGGTTGCACGCAACCTATAATCTGACGTGCTCGTTGAAGCGCAATTTGAGACGGCTCAATTAACGTTACCTCATCAATTGAGCCTAACTCTGTGAGATTTTCTAAAAACAGCAATGTTGCCAACCCTTGACCACAACCATAATCATAAATGTGGAGATTTTGATATTGGCTGTCATTTAACATATCAACAGTCTTAGGTAAGGTGTGTAACCATTGACGCTGAACCATTAATCCATACGAGTAAAGGTATTGATTTAATAAATCTTGGCGATGAATCGTTAAGCGACCTCGATCAAGCTCATCACGCTTATCACTATCAATCCCTGCAAATTTACGCAAGGTACTGAAGTTTAAATTAGATATATTTAAAGTTTTTTTCTGAATTGCATTAATTACTAAATCATGGTGGATTTCATTAATCACTAAATTATTCATCAGCGTACCCTGTATATTAAAATTCGTGTCTATGGGCTCATGATATTTAGATTTTTAATGTGAGAAGAGTTTATGGAAGCTTGCATGCAACCAAATGTGCTATATGACCAATCAATGTCTTTAAATCAGTAATTTTTACTTAAATCGGTGCTAATTGAGCGAATCTCGTATTATGCATTGCGTAAGCTTACGAAGCTTGCTTAAAATACTTAAAAACATGTCGAGTATGCGGCTGGATTTAAATGAACATTGGCATAAAAAATACATTCCTGCTTTGCACTTTATTTCTCATCAATGGCTGTGAAACAGTAGATAATCCAAAAAAGTTCATCAGCTATGATCAGCAAATAAAGATTACTCAATATGAAGTGATTGATGGCGATACAATCTCCGGCATAGATCCACAAGGTAAGACATTACGTATTCGTTTAACGGGTATAGATGCACCAGAAAATGATCAACCTATGGGGCAACAGAGTCTAAAAAGTCTAGAACAATGTTTGTCAGCCAAACCTTTAATTATCAACTGGAGTAAAACAGATAAATATCAGCGACTTCTTGCAAAAGTTATTGCAGACAAAAAAGATTGCAACCTGCAACAGATCATCAATGGCTATGCTTGGCATTATAAATATTTTGAAGCAGACCAACCTGCGATCGATAGACTGCATTATGCACAAGCAGAACTCAAAGCCCGATCTCAAAAAGTAGGTTTATGGAAATTCTCTTGTCCTATCGCACCTTGGGACTGGCGTTATAAAAAACAAACGCCATGCAATTAAAAATTACTTAAATTTTACTTTATTTATCCTATACTTCTTTATTACTATATCAATCTAAGTTAATGATTTATAAAAATATAGAGGGTATAGTGAATGGTAAATTTTAAAAGTATTAACTTTAAAATGCACACATATCTTAAAGTTTGCCTATTTGTGCTATTTACACTCTTCATCTCTACGTTTTTGAATCAGGATAAATATTACAAACAGTTGGAAGAATCTCGAAAATTCCACTATCAGGATATTATTTTTATCTTTGAGGCAATGAATAAAGAATGCTTACAAAGTAAAACTGAGCAAGCTTGTTTTGAACAATTTTACAATGCACTCAGCAGCTATACCAACCGTGGCACGATTACGTTATATGGTACGAATCATCAACTCCTCCTACATAAAAAAGATGAATCCATTTATGACCATCGTACCCCCGTCACCGTGACTCATACTTTTACAGAATTTAAAACGCTTCAACCCCAATTAGAAATTTCAAAATTGACGAGTTATCCTAATCTTTGGCTAAACTCCTTAAATGCTATGACTTTTTCCTCTTGGAATTTTGCCCAAGATGCGATCAGTCGGCTCAGTGGCAATCCCCCAATGATCAAAGGAATGTCATGGTATGAATTTGCTAGAAAAGTTGCGTGGGAACGCTTCTATCCTGCGCTCCCATTTGTATTGACCCTATTAAGCGTAGCACTATACGGTGGTTGGCGTAGACATCAAATTGAAAAGATTAATATTGGCTTGATTAAGCAACAACAGCGTCTTGATCAAGAAAAATTTGAACTGAAAATATCTGTTCAACAATTAAATAGCGCTCTCGAAGAGAAAGATCACGAAGCCCTTCTTCTCAGCTCAAGCATTCAAGATCTAAATGAGAGAATTACAAATTCAGTTGATCGTAAAGAAATTGATATCCTACTCAGTGAAAAAAGCAGTCTCGAAAATGAACTCAAAAATAATGAACGTGAAAAATTTAACCTTTTAGAAACACTAGCTCAAAAAGACCGAGCACAAGAAGAATTACAAAACCGAGTTGAACAATATGAGATCAAAAATGGCTACACGCTCGTAGGAGAGTTTGTACGGTATTGGACTTATTTTGAAAAACAGCTACATCGCCTTTGTTCCACCGACATACAAGAACAGTTAAGAAATCCCAAAGCGAAAGCTGTATCTGTATCCGTCATGATTGATGATCTATACAATCAAGCCATCATTAATCAAGATTTACGTGATAACTTACATCTTGTTCGTAAATTCCGAAATAGCATCATGCATGCATCTAATGTTGATAATCAAAACAGTTATCAACACATTATTCACGATTTAAAAAATAATATTAAAATTCTGGATCAGGCAATTGATAAACTGCAAAAGCAGGATATTTACTGAAAAATGAGTCTAATCAATACAGGGTGGCTATCTGCTACCCTGTATGTATTAAAAAGATATTGCCCGATCCTTAAAATTATTTTTTATAACAATGTCTTCTTTTTCTATCGGCAGGTAAAAAGGCATACTCCTGCCATTTTGCTTTGGTACGATCCTCGCAGCCAACTCAACACCTAGCTTTTTTTCTAAATGCTTTTTTAACTTAGATTTTGTAGATTCAAAGAACTCTTTATTGACTTCAATCGATGTGTCACCAACTTTTAACTCATCATAGTGCGATAAGTACTCGGCGGTTAATTCATCTATAATTTGTATTTCGGCAAGAGAATTTTCACCTTTTGCCTTCCCGGTTGGTGCCTTGATACCAACAAGGCCTTTACATTTATAATCAGCAAACCATATGAGCATTGCCATTTCTCTAGCAGGAATATCGATAGCATCTCCACCATTTACTCTAATGTATTGGTGTGTTGTATCAATTTCTAATGAAAGCTTTTGGTTGGCTTGATTAATTTGTTCAACCACATCTGAAAATTGATAGCTTTCCATTTTTAAGGGATGTGTATCTGGCAAGGTGTGACGTAACCGAACAAAAGGGATATTGGCTAAAAAAACTTTAGCGTGTTGTGCATTTAAACGTTCTTGAGAGTTATGTTTGCTGACAAAATATTCATAAGGTGTTGGATAATAAAAGTTTGTTGCAAATTCGAATTCTTCTGAGACTAGTACATGCGACATACTGTCCTGTGCTCGTCCATATAATGAAAGTGCATAACCGGCATAAAAGCCCATCGTTTTTCGTCCACCCGCAATCGATACATGCAAGGTAGAATCATCATCTTCAGTAAATAATTTGATCAAACGACAGGTTTCATTTGCTGCCAGTTCATTATCTTCTAATGTCTTAAGATCTTCTAACTCTTCACCTTGATGTGTAATCACATGCACAGTGGAGTCATCAAATTGAATATTGGATAATTGAAAATCTTTTAGAAATTGCGCAAAAATACCATCATTAAACAGTCTAGAACGAATTTGTATTTTACCTTTCGCAGTCGTGAGAACATGTATTTCCGTTGGCACCCACTTTTCACTTACTTCAGGGTCTGCTGCCAAAGCATAAAGTGTCTCTGTGACAATCTGCGGTGTCATTCCTGTGACTAAAAATAGTATATTTTTTTGCATATGGCCTTTCCCTATCGAGTGCTCATCAAAATTTCAAGCAGTGGATCACAGCTATTTACAGAATTTGATTCTAGCTCTTTTTCATTAAGATAATATATTTTCATGCTATCAAGCCCATATTGTTTTAGATTTTCAAATATATACAAATAGCGTTGATGTTTATCCACATCTAAATCAGAATTTTTGACAATATAAATTACCTTATCAGGTACAGGTATGGGCTTTAATTCATTTAAAAGATTTCTAACATGTGCTTGAACTAAACAGTGTTTTTCTGGCCAGTTTTCAACCAGGTTTGCAAAAATACTGCCAACTCCTATCAATCTTTGGCTATTCAACTTTGCATTCCTTAAGTGATACTTTGCACGAGACACCAATAATTCTGACGTAAAAAATTTATTCTTAGCATAATTGGAATAAACTTGCTCCCACCACACATAAGAAGGCATTGGCTCTAAAGGATGAAAAACCTCAAATGGTTCATTTTTATTTTTATAAAATTCAATGCTTTGTAAAAAAAATTTTTCTTTTAGCAAATCATCAGTGCCTTCAAAAGCAATGTACATATGACTAACCTTTTTATAATAAGTGGAACAAAAGCACTCAATGATCTTAAAGAATATCTATAAGATGAAAGCAAAAATGTAAGCTTCCAAGCATGAACTCACTTTAGGTCCAGTTTTGTTATTCGATTTTATTTTTCATGTTAGGAAGGATAAGTAAACCTACGTAAGCTTATCAAATCAATATTCCTTCGCTGTATTTTAATATATTCATTAGAACAAAATACAAGCAAAAGGAAAAAATTTATGACGATTTATATAAACCCCGAACACGTGTTTTTGGGACTAACAGGCCATGCAGTTAAACGCTCATCTCAACGTGGGATAAAAAACAAACATGTTGCCAACTTACTTAAATTCGGACGCAAGAATTATCAAAATGGTGCTGTCTATTACAGCATTGGAAAAAAAGAAATCTCTAAGTTCCAAAATATTTGCCCTGAATTAAAAGAAATGAATGGTATGCATCTAGTGACAGCAACAAATGGCTGTGTCATTACATTATTTCGAAATAAAGATTTTAGCTTATTAAAGCATCGGTAAATGAAAATAAAAAACTCTAACAGAATATAAAATAAATCAAAAGGTTCGAGTCTTATAAAGCGATGTTATAGCAAATGTTCAGATAACATGAGGAACTTAGCAATAATCTATACATATAAGGACTGTTTGAAGCGATCTAATGATGGCGGTGTAAAAAACTCCCCCCCTTCTTGTGCACCAGACTGAGCAAACTTATTTAAGAAATATTCATAAATTTTACCAAACACATCACCTTCTGCATTTAATAACGTATCTCGGTTAAAAATACGAACCACACGCTCTAATAGATCTTCTTCAAAATGCTGATAGGTCTTTGGTAACACGCCTTTTAAAATTGGGTTTTGAGTTTCAATTGATTCCATAATGGCATCAAGTTCAGCACCCAAGTTATGGCCTGTTGGTAAGTTTGCTAAATAATCAAAACGTTGTTCTTGATTCAAATACAAGGCACTACGTGCTTTAAAAGCAATCTCAAGTTGCTTTTCAAATGCTTCCGCTGGCATTTTGTTTTCATCAACAAGTTTCTGATAACTTGCCATTTGATGATCTTGCAACAATTCTTTTTTTAACGAGTAAAAACGTGACGTTGCATGCGATAAGAAAATGATACCTAAAATGGGTTGTGCATATTCTGTTGCTGTGAGCTTTGAGTTGGCACGCAGGTCATCTGCTGCTTCCCATAAATCTTTTTCAATTAAAGAGATGTTCATATTGCCTCAATTTATTGGTTTGTGTCAGAGCTGATTCATCATGACTCCGCTCTGACACCTGAAATCTGTTTCAAATGTTTAAGTCTAAATTCAGTGGTATCAGTGATACTTATCAAAGTAACAACTGCATTTTCAAATGTTGTTTAAGAGCTGATTAAATTCATCCTTCACACTCAAATACTGACGTTGCTTTTCTTGCAGTACTGCGAGCTCATGCTCAAGATCTAACTGCTCAACTTCAATATGCACATCAAAATATTCGGCACAGTGTAAGCTATATTTATTGGCTTTAACCTGTTGGATAGTGACATCTTTTGACCACTCAGTCTCTTGATCAACCGTGAGCAGTTCCTTAATTTTCTGTGCATCATTCAGACTTAAATGAAGCTTTCGACGCTGACGCTCACCAAAACTTCGAGCATCGACTAAACGAATGGTCTCTTTAACTTTGGCTTTATTCAAAATAAGTAAACTCATTTCAATATTTGAATCAGCCAACATACCAGCAGGTAGTAAAACAACAGCCTCCACCCAATTCAATTGAACCAATTTTTCTCGAAGTTCTGCATCATATCCCCCTCTGAATAGCCAGCCAGGGATAATCTGAAGGTATGCTTTACCATGCGCATTTAAGTTATGCAGTGCTTGTTGAATCCACAGACTCTCAGATGCACTGGTAGGAATACGAGCAGTAATAAATAATTCTTTTAAATAATTTTGTCCTGCTACAAAGGATTCTGAGACCTTCATATTGACTGGTGGCGTACTCACGACAAGATCAACACTATAGCTTGAAGAGCCTTCACTTAATGAATTTTCCCGCTGAATATCTGCCTCTTTTTCACTTAAAGCAAAAAGCAGTTTTGTTACCCCTACTGTTGCTTCATTGATATCACGTAATATGGTTTTTTGAGCATTAAGCTCATGAGCTAATAACCCTAAACCACATGCACCATCATAAAGTAGCTTATCCTCTACTGAGCCAACGACCACTTTAAAAATATTGAGGATATTCTGCGAATCAACGTTAAACATATCCCAATTTTTATTTGAATTAAGTGCAAACGCTTTTAATACTTCAAAAGCTTTTTCCCCATAATCTTGATTATTCGAACACTGTTCCCGCAGGCTTAAAAACACCTGAACAATATTCACAAGCTGATTTGTGTTCCAACGAATTACGTCCTTAGAAAACCAGTGTAATTCTTTTTCCGATACGAAATCAGAAATAAAAGTTGAGATGTTATCGTGTGTTGATAACAGGATATTTTCACTTTCCTCTCCATTCTCTTTTACAAGATAAGCAATCAAAGTAAATAGCTCTAATGCAGTACCACGTGTCATCGTACCTGTCATAGTCGATAAGGCATCTAAATATTCGATTGTATTTTTCATTTTTAATTTCCTATTTAGGCCATCAACTTTTGAAAAGCGGCATTGGTTGCTTTAATTTGTTGAACTTTCAGTTGCTCTATTGCATGCAAGACTTGATTATTTTTGTGAAATACTTCTGCCAATTTATGCTGTATGCCTAAGTCTGGTACTGAAATTTCAATATCCTTTAGACTGCTCACAGGAATATTCATAATCGTCGTACCTTTATTCAGACTATTGATGACTGCTTGACCATATTCACTGTTTAAGAAAACAGTTAAAAATTCTGGTAAAGCAACTTCCGAAATTACCTTGATGACTAGGCATGTTGCAGGAGCAAATAAATTTAATTTTTCCTGTTCCGCAGTCACAATTGAAGCTCGTAGATTTGTGCCCTTTGATAAAAAAACAATGTCACCTTCTTTTAATTTCTTTTTTTCAATAAGCTCCTCATCGACAAATACTGTCTTCGTTGTACGAGTATCTACATCAAGAAAACCTTTATCGTTTAGGCTTTGACCTGTCAATAAACTGACCTGTATGAGATTTTCATCTTGAGTATCATTGAATTTATTGATTCCAACTGTAATACTTGAACATATTTCATGTAGTTTCATAATTACTCCAAATATAGTTTTATTAAAACTATTTAATATTTTCTCAAGCAAATAGTAGCTTCAGAAAAGCATCTTGTAAATAGTTTTATTAAAACTTTTTAATAGATAAAAATAAAACTTAAACTAGTATCACTTAAATAATATATATATCAATAACTTATAAATCTTTATAACATCGACTTTTATCTAGCTCTTATGCCGAATCTTTCTTAAAAGATGGTGGTCTCAAATCAAACCAAAACTCTGACAACTGCTCAATTTCTTGTTGATCATCCTGAAATCTTGCTAACAGGTCTCCTTGTCGAGGTTGACCAAATGCCATCCTATACAGGCTTAAATCTGATTTAAGCCGAGCCAAATTCTTTTCTTCTCTGCTATAAGGCAACCTAGGAACATAACGTTGAATCGTTGTAGTCCCATTTTCAGTCATCCAAAAAGGGATCATGTCATTTTTAGATTTAGATTTTCCTAGATAGGCTTGATCGAACAATATCTTCCATGGGTCCCGACCAGACTGATAGATAGATTTTAATGAATGCAGTGTCTGTACTTCAGCAATATTTTTACGTACCGCATATCCTTTATAACGATGCACACGCCCCTCACGCTGTTCCAAATCAATCGGATTCGAAGGTAAATTCCAGTGCATTACTGCATGACACCAAAGATGAAAATCTAGACCTTCCTGACCAATAGATGTTGAAGCAAGTACAAAAGGTCTAAATGGCGAATTAAAAGCATCCCTTACTTTTTCAATACGGATTTCTTGTCCTACTTCATTTTTTCCACTACCAAAACGTAAAGCAAATTTACAACGCATGTCGAATGCATCATCGATGACTTGCTGATTATCTACTTTAAATTGATGTACCCTGACGTGACTTGTACGCAATGTTAATACAGAGTAAAGCGAATCTGAAATCTCTTTAATACGGTTTTCATTAGGCCGATTTGTTAAACCCAAAGCCTCTAACAACACATGTATATGTTCATCCAATACCGCTTGTAAGTTACCTTGCAGACTATATTTAAGCACTTTTCGCCAATATGACTTTTCATGAATAGACTTAAGTAAAGCCACGCTTTCTGGTGCATTAAAAAGACTTTGAAAACCAGATGTTATACGCACTGCCCCTACAAACAATGCTTCTTCATTTCCATGAGGTTCTATATCTAAAATACGTTGTAGAGCTCGTGCAGCACATAAAGCAGGGGAAGCTAAAACAATATCGGAGAGCACCTCGAAAAAATCGTCTGGACGTTTACCTAAACCATGACCATTCACAACACTTTCTACGATAGACTGAATGACATTCATAACCCCTAACATAATCGTACTTTCTGTATGCTCTGACTCATCATCTTTTTTAGAATAATGACTTGCCCATGTAGCCAACCTCGATTTCCAATCTAAATGTTCTTCAAATGTAATATCTAATAAAATAGGCGCCAACCAATACCAACTTGCATCAACATCCGATCTTGTGGGATCACAATACTGATCTAATCGTTTGCATTGTTGCTTTAATTGATTAATGACTAGTGATTTAACAGAACTAAGACCTATTCTCGTTGAATCAATCTGAACTAGAGAAAATGCTAGCGGATCTAATTTTGCGAGTGTTATAGATGGGTATAAAAGACTGAATGGATATAAAAAATTAGGCTTTACATCTAATGGTCTTGAAGGCCTTTTTGTTCGTGTATATGAAGTATTTTTTAACTTTGTATACATCAACCTTTCGGCTTCATACGATGTCAAAGTTGCAATAGCATTAGGTACTGCATTCCAAGCTGAGAAAATCAATTGTTTTGATAAATGATCCTTGCCTCGATACAAACCAGAAGGTTCCCAATATGCTAAAGAGGGTGGCATCCATAATAGATCAGCCATTCCCTGTTGAACTGTTTCCTTAAACAACAAGCGTAATTTCGCATTGTTCAAAGGAATTGGCTTATACTTCTGGATGTGATCTTTTTTTATACTAAATCTACTTGCTTCTTTTAATCCAAGCTTAAATTTTGCTGTAAATTCTGATTCGGGAGCAAGTTTAGCATTTTCAATTTTTCGCCCTAAATCATAATCTTTAATAAAATTCAGTGTATAGGGAATAGATTTCCAATATTCTGTAATGTTATTAACTCTTAAGGTCTCTAACAATCCTCGAATTGAGCCGGCATATTTTAGATCATCTACCTCAAGAACTGCTACCTCATTAGGCTCTGACAACATAGAATTATGGTCATGACTCACAGATACCCTTTCAGTTCTGCACATGACTTTAAGTAAGTTGGATTCAATATTACTTTTTAACTTAAGAATTTTTTCTCTGTTTTTAAGTCCAATTGCTAGCTCTTTTCTGTAATCCTGCATTAGAGTTTTCAGAGATTCTAATTGAGCATGATCATTAAATAAAAAGCCAAGAATTTGCATCAATTCTGCATAGTGATCTGCTTCTTCCTCTCCTTGCACGCTATACATTTTATACGGCGTCGCTGATAGCATCAAAATTTTACTTTGATCATCTGAAAAAATTTTCTGCGCAATCATCTTTGCTTCATTAGCATTTATCGGCTCACTACTTTGTTGAATCAGTAAATTTTTAAAGCGCTGAAACTCATCTAAAATGATTAAACTTGGTTTCAATGCAGACAAACTCACTGAAGCCAATATTGATCTCAGTTTGGCAATTAAACGATCTCTTGTATGTACAACAGCTTGATTCTCTAAAGCCGTTACACAACAAAAATCTTGGCTACATAACTCAATCTGCTGTTTTAGTTTTTTATTGGTTTCAATTTCATGCCTAAATGATGCCACAATACTCTGATCATAAATTCCCTCTCCTTGGTTCAAACATGCTTCGATGCTCTGTTCCCAACGTTCAGGTCCAACATAACATCTGAGTAGTTCTTTGAGTCCTTTTTTTATTTGCAGCGAATCAAATAAAGGGACAAGTAAGGTATAAAGGATGATTCGTTCATCCGCTTTCCCACCTTTACTCCGTGTATGGTCTAACGCAGTACTAGGTGTAAGACTGATAAAATTAACCTTACTTTTTTTCAAAAGTGAAGTTTCTCTGATCAAGTAGGTTAAGCGTGTTGCTCTCACTACATCATCTTGATTGGTAACATTCAATCTCCGAATATTCTGGCTCGCAATGCTGGCATTTGAACAAATATAAAGAATATCTATTCGCTCTTGCTGATGACTTAAATGTTCAATCGTTTTGGCAATCACACCTCGTGCCACTAAAGTTTTACCTAAACCCACCTCATCAGCCACCAAAAATCTAGAATTTCGGTCACGCTCAAAAAGTTTAGAAAAAACCCAATGGACTGTTTGACACTGAAAATCTTTTAAATTATTAAGAATTGGTTCAGATGAAAATGCCTTTGTATTCAATTTAGTTTTTTCCATTTATTGCTTGTTCAAATGCATGCCACAATTGAGTAAATTCTTTAGGAATATGTTCGCTGTTTCCACCGCCAAGATCTTGTACTAAATTCTGAATATCTTGTAGTCGTTCAGGTTCCTGCATATAAATACGAAATAAATCCTCAAATAGCGTTGACTCATCATCCAACAAACGGCTAAGCCAATAAGAATCTGCTTCACTATTTTTTGTACCTAAACTGGTGTTATCGTAAAAGCAACCTAGTAACAACCTTAAGTATTGAATAAATCCTTCCTTATTCTTGATCAAGGCTTTAATAATCTCTGCATCACGATCTAACGGTAGATTCGTGACCTTAATCTTCAATACAAATCGTAAATTTTCTTGACGAGACTTATGCTTAATCTCAAACGCAACCAAACTAGAGATTTCAGAGCTCGTTAAATGATCAAAAACTACCTTTTCAGTTTTACCACTAATATTCCAAAGCTGGGCCCGTTTTTCATTTAAAGTGATTGGCCATAGTCTTACTTCATAGTCTTGATAGTTACTCTGAGCATTTTCTTCCTCTACATCTAACTCCAGCACATAGACCCAAGCATTTGAGCTATCGTCAGATAAACAACAACCTCGAATTGTTGTACTGCATAGACGTTTTCGAATTTCTTCGATGAACTGATCATCTTCACTCAGATTTGAATCTTCAACTACTGTAAAATCATCGTACTGGGTCAAATAACCTGTCATAGTTGAAAGGAAATGGGTAACATTTATCGACTCTGTATCTTTACTAACGAGTTCAACCAATATTTCATCATTTATTTGATGATTCAAAGCTGCATTAGTCGCATTAGCAGAACCCACGACCACATGTGTCTTAGATTGGTTAGCTTCTAAAGTTTCATAGATATAAGCTTTTGCATGTAAGCCTTTCGTTAATATATGCCCCTTCACATCTTGGAAACTTTCACTCTGCTCATCATTTGCAGAATCATTATCAACCAATCCATCAGCTAAGGTATAAATTTCTTGATCAAAAGCTTGAAGTGTTTCAGCTTTTAAAGCTAAAAGCTCTTCTTCTCGCGTCAGCAGAAAACATGTTTTACTTGAATTGGCTAACTGTCTTAACACCGTATCCGAACAAAAAGGGGAAATAATCAGTAATTTCTCATTCTTTTGAATACTCCATGGATACGGCCCTTTATCTAAAAAATGGAAAGAGATGTCATTAAATCCTTTAGGTAAACACCATTTAACTTTCCTTAGGTCACCAATCATCTTATTCATTTGTTGGGTCTTTTTAGCTTTAAATTCACCCTCTGGAATACGACCTATAATGCTTGAAAGGAAATAAATTATTGGATCATTCTTCGAATTTTGCTGCTTTTCAACAAGTCCATCCAACTGTAAAGCAATATCCCAAGAATTATCTCTGGTTAAATTTCGGGAAAGTATCACCAATCTGTATACCGTATCTTTCCCATTTACAAAGCGTATTAGCCAGATCTTTGGATGAAAAACACCGCCTCTGGGAGATACGCTTTCGATAATCATATCTTCTAGGTAACTAAAGACTGGATTTGGTTTTTTTTCTTTAGGAACTTGTATTAAGCCTTTTTGTGAAAATACAGTAATCCTGTCTTTTAACTTTTTGATAGACGCTAATACTGAATAAGGATCTATTTCCTTACTATCTGTTGCTAATAATGATAAATAGACTGGTATTTCTAACAAGACAGCTGGATCTAATGAATATGTTGTTAATATTGCCTCATCAAATGTCATACCATGTGGCGGGATTAAAAAAGATGTATTTAAACTTCGATCATACGGACTTAGCATGACTTAATTATCCCCAGCAACAGATAAATCTTTTAAAAATTGTTTTGCTGTAGACCAACGATACCTAAGCTCATTTACCCCTGATGCTCCACCCCACTGTTCTAACGCTTTTTTATTGCTAAATCTTGATCTAGCCCCTTTTAAACGTTTTTCACGTTCTCTAATCAAGATTATTACTTCCTTTGACTTATAGAAATCAGGCTCTTTTCGCTGAAGAATATTGAACCATGTTTCAATAAAATTTTTAGTCATTCGATTAATCATGATTGGTTCAACATAAGAGACCTTGCTGCTTTCTATAGTTGACCAAAATTCATCTAAAGACCAATTATCTAATCTAAATTTTTTCGAGTCTCTATGCTGTAGTTCTGCATACCATGCACATAATTGATCTTCATAATTTTGAGTGGCTTTTTCATCATTACTTAGCTGAGCAAGCAACATGTTATAGAGTAAATAAGCTCCATGGATCAATATGGCAAAAAACTCTGCATGATGAAGAAGCTGTTGTGTATCTATATCAAACTGCTCAAATTCTGGATGGTCCCAAGGTGCACTTATTTCTTTGCTAGATTTATACTCAGTATGATCAGCAAGATATGCTAACAAGCTTTCACCACAATGCTTGCGCAGTTGATCTTTTATAAATGTAGCCTCTTCGTTTGTAAGTTTTAAGTTCGCACTATGTGGAAAATCTTGAGGCGCTTTTGGTAAATTAATATCCCATATCGAAGCATTATTTTTTTGAATTTGGATTTCTGTGCAATCGTCTTGATGTTTTTGTGAATGTGCAATTTCTTTCTCTAGCTCCAATCGCTTAGCGCTTAAAAATTTTGCCCGATCAAAATATTCCGATTGTGAGCAAAACTCTTTTTTGATGCCCCACTTTTCTAAGCCAGACCAATAAACAGAACTAGGTAATCGTTTTAACTCTTTGCCAGATGTTTTCCCAAATACACCATCAAGATCATCTGATTGCATCAGTGTCTCAATTAAATCTCTTTCTAAGTCATCAATAACTTCCTCTGATTTTCTCTCACCTAAAGAAGGTTTTTCGGCCTTCTGATACAACCAAGGAACAAAGAAAAAATATCGTAATCTAGTTTGAATCGTACTGGTACCAGGAAATAATAAATCAGAAATCCGATCTCGAATACTTCCTATTCCAAGTTCATCACGACTGTCTTTTTCATTAAACTGAGATAAAAGCCCAAATACTTTTTCTCTCGCATCTTTATTATTATCAATCCATGATAGTGATGATTTAAGTACCAAATTCATATTAAGTTTCAGTTTAAGCTATGATTTAAATAGATTGCTTCCACTATTAGAATACACTAATCCCACCTTTAATTGGCTCCCACTTTTTCCCACCACCCATCGTCAATGTCGCACAGTTATACGCATCTTGTAAAAAACTACGACGCGCTGGTTCTGTAAACCCTGTTTGAGCAATCAGCGTTTCTCGCAATGGATGATGGCTCGTAATTAAATACTCATTACGCTTGTGCAAACGCTCTAATAAATTCACCGATGGTAAATGATCAAATTTCCCCTGTTGCCCTCGATTACAACTCGGGCACGCCAATACTAAATTCGCTACGCCGTTGATTGGTTTTTGAATATCACATTCACGTAACTTATGTGGAAAGAAATGATCTACATCGGCAGAATGTTCAAATAACTGTTCAATAGTAATCGGTGCAAAACAGTAGAAACAGCGACTCTTTTGATAACCATTTAAAGCTGACTTCGCTGAAGTGACATTCACACGTCTGATTTTATTATTCGCAACCAAAATCCCCTGATCATCATGCTCAATCTGCACCAAATGCTTCGGTAAATTCATATCCCACGCAGTTTCGACCAATCGCCATCTTGCTTCAGTTTCATCCACTAAATCACCTGCATTCTGTGCTTCAAATAATTGAAATACTTCATCAGTCAAAATAATGCCACCATGGGTTTTACGGGCATCCATAAAGAATCGTTTAGGCAATTCTTGTCCATGTACGTTGTGAAAGGCATCGATCACATTTACGAAGCCATACTGCACGGTTTTTGCAATTAAGGTTTGTTGATCTATTTCACCGGCATTATAAGAACGACAAAAATCCAAGAATTTACTTGAGCTTGAAGTCGCCTGTTTATCTACAAGCTTCAAATGTTCACAAATATGGTGACTAAAAGGCTGTGCCAATTGATCAAGGGTAATAACAGTATTGCCTTCAGCTTTCAGATTATAAAGTGATTTGGCTAAGGCAAATTTATAGGAGGCAACATTACGTCCAAACAGAATCACAGAACGCCAATAATTTTCTAAAGATGGTTCGATCTCATAGAATTCGGACATAGATGGTTTTTCCTTATTATTTTATTTCTTTTTCCAAAGTACATTCAGCCACTTTTCATCTCGATCAGGACGCTTATCCACAGTGATCCATTGTTTTAATACCATAACCCCATCCAACTGAGCTAAAAATACCTGAGCTTGTTCTTCATCTAAATCAGTAAATGCTCTACCGTCTTTTACTCTATCCGTTGTGCCGTATTTAAAAGACATATAACAAATGCCAGTACAGCGCAATGCACGATGAATTCTACGCAATACATCTAGCAATTTATCTCGCTCACAATGTAACAAGGAGGCACACGCCCAAACACCATCATATTGATCAGATTCAACTAAGTCATAAAAACTTGCATGACGAACTTGAAGCCCTGTTAACTCCGTAGCCTGTTGAACCAAGGCTTGGGAATAATCCATTGCTTCAACCATGTAGCCTTTATTTTTAAATGCCAACGTATCGCGCCCGGATCCGCATCCCAGATCCAAAATACAAGCACCCTCTGGTAACTCAGCTAAAAAAGGCTGGTACAAGCTTTCCATATCTACGTGTAATGTTGCTTGGGTAAATTCATCTGCATATTGATTGTAATAATCTATTGTTTTCATAGTTCAGGCTTAGGCTAAAAACTAAACTCAGTCTACTAAAAAACAAAAAAATTAGGGAGAGCTACTTCACGATGTAAGCCCGAATAACTTGCTATTCACCATTCATTTTCTATGCGCAGAATCTAGTTTACAGCACTTCTTGACTTTGTTCGTCAATAGAGCATCTAGATCCAAGCCCTAAAACTCAGTAATCTTGATATGCAGAATAAAATTCAAAAAATCTACATATTTTTAAGATGTTTCTGCTTCATATAATCAATCACGTGCATTTTTTAATTATCACCATAATCCAAATAAAACAATGACTTAATTTATTTATAAAAAAATTACTGCACATAATAAAAAGTTATGGGCAGTAATAATAGTTAAAGCCATGAGTATTATAATACTCAATGAAACATGGGTATTATGCTACCAAAGAACCACAATAAACGTATTTTTAAAAAAATAAATGCAATAAAAATTAAATAAAACTATAAAAAACTATTTACATTAAAAAAATTCCTGCATACATTAAAAATAAATGCACAAAATACGACCAACCAAAGAAAATAGTCATCTTAAAGCAGTCTTAAAATTGGGTTTTGCTCATGACAAATTCAACGACTAAAGTACTAAAAACATTTCGGGTGTCATCCAAAAACCTGAATTTATATTGTTATCCACAAAGCATCCATGCTTTTGTGTGTTGGCATGCGCTGTTTTCACAGCTTGACATTCAACAACGTGAGTTCACTTTTAAACTATTGTCAGATGCGAAATGTGAGATCCCCATTATCACTACAGATAATGAAGATACGTATTTATTTAATAGTCATTTCGCTGGCATATACGGCTATTTCTACAACCCATCGCTGAAATTTAAATTCAAGGTTTATCAAGACTTTAAACATTATGAAACTATTCTTTCATCACTGCATGAAGTTTTAAATTTACTAGAGTCAAGACAGTTTAATTTTCTTTTAAAACTTGATGTTATCGCAAAATGTTTGAATCAAAATTACACCGCTCAACAATTAAATGACGTGTTTGGGCACCGCGAACTCTCCCTGGATATCCTAAGAGAAATTACAAAACTTTCAATGAGACAAAGTCCTGCTAGCTTGTCACAAAACCTATCAAGTATGCATTTTTCATTAGATAACCTGCTCAATGCCTTAAAGGATCAATCAGAATGAACGTGATTGGACATGCCTATTTAGATTACGATAAGGTTGATTTAGCAGCCTTCAAGGCTTTTTATACAGCATTAGCTCAAATAAATAATCAAATAATAGAAGAAAATATTCGCTTAGAAGATTTTATAACACCTAGTGAAAGAAATATTCTCATAGATTTAATACAGAAAAATGCACTTAAGAGAACTAAAACTGAGTTACCACTAGTTCATTATTTGTTTTCATTATTTAATGTTTCAGTAGAGAATAAATTAATTGCTTTGAAATGGGCGATTTTCAATATTTACTGTTTTGAGTCTATTGTTCATACAGAGAACATAACAGAGAACAATTTCAATGAGATCATCGAAAAATATACAAGCACTATTTGCGATATATGTAGATGTTTTCGTTTGGCTAATAGTAATAGAAATAAGCTGTATGAAACATTATCTGTCATTCCATCAGATCCTCAAGTTCTTGTAGATCAGCTCGATGCTATAATTGGCAAAAATAAAAATCTATTCAAACGCTCATTACCAAGTCTGTCCGAAGAAGATATCAATCGTTTAAGTGTCATTAAAAATGCGTATAACTTCATCGTTACACAGCAAAAGAGACAACGTACACATTCTAGTCATGCTAGAAAGTCTTCTAAGTCAATTGATCAACCCGCTTATAGACATAAAAAAATGTCATTTGATGATGAAGTTTTACTGCTCACTACTTTTCGCAGTAATGAGGATACTCATGATATTGAGGATCAGGAACAATCTACACTTCAAGATCATGGCTTTAACTTTGATGAAAAAGAGAAAAATTCCGTTGCTTTCCAAAAAATCAAATTAAAGGCACAAGCGCAACACCAACAAAAAAATAACTTGATGAGTAAATCAAATCCGCGTGTTTTTGATCTTTTGACTGCTCAGATCATTATGCAACGCATACTTGAAAATGCCACAGACTCACCTATTCATAGTTTATTGTTATTTTCAGTACTAAGCCTCACGCACTATAAGGACATAGTAAGTTTTAGCAACAAACCATGTGAATCCAATCGCACAAAAAAATTGTATTTGAATAAATTTGAATGTTACTTTAAGCAATCATTTGACGTTTCTACTTTTAAAAGTAATCTCATCAAACTCAAAGAGCATAAGCTGAACACCACAAACAGCTATGCTATTCCCTTGCCTCAATCATATTACTCAACACTCATTCAGCTAAAAAAATGGGATATGGCTGATATTGAATCGGATCTGCAAGAATATTTAAGAAGGATTGCTCAGGATTTAACATTTAACTTAACGGCAGAAAATCTTCCACGCTTAATCAGTGATATCACTTTAAATGAACTTGGTTACGAACTAGAGAGTAAATTATTAGCTGGTACGAGTATTCGGCACTATATACCCGGCCATTATTTTTCTACCCAAATCGTAGACTTACTTGATAGCTATGAACAAACTTTAAAATTAATTGCCCCTACTTTTGAAACGAATTACATACATAAGTTTAGCAGTCCAATCTCTTTCGGAAGTCAACAATCCCCAGATGTAGCATTCACTCGAGTATTCTTTAATGAACTGGACCGCTGTGTTCGACAAGCCACTGACCCATTTGTTCGCCTAAATCATTATTCTATTTGGTTATGGCACATCTGCATGATCATCACCTCAGCTCGACCAAGTCACTCCTTTCCCCCAAATTTAGAATATATTGACTTTGAAATGCAGATAATGGGGGTTGCAGATAAAGAGCAACGTTACATGAGTACGATTGGACGATGTATTCCTTTTAATGATTTTCTTAAAGCAGAGATACAGCATTATTTGGCATTCTTAAATAAATTTAAGACCTTAATGCAAATACTCTATCCTTCTGAATATATCCAACCCATTCAAGATGTTCTCAATGGGCAAGCTCCTATTCTCCTTTTCCAAGATAAACATAAATTAAGACCGTTTGGCCTGTCTGATCTGCAGCATATTTATGAAAACTTAGATCTGCAAAAAAATTGGACCCGACATTTTTGTCGTTATTTCTTTGCACAGTTTTGTGATGAAGACATTCTCAAATCCATTTTTGGACATGATGAAAATATGCAGGGTCTTTTTGATCAATATTCTAGCTTTAAGCCAACTAGCTTGAGTCAAATCAGAAAGGCTCAGGATAAATTAGTCGCAATATTAAACTTAAATAGTATGTCTGATTTGAATGAGGTTGCTTTCATATGAGTAATCATCCGCATAGCCTGCGCCGCAAACAAAAAAATAAAGCAAAAATTAAATCACTGCTTACATTATTTTCGGAAAAATTTGAAGACATTAAAACAAAGGACTTTCAAATCATTTGCAATGAAATCGACCAAAAATTGTTAGAAAAAGCAGGTTCGAATTTAAAAAACTATCGTATTGACCGTTTACATTTAGCAAAATATATCAAACGTTTCAATCATGCCAATGGTACAGATTATCCAGTTCCCAGCACACCTGTCATCTATGAATCTAATGTACCGCTTCAAAGCATTGAAACCATCAAGCACGGCAAAGAAATCATCATATTTGCAAAAAAATTAACTCATCTCTGGGATACAACACCCATTAATCACCCTGTACATTGCCATGGATTTGCACTAATCAGCGCTATTCTCTTCAATGGTGTTTGGAATGATGCGGAGTTAAAAGCATTTTCACATATCATTGAAACTACAAAATATTTTGACTCTTTTTTAGATACCAAAGATCATTTCATTAGTCTTGAAATACCGAACTCTCAGTATGGCAATAAAAAAATTGATCATCCTCATTACAGTACAACTTACACAAAAACGATCGTCATACACGATATTGTCAAATGCTGGTTATTCAGACTTAACCAATTTGAAAAAGATTTGTTTACACAAGCATTAGACCCAGAACACATTATCAACGACTGTATTCGTACCTATTTGCCTGATGTAAAAATTCGATATAGATGGCTGATTAAATATGCCTTCTATTACACGCAATTTTTGGAAAACGCTCAGCTTGACCAAATGTCCATAGGATTATTAAAGCATGAAATTCCAAGTTCGAGCCCACTCAAAAACCAACTAGCCGTCTACTTTCATCAATTTGATACCTTTGCAACAAGATCTCGATATAAAGCCCTCGAACAAAATGAACGTAGTATTAAAGGCGATATAGAAACTGGATTAGCAAGCTTTTTAAAAGACATTCGCATGATTCTTCGCAAAAAGAATGATTATGTTCAAAAACTCATTGAACTTTATGCATCTGAGTTCTCTCCTGCAATTGAGCGAATAGTGTTTTGGTCAATCATTCGTTCAAGACTTAGTAGCAATGAATTAGCTAAACTGAATGACATTATTTGCAGTAAAAATAGGCTTTCAAGAGCATTAATTCATGCAGACTTTCAGCCTCTTAAACCCAGCTCACTGAATACCTTTTTCTCGCAATTTGTCTTTCACTGGCTTTATTTAACCCAAGATAAAAACATTAATGCGTTCACTGTTACTGATTATGAAGAACTTTATGCTGAAATTTTAGCGTTAAAAGCAGAACAAACTCGCTCAAATACTCAAAAACGTTTAAATGAATTTCACCATAAACAAGTCTTATTTTTTAATGTGCCTGAAGTAAATTTAGAAAATTTACTGACCATTAAAATCTGTAAAACGGATCTCGTTTCACCCCATCTTTTTCATAAAGCCCTTCAATACCTCGAATCTACGCCTGAACTCCATCGTTTAGATAAGTCGATGTTTAGACATATCTTTACCCTTGGGTTTAGAGTTGGATTGCGGATCAATGAGACCTTAAATATTTTTGTTCATGATTTTCAAATAAATGCGGATCAATTGACTCTATGTATCCGAAATCATCGAAATAAAAATCAAAAAAGCTATTCCGCATACCGAAAAATTTCTTTGCACCATCTTCTTAAACCAGAAGAACTTGAATCATTGATCACTTATATTAAAAATCGTAAGCGTGAGCTTTTAGAAAATAAATATTCCTTGAAACAACCGTTATTTATTAAACAAAATTTCAAAGAACCCCATGAAAATGAAGTCAATGAATTCTTAAAAACAATATTGGATTCTGTTTACCCTGAGCATCGTTGCACTTACCACAGCCTTAGACATTCAGCAATTAACCATCTCTATCTCGTACTAGCTGAATCTCCTCTTGCAAATCACTTTACTGATTATTCCGCTCATGAACAAATCAGAATCCGTTATGCTTTGTTGAGACATGGCAATACACAACAAACTTGGTACGCATTAGCGCATTTAGCTGGGCACTTAACCCCATCGACCACCTGTTCCAGTTATCTGCATCTTGCACATATAGCCATTACATACCAACTCAATCGAATCACTACCCCACTAACAAAAGAGGCCTATTTCAACATACTTAACTATAGAGAAAATAATTCATTACCCGTACAGCAAAGAGCGATTCATAATTTTCTTTATCAGCAGTTAACCCTTCATCCATATAAGCAACATGATCATCATTATAAGGCGTTAGAAATATCTGCAGCCTATACTGTTCAACTTGGGGCACGTGATTCGGATCTTACATTCAAGTTATTACATCATATACTTTCAACTTCCGATGAAGAGCAACTATCACTTCCGGAAAGCATTCCTCTGCAAGTTGCAATGAAAATTCGTGATACAGCAAATCAGCTTAAAATGACCTGTATCAATCAAAAGAAATCATCTAAATTGTTTACTACTGACTTCTTGCGAAAGCATCCTAGTGCGCTGATTACCAGTTTACCAACCAATCAGATTGAGCAGCAACTCATTGGTTATGCAGAACAAAATTATGCCATTGCATATAAAAACCATAAAAAAGAGTTAATGCAAATTATCGAAATTTATCTTGAAAAGGTGCAACCTAATTCCTCCGAGTTTAAATTCGCAGTGAATGAAAAACGCCAATTAAAAAAATTTCTATCCTTCATCAAGGACTTATTTCCCAAAAAATATATTCACTTGGAACTCTCTTCGAAATTAAAACAAGAGTTTGGACATGTCTTATCAGACTTAAATTTAACCTCGAAAAACTTCACGATGTCAGAGGATAGTAAAAATATTAGCTTTTCATTCAAAATATCAGAGGGTAAAGCGCTGGGGGTCTTTAAGTTGGTTTGGTTTTTAATAATTGTTTACTTTAAATCCAATATTACACATCAAACTTAACCCAGATGCGGTAAATACGCTTATGATTTACCTGCTTCAATATTTGACTACCCACCGTAAATTTCGATTGAGATGCGCTGTAACACGCCGATAGCCATTACTTGGTCGTTGGTCGCAAATATACCGAATCATCGGAAGTAGAATGTGATCATCTGCCTTGTTATACCTCGAACGAGACTTCATATTCGGTTGCTTCAAACGACGATACAAGTTCGATCGCGACACACCGAGTGTTCGTGCTATTTGTTGTGTTGGGTATCGTCGGGTGGTAATAAGGGCATGTGCGATATGTACTTTTTTGCTTGTGCAATCTCTAAAGCATCTTTAAGAATTTCTGCTTCAACGGTCTTTCGACCGAGCATTTGTTCAAGCTGTTTTACTTTTTTTAATAATGAATTGTAGTCTGAAACACTCACGACTTGATCATTCGCTTCCACGGCAGTTACTCCACCATCTTGCATAAGTTTCTTCCATTTAAACAGCAAACTTGGAGTAATTCCATACTGTCTGGCAACAGAAGAAACAGATGATCCTGGTTGCATGGTCATAGCAACAAACTGTGCTTTCTCTTGACCTGTATAACGTCTACGACGCTGAACAGATGTAATAACTTCAATACGTTCCATAAGACACTCCTTAACTCTAGTTCTATGCCTAGGTCTTAATTGTGAGTGTCCGTTTTAATTGGGGGGTTAATACAACTTTTACAACCTGTTATTTTTAGGTGGGATTGCCGGACTCGCTCAAACCATACTTCCATTCTTAAAATGGTATACCTTATTGCATAACTGCTTTAAGCCTCGACCATAACCACCAACCTGTACTCCATGAAAACGTGTTCCTTTCTCCGTAGAGAGTTTCACAATTTCTTCAATATGAGATGATGCTGACCACTCCCCATCACTCACGATCATCACATCAGCTTTTTTCCATTGTTCTTGCTCTAGTCTTTTCACAGCATATTCAATGGTTTCAATGTCATTACCACCACCGAAAGAATATCCCAAAAACTCAAGTAATTTTTCAATCCCATCTTGAGTAAACTTTAAATCATGTTCAATTCTTTGCCCCTGCCCACCAAAGGCATATAAATAACAAGGTCTTTTTTCTGCGTGTGCAATTTTAGCAGCCTGTAAAGTTAATGCCTTTGCAATAATTTCAGGCGTGCCACTCATTGAGCCAGACGTATCGATCACCACTAAAATAGGTCCACGATCAAATCTAGGTTTTGTTTTTTGAACTTCAACTTCTTCACTGATATCCGCCCAAGTCTTTTCAATCTCGATACCTTGAACTCGATAACTTAACAATGCTTGCTCATAGCGTTTAGCATGCCATAACATTTTCAGTTTTGGATGGCCTAGAAATAAAGCTTCCTGAGGTAACATACGATTAATGCTACCACTACGCTCAATGCCAGACATTTCTTCCGGAATATAATCAACAAGCTTTTCCTGAATTTCCTCTACCACACGAGAAAAACTTTCAAAAAAACTTTCTAGCTCATCTTCATTTTCTATACTTTCTTGCAGTCGTCCTAAAGCATTTACTATCTCTTTAAATTCAGAGATACGTTGCAAAAGCTCTTGCAATCTTTCGATATGTTTCCAATTTTGATGTTTAAGAATGCCTTTAGTGATATCAACATCCCGCCCCAGCATTTGGCTTAAATCACCAAATACGCTATTGAGCTGTTTCCATGCTTCTATTCGTTCATTCCACTGCTGATGAATGACAAGATCACCTGCGTAATCAAAATCAAAGTTTTGCGCTAATGTTGATGGATCAAAAGGCTCATTGCTTTGTTTTGCATTCGCCATTTTCTCCTGCAACCATTGTTGCAGTTTTTCTTGATATTCCGTTTGGATGACTTGCCATTGCAAGATGACATGTTTTAAGAACTCAATTGTCAATTCATGCTGGTCTTTTAAAAAAGGTGCAATGCCTGACTGCTTAATTTGCTGTTGAACGACATCAGTAATATGCTTTGGTAACCACTCAGGATTTGGAGGAATTTCCCCCATCATGAAGTATTTATACCATTGCTGCATGGTGTCACTACGCTGTTCAAGCGTGCCCACAGTTGAACAAATCACTTCTTCTAAAAGCTCAGCAGGACACTCATCTAAGAATGAGTATTGATCTTCTAAATAATCAGCAGAGACCATATTTTATCCTTAAAGAAACTCATATGTGAATTTCAAAGCCAGCATACGATTTTCAACGCCCTGGACCTGCGTAAGACTATCTTTTAATGTGTCTAGCACAGGTTCAATAAACTCATGATCAATCCACAAGTGGCCCTCTCCATGACTTTCAAGCTCTTTAATATTCTTTGTAAGCTGCAGCTTAACTACAGAGATACGCTCAAGATGTTTTTCAACTTCATTAATTTTTTGATTTAACCATTCTGAATTTTTTCTATCTAAGTCCTCTTCCTTCTGATGAGTTTTATTAAAATATTGTGTTGCAATATATGTATCAAACTTTTCAGGATACTGATTATTTTTTGTAGTATATGCATGCAGAATCGCATTAAATATCGAATCTTCATTAGGTCGGATATCTCTATTCATTACGGCGATGAAATCTTGGATATCATGTAAGACCTCCACAGTATGACTTTCTTTTCTATAGTATTTTAATAATCTTTTAGCTATGTTTTGTGTTTTTTTTGAAACTGTAGATAACGCTTGTTCATTGGATACTTTGGAAGAAAAAGTTCTACTGGCGGATATCATCCCCGCACTGTTTTCTAAAGAATTAAACCATCCCATTATTTACTCCTTAAATTATTTTTTATAATCAGAATCCAGAAACCTGATTAGAAATTTCTTTTTCTAACACATCAACAACAGTCAGTAAATTTTGCAGATTCACCACAGACTTTCCACAGTACTGTTCATACATCCCTGCTACCAATTCTATTTGTTCAGGCTTCTCCCAAATACAATGCTGGACCAACCAACAATCCCAAATCGTGACCTGACTTTGTCCATTGGTATATGCTGAAACTTGTAGCATCCCCACAATTTTACGCCAACGACGATCTGATACTTGAATCTGATTCTCAGCACACCATCTTCGTAGTTCTATTAAAAACTGTAATGCTTCAGCAGATAACTCCACCTTTTTAGCATGTTGTTGAATATATTTGAGTTCATCATACGACAGTTGTTCAACAGATAACGCTTCCTCGCTCGCTTTCATCGTCAATAACTGCTTAAATCCAGATTTACTCACAGGTTCAACATATTGTCGAAACAGGAACCGGTCATATAGGGCACTGAGATTACCATCTTCAGGTAATTCATTACTTGCACCAATGACGGAAATCAAAGGTACTTTTTGTCGGATTACACCATTATCAAACTCACGCTCATTTAACAAAGTCAGTAAGGCATTTAAAATTGCACTATTGGCTTTAAAAATTTCGTCTAAAAATGCAATAGATGCTTGAGGCAAATAGCCTTGAGTTAAACGTGTGTATTGGTCTTTTTCTAAAGCCTGAATCGACAGAGGACCAAACAGTTCTTCAGGTACAGAAAACTTGGTCAAGAGCCGTTCAAAATAGGGCGTGTCTTGAAAAACGAGATGTAATCTGCGGGAGACTAAGCTTTTTCCTGTACCTGGTGGCCCGATTAATAAAATATGCTCACCCGCCAAAGCAGCAAGTAAAGTCAACTTAATCGTCTGTTCTCGTTCAACTAAACCCTGTGTTAGTTGACTTTGAATGCGCTTAATTTTTTTAAATAATTCGGATGTATTCATTCAATATAGGATCCAATATACAGTAAATGCAGGAAGAGCATATAACGGCTCTCCCTAGCCAAATTAGGCAATCTTTTTTGTTAAAGCATCATCAGTGATTAGCGTTTTTAATGCTTCATACTCTTGCACAGCTTTCTGCTTTTCTGCAAAATCTTTCTTTATTTGCTCAAGTTCTTTTTCTAAGCCTTGCGTCATTTTCTGAGCAAGTTGATTCTGCGTATCAATCAAATTGAGCTCAACTTTTTTTGCTGATGCTTTAAATTGTTCATTCAGTAATTTAAAAACTTCCTGCAAAGATTGATTTAAGGCTTGCTTCAGTTTTTGCATATCATTATTGGATCTAATTTGACCGCTAAAGTTTTGGCTAATTTTTCGCGTCGGATCGCCAATCTCTAATTTTAACTCAGGTAAATCTAACTGGCGGATAACAGCATCTAACACATTTTTAAATTGGTTGGCATCAAAATCTGCCTGAGCTGTATTTAACTCATTGACCAAAGCTCGGCGTAAATTTAGCTTTAATTGGCTAGGACGAATTAAATCATTAAAGTGATATTGGATATCAACCTTACAATTTCTAGCGTATTGTGCAATTTGCTCTACCGCATCTGATGCAGACAAATATTCATAATTTGTTGTGTATGTCCGATAGCGAGTTTCTGAACTACCCCAACTAAATGGGTTATACCATTTTGATGTACTGACTTCATAAGCCTCTTCATGTGTTTCAGAACCAGTACGTGTAGTGAGTTGAGTATATTGCTGAATTGATTTTTGCAATTCCTGAGCAATGCTATTACTCGCTTTTTGAATTGATATTAGTTCAGTACCAATATGTTGCTCAAGCTTAGATGAAATCGCTCGTATACGTTGTTCTAACTGCCTCTCTAATTCAGTCAGTTGGGAAATATCTTGAGTATTTAAACGGATGATACGACTCTCAACAGTTTCTCTTAGATCAGTTAAGGTTTCATCAAGCTTTTCTTGCGCTTTAGGCAACAGACTTTGTTTCTTTGATTCCAAAATCTGATTTTTTTCAATACGTGCTATTTGGTACTTTTCTTTTAAAGTTTCAAAGTTAGCAATACGTTGCCAATCCTGCTGTGTAAATTGATATCCGTCCCAGTCATTTTCTGCAGTTTCTTTTAATTCCTTATATACATGTTGCATGGCAGCATCCCATGTCGAAGAATCCCATGAAGCAAAACCATGTGCAAAAGTACTCGAAACAATTGGACTAACTAAGTTTTCTAGCAAATTTGCTAAATGTTCATGACCTGCTTTTCGCTTTTTGTCAGCTAAATCGCCTAATTCTTTTACTGCGCGTTTATTTAAACGTCGTTGCAAATTACTTTCACAATCCGCTAAGCTCTCTTGATTGAAACCATCATCTAGAATCGCTGAGTCATATTGTCCTGCAATCAAGAAAAGGCGTTCGACACCACCCTGAGGTAATTGTTCAGTCAATAAATCAATATCTGACTGATCTAAAAACTGACTTGCTCGTGATAAAAAGAATACGACATCACAACGTGCCATTTCTTCTTTGGTCTTTTGTGTTCGACTAATGACAGGATCATTCATTCCGGGAGTATCAATAACATCAAAACCCTTCAATTCTTCATTAGGCAGATACAGACGCGTCATTTTTACTAATGCTGTGTATTGACCATCATTGCCTGCATACTGATTTAATATATGCATTAACTCATCAAGTGAAGTGGCTTCAATGCGTTGATGTTGTTGTTCTAAAGCAACACTCACATCAAGCCCTGCTTTATCAACCATTTCAACCAGTTCTTTGGCTACTTTGACAGACTCAGATTCATAAGTTTCTTGAGCCAGATTATCTAAATCAGCCCACTCTTCTTTCGAATAATATTCGATTTCTAAAGCAGGTGTAGCACCATAGCTAATACGGGTGAGATTGGCTGTTTTAGGTGTAGCAGCCGTTGGTAAAACAGGCTTACCATCAAACAACAACGCATTTAAAAAACTGCTTTTTCCAGCCTTCACTTGCCCCATAATTGCAATGTTTAAAGTTTGTTGCTCTTGTTCAAAACGTTGAATATCTTGTTGTAAGGTTTCTTTTAAACGAAAAACATTTGAAATTTCGTTGTTATCAAATCTTTTTTCCCAAACCTGTAAGTTCTGACACAAGTTAGAAAGTTGTTCTAAATGCTGTTGAATTGACATACCCTGCTCTTTTTAATATCAATTAGTTATGGAAAAAATTGTAGCTTAATTTTATAAAAAAAAGACCTAGACAAAAGGTGACTAGGTCATAGTTTGACGTAGTAATTAATTAGCCAACTATAATTTTACTTAGCTGTTTAAATCCGCTAACTGAAACTCCAATGTTTTTTCATGTAATGGATCAAATTTAAAATTAGGTAAATATTTAAATCCACTCTCGATTTCTTTATTTATAACTAGAAATTCACATGGCTTTGTTTCATGATCTTGATCATAATAATCTTTAAGCCCCAAAATGCTATCAATAAAATTACATCTTTCAAATGTTCTACCAGAAGAATAACATGCTATAAATAAGTTTGATTTCTCAAATGTACAGCCCTTTATTAGGCGGATAAATTCACCTGAGCTATAACTTTCTCTATCTTCAATTAAAATACCACTACCATTAAAACCTATTTCATTTAATTTCTTTAAAGATGTTGAATCTTGATAAAGGCAAGATAAACAATTTTTGAAGTGAACCTCCTCCAAAGAGTCCTGATACAAGTCAGATGTATATATTCCACCCGAAACTAATGCTTTACAATTAAAAATATCGGTCTTTTTGACCTTAAAATTAATATTTTTTAAAAATAATGCACCACCTACTAATTTTTCATTACCACACTTATCAAAAGTACACTTTTCAATAAATAATTTCTTTTTATTTCTATTTCCTGTTCTTAAAAAAAATAGAGAATTGTATTTATTAATTACGGATAAAGTTTGAGAATTGTGTGTTTCAAAATAACATTTTTTTATTTCACAAAAAGAATCGTTATCTTCAAATTGATTGATTTTTAATACTGTTAATTTTTTCTCAGAATCATATTGGCCAATAACTTTACATTCATGAATTTTTAAGTGATCAACTTTATAAAAGTTGAATAGCGGATTTTCAAAATTTGATTTGATGAATTCGACTTTAACACCCTCATTAAATTTTAAGATCGAATCATTCTCAAAATATAAATTTGCATTACTAATTTGACAATTAAAATTAATATCAATCGTCTGCTTTACAATCCAAAAACCTTGAGAAATACCTTGTTTCAACTTGTCTTTTGTCAGTTCTTGGAGCAGATATTCCTTCCATAAATTGGCATGGTCTAGGCTAAATGTAGAATGAATCTCATAGCTATGCTGTATTCCTAATATTTGACAAACCACATAAAGAATTTGGGTTAAATCACTTTCTTTCAACTCAAATAAACTTATCCATTCATTCAGTAAAATATTTTTTTGATCATTAAGCGGTCTATCCAACCTCAAAAAAATAAAAGCATCAATAAGAAAAGATTTAACTAAATCTTGAGTAGAGCATAACTGAATAAACTCCTTGATTTGGTCTTTAGAGATATTCTGTGCCAGATTGAAAATTTTACCTTGTTGATGTTCGGTTTTACAGGCATGTAAATACAGTTGAAATAAGCGTGTTCTAGGTTCTGTTAGCTCATCTAAAAGTATAAACGAACTAATCATTGTTAGATAAAGTTCTTTCTCTTGCTCGTTTAACCTCTCTGCAATGAAATGATCATTTAATGGTTGTAAATCTAATTTGGCTAAGTCCAACTGTTGCAAATACGTATTCAAGTTCATTTCATTTTTCCTTAAGCCATTAAATTAGACCAAATTGGTTTTGTATTCTTTGGTGTTTGACGTAATAGTTTCTTAATATTTGGGATAGACATATCAATAGAAAGCAAGTCCCATTTTGACTGCCATAAAGTAAGGTCAATATCCTGCTCAACTAAAACTTCCTTTAGCATAGGTACTAAATCCACCTCTCTAACCTCTATTAATTCAAGCTCATCTGGCTCTAATAGAGGTATACCTACTTTTTGACCAATACAGCTAAGTTGATCAAAAAAATGCGTCTGCAACGCACTTAAAGTTTCCTTAGACGATAAAATTTGTTTGAATTTTTCCTGAATCATCATTTTAAGTGAATCAACATCATTGAGTATTTCAGGAAGATCCGAGAGCGTTTCTATTCGATGAATTCTATTGATTTGCATCTGTGCAATACGTAGTTGTTCATCTAAAAAACGTTCATATTGTAGAAACAGCTTTTTAAAGTGTTGAGCAAAAAGTATAGGACGTTTTACTTTATTCCATTCATCCAACAGATATTCAACCTGCTCCAAAGGAAATTCCCTTTTTTTACGAGAAGAACTGAAGATCACATCTATAATCTCAATTCCTCGTTTTTGCGTAAGCTCTAAAATTAAACTTTTGATTGATTCTAAATCTTCTTTTACTTTTAAATCTGCTCGGCTAAGCACAATTAATTTCGGTATTGAGGGATTAAGTTCACCTAGGAAATTTAGATCCTCATGGCTGATGGTTCCATTAGCTGCTGAAACCACCCAAATAATAAAGTGTGCAGTATTCAATTGGCTAAATGCTACTTTGGTATCTGTCCTTTCAGAATTAAATCCTGCATCGCTATTACTATATCCTGGCGTATCCAATAAGGCTAAATCACCCCATTTAAATGAAGTATCCTGAATAACTACAGATTTCAGAAGGGCTGATATCTCACTTCCAAACTGCTCATATTCCTCATGCGTTAACGAAAGAAAATCTTCTTCTTTTAAATCAATTTCTCTATTGAAAATATTTATTGCTGTACTTTTATCTTGATCACCTAACATTAAATAGGTTGGCACAGATGTTGTCGGATCAACTTGTACGACCAACTTTTTACGTCCTAGTAATGTATTCAGGAAACTAGACTTTCCAGCACTAAATGCACCACCAACACCGACTACATTCTTCTGTGCTAAATAGGGAAATGTACAAAATGCTTCGAAACGATCCAATTCAAGTTGGAACATTTTTAATATTTCAGGGAAGTTTGGTGGACAACCCTCTAGTGCCAATTGCACTAAATCTCGTTCAATCAAGTTTTTTAACTCTTTCACCCATTGCACATGCTCTGCATCACTTGTCTTTGTATAAGATGCTTGAGCCAACAATTGATATCTTTGAGCTAAATCGAAATTATAATTTTGTAGTGTCATAATTACTGCTCAATATAAGTTTTTAATGCTTTTACCAAATTTACCATCGGTGCTTTTAAATTATCTTGAGGCACATACAATACTTCTTTACCATTAATACTGAGCTTAGAGTCACTCTTATCGAAACGAATACTTCGAATATCACTTAAACGAATCACAAAGCGTTTCGACAGCATATCTTTACAATACAATTCGGAATAAGTCAGATACAGACCATTCTCTGCATTTTTAAATAATGTTGTGGTATCAACGAGTACAAGAGGATCATCATTATATTTACCATACTCGCCATCACCTTCATAAGCATAAGATTTAATGGCTTTTTCAGTTTTTTTACGGATACTGTAGACATCATCAATGACATAAATACCAGCACTAGGGCGACTAATCTCATCTTGAGCATCTTCTAAAATTTGCTCCAAACTACGACGCTCGGTTTTTTGTACTTGTTGCTTAATTTGCTCTGCTCTAGCCATCAGGTCTTGGGCTTTTAGTATTTCCCTTTCTTTCTCAAGCTTAGCTTGTTGTAGACGTTTCTCTTCTTCTATTTTTAACGCTTCACGTTCCAGTTCAGCCTGATATGCAATCAACTTATCTTGCCTGTCTTGCTCAATTTTGGCTTGTACAGCTAAGTATTTTTGCCATTGCGCTTCAAGATCAATATTTGCATAAACCGCCAATTGATAAATTTTTTCAAATAATTTTCTCTGAAATCGCTCTATCTCTACTTCTCCCTCCTTATTTTCAAGATGCTTTTTCATTGCATCGAAATACTGATTAAAGTTTTCGATAATACGAGATTCTTGGCTATTTAAGCTCCATTGAGTGAGATAACCATCCAGTAACTTACGATCAAATTTTTCAGGTTGCCTTGCAGAAAGTACCAATACATCAATGGCCTCGATCTGATGCTGAGCTAAAGTATATTGAGTCAGTTTTTTAATTTCTGTTAAATCTTCAGGTGATTTCTTATCAGCCCGACTCATCACAATTAATTTAGGAATATCTGAGCGAATTGTTTTTAAAAAATTTATATCACTTTGAGAAATAACACCTTGATCGGCTGAGACCAACCAAATTAAACACTGTGCATCATTAAGCTGAACTTTAGCGATATGTGCATCACACAAACCTTGCTCAATATCTTCATGATTACTGTAACCTGGGGTATCTAAAAATGCTAAATTTGGCCATCTCTGCTCAGGTTGAGTTAACAAGATTAAATCAATATTTGCTGCTAATTCATGTAACTCTTGTTCAGCATGGTGCGTTAAGTTTTTGAATTGTTCCAGACTCAAATCTAATTGCTGCGAATTTTTAAGCACAGCCTCAATTTTTTGTTGCTCACCATGTATCAAATAAGTTGGAATAGATGTCGTTGGATCAATCGCGACGCTCAAAACTTTTCGACCTAAGATACCATTTAAGAAACTAGATTTTCCTGCACTAAATGCGCCACCAACGCCAACAATCACCTTATCTGCAAGTTCAGGTAACATACAGAACTTATAAAAATTCTCCATTTCATGGATAAAATCTAGACCTATTTGACCATGAGCTAAAACATTCTCTTTTTTCAAAAGCCCTAAGTTATTATTAAAATATTGCTTCAAATCTTCATACATTTGAGTAATTTCTACATGCTTATTCATGTTTATTCCTTAAGATTCTAATTGTTGTTGCATATTTTGAATGATTGTTAAATCACTTTGATATGTTGCATGTAGCACCGCTCTTTCTTCAGTATTTTTCTTAAGTTGTTCTTCTAACACAGAAATCGAATGTTGAGCTTGCGTGACTTTATTATTGATTTGATCTTCTACCTGCTGATTAAAGATATGAAGCTGTTCTTGCAAAATAGAATCCAAATTGCTTTTCACTTGCTCAACCACTTGCGGAATAATTTTTCCTCGCACGTGATCACGTGCTGCTTCTTTCTGTTCTGCTCTTTGTTGGTCACGATTATGGTCAGACACAAATGCTTTAAATATAGATGTAACAACAGGAAGGATCATCGCTGCTAACGGAAAACGCTTTAGTACAAAGGTTAATATTCCTGTAATTCCAGTCAGCCCAAGATCAAACACAGCACTACCAGTATTTTCTTGCTCAAAATGAAAATTTTGATTAACGATAAGACTAGGTAAATCTGTCTCTATACGATGGATATATTTATCAACCAAAGGTTTGAAGTAGCGATCCATACCTTCAGTTAAAGCCATTCTTACACTGTAACTTAAATCACTCTCAATATTATTCTGACCTATTAGCGCTGTTGCATATTGATCTGTCTCACCTAAAAGACGATTACGAATATGATCAACTACATTATTTAAAACTGAAGGAACCTGCTCTTTCATCTTTTGATATTCAATAGAAAGTTTTTGCTTAAAATTTTCTGTCTCATCAATTAGTTGCTGTTTTTTTTCTTTCAATTCTTCTGTATCCAGATCTTCTTGGTTTAAAAGAATAGTCAAATGTGATGCGATATCATCAAGGATTCGATTGAACTGCGGTACAACCGTCTCCTTAAATCTCGTTTCACTTAAGTTCTCTAATTTTTGGAATGTTTCAACCGCTTCAGCGATATCTTTCTTTTTCGAAGATACAGACACAACATCTAAATAATTGCCTTCAGGTAATAATGATCTTACTTGTTCAGTAATTTGCGATTTAATCGCGACTATTTCTTCAGGTGTTTTTTTATCATTTTTGGTAATAATCACTACGACAGGTGCTTTATGCAGTGCTAATTCTTGTAGAAACTTTTTAATACTATCTTTTAACGTTCCTTCTTCACTACTTACGGTGATTACATATGCCAGGCTACGCCCTAAATAATGATGAATTGCTTGCATATGAGCATCAGATTTTGAGTCTAAGCCTGGTAAATCTGCTAAACATAAATGAGGAAGAGATTGCAAAAATGCTTGGTTGAGCTGTACTTCAATATGCCCATCAGGCATCAGATCTAAGAACTCTTGGTCTTTTAATTCTTGTGCTGTCAAATTTTTAACAAAGTTATTCGCTTTAAAGCCTTTAATAACTTCATCTTCTGAAAAACTAATTTCAGTCGCTAAATTACTAGCAGGGTCGATTTCGACACAAAGTAGCTTCTTCTGAATCAAGGTATTAATTAACGATGATTTGCCAGCACTAAATGCCCCAATCAATGGCACACGAACTTTAAAATTTTCAACATTTGATTTTAGCTGAATAAGTGGCTCAACAGATAAATCATATTTTTGAAATAATGTTTCAAGTTCTGGAATATGTGCTTGTATATTTTGCTGTGTTTTAAACATCTTTTTTAACTCTAGTAAAATTAATTTTTTAAAGCATTTGCCAATTCTGGCATTTCATGTGATTCAAGTAATGTACATAATGTTTTTAAGTACTTCTTGATTTCACGATCTTCAGTATTAAAAATATCTTTATAAATTTTTGTGACTTTATGAGTAACCCCTAAAGCCAATTCCTGAGTGATCGAAGACTGCACCAATCCAAGAGTTCGTTTTCGGTCTTTAGTTAAAATATCAAGTAGGCTTGCTTCATCCTCGTCATAAACAGCATTAGAGGTAATCAATCTTGCTTTTTGGAATAATGGCAATAATTCTTGCTGTGTATGCTCAGGTAAAATATCACTCAACTGATCATCTACAAGCATTAAAATCAAAGCTTGGGATAAACTCAGCCCCTTGACTGACTGTTCCACTTTTTTCCATCGCCAACTATAAGGCATACAATCACGGCGACACTCCAAAGGGAATAATGTTTCCAATAGATTAAGATCCCTTTGAATAGTACGCTGGGTTGTAACTACACCTTTAGTGAGTAGATGCTTTTCAATTTCATTGGTACTCACATATTTACTATTCAATAAAAACTGAATAATCATCCATTGACGAGTGATGACCTTAGAAGATTCTTGGCTCATTCCGATCTCAGATCTTAATTTTATATTTCAAGTATATATTTTTTATCTATATTTTTAACTGAGACTTTTATCGAGTGCGTCACAGTTTGACGAAGTGTTTGCAATTTTGATATTGAGCTTGGTGACTACCAAACCGATCAATTTTAATTTATGAAAAGCAATTACCTAAACTTATTTACAGATTCGCTTAAATAGGTCTGAACTTCTCTTATTACTTTTAAACGAGATGAGTTCCAAACATCGTATGTGCCAGTCTGAAATTCAACTTTTCACTGACATCTTCACCGATACGACACAGTTGGCATCCACAAGCACATTGCGTTGATGCAGGTTCATGCTCGATGCGAATCGTAGGTAAGTGAGTTGGCAATGAGCGACGTTTAGGTTTATTAGCTTTGGCTTTCTGTGTCGTTACATCGGTTTTATCTGCATTCAGCCGTTCCAGTTCCAGCTCGACTGCTGCGATATCTTCTTCAACCGCTTCATCCCACAGATGGATTTGTTTGGCGGTGAGATGTTCATTTTTACTGCCGAATTTGTGTTTTTAAACAGTGCCAGCTGATGCTCGTATTTTTGATTGAGAATGGATAGATGTTGATTGGTGACTTCAAGATGTTGAACTTTGGCATCTAATTGCTGATTTGATTTTTCTAATTGTTGATGCTGCATCGCCAACTGTCTGGTGAATTTCAGTAGTTGTTCATGGGTCAGTTGGCTTAAGTCAGGCATCGTATTCATGAGCATAGTATGGCTGAAGTCATAAATACGATGCTATAGAACCTTTGGAGAATAGCAGAACCAAGTGGCTTGGTTTAGAGCATGGAGACCACTTGAACTTGTCCAATTCTCTGCCAAGGCAAGCCTTGTATTAATGCTTGTAATTGTTCCGAACTGAGTGAGATGGTTTCACCTTGATGAACCTGGAACCAGTGGAATTTACCCTGTTCTAGACGCTGAACACACAGCCAGATGCCCAGTCCATCATGTACCAGTTCTTTCATGCGATGACCACGTTTATGACAGAACAGGTAAGCACAATGAGGTTTGATCGAACCAAAGGCTTTCAATACCTGAGCCATGGCAGTATCCATCCCTGCACGCATATCCATCGGTTGAGTACACAACCAGATTTCATCGATATGGATTATTGAGTCACCCCCCTATCAGCACCAGTAATTAAGTGATTGATTCCATAGACCAATCGATCTCAATCATCTGATCCTGTGCGGATTCTTGTTGTTGATGCAGTGGAATTCTGATATGAGCGAGAGCTTTCTTCTCTGGTACAGGTGGTGGAGGTACTTCTCGTCTGACTGGAGTCGAGTGAAGAATGACGGGAAGAAAGTCGGTTTGAGGATGAGGTAGGCTTTTTAGAACTGGGGACATTGATATGGACTGGCGAATCCATTTATGCAACAAATTTGCATTGATCTGATGTTGCATTGCCACTTTGGACACTAATGTGTCTGGTTGTTGGCAAAGCTCGCCCAAGTGTTGTTTAAACTCAGGTGCAAAAATTCTACGCGTTAGCTTGGTTGTTTGTTCAGTATCTATAAGCGTGCCTAAGGCCATAAACATGATGTCCATTTAATAGATAATGGACACTATCGCGGTATTAATGAGTTAGAAAAAGTGGGGGGCAGCGGATACTTGCACCGCAAATTAGGCATGAATATTTAAAATTCTTCGGTACAAATATTCAGCAAGAGATAGATCGTTTGTTGATTTATGAAAGAGATCTAGTATCAAAGTATATATGTCTTATACAGACTATAAGAGAATGATCAATTAAAATGATATATTAAAATTAGATTGTCGTTTTTTATAAGCTGAGACAAAATTTAATATGAATTATTAAACACTTGGTAAACTTTCATTTTAAATAAAATTGATCAAATACTAAATATCTGTAGCTTGTTTTAAAAAAAATATCGAAAAATTGTGACCAACTTGATCTCATATCATCAATATTGACCTCAATTTTGTACTTACATCTAAATAATTAAATTAAATAATATCATATACTTGCATTTAATGTAAGTTAACATTAAGAATATCGGCGACCTTGCCAAGGTTGGGGTGGGAGTTCGAGTCTCCTTTCCCGCTCCAGAATACGAAAAACCCTCATCGAAAGATGAGGGTTTTTTTATGTTTAAATTTTTCTTCAAAGGCTTATTTTTAGATTTATTTACTCATGTTATGCACATAAAAGTCATTTCGCATTTTTAAAATAATATTTACGTCTATTCGACGAAGTCTTACATTTAGGGATTGAATAAAGAGATTAGCCTTCGGCTGGAGGTACTCTTACGAAACGTTGTTTTTCATTCGGCAAAATGAGATGCGAAGCTTCGCAAGGAAACCATCTTGCGGTGCAATGCACCTCACCAACAAAACTCGTTCACTACCGTCAAATTATTCAACGTATCGCAAAAACATTTTTGATTAGAAGTCGTCCTGTCTCAAACAATTGCGCATGACATTACCGCGTATCTTTATTATTTGAAGCAAAGTACGCTTCTGATGCTACTGCGTCACCTCAGTTATTTATTATATTGTAGCGACGTTAATAGGCCTTAATTTTCCCCCAACGAATAAGGCTTCCCCTATTGCCACACGACCTTTCACCTACCTGTTAAAAAATAATCTGATGAAATGCTCATCTCGGCTATTTTCCTCAATTTTTCTCCATAATTTTCCGTTATTCTTTGCCAAAATTACATTTGGACAACCAAATAATGCACGGCGCGTACACCACACTCAAACTGACCAGCTTAAGTTACGCATTACTTACAATCTCAACATCAATTTGGGCCGCAGATACAGTCCAAAATCCCCAAGAATCTGCAGCAGTTCAGCAAATGGAAGCTTTAACATTTGAAGTTCCAACAGTAAGCTCTAAGCCCAAAGACCCAGATATCAGTGCTGTCGCAAAAACCATCATAAGCCGTGATGAAATGTTGAAATTTGGCGATCAGTCCATCAATGATGCGCTGCGTCGTGCTGCAGGATTTCAACTTCCCGGTGCTGGCGGTGGTCCACGTGGTGGTGCAGGTGGTATGCGTTTTCGTGGTGGTGGCGCACCCGTGTTCTTAATCAATGGTGAACCTGTACAAGGTGGTCCTCGTGGTGGCATGTCAGTTGTTGATAGCATTACACCGGAAATGATCGAACGCCTTGAAATTACAAAACAACCCAGCGTCGCTCAAGGCTCTGTTGCTTCATCTGCAGTCATCAATATTATTTTAAAAGAACCATTGAATGGCACGCGTTTGAGTGGATCTGTACGTGCTGGTTATGGTCTAACAAAGTCAAATACACGTGAAGAAGAACGCACCAATTTAAACTTTCAAATGGATGGTCGATCAGACCCTTGGATCTATAGTTTATCTGGGAGCCAAATGTGGAATGATTCAGATACACTCACCCGTACACAAGATGCAACAGGAACGAAAACTCAAAAACGCATCACCAATCGTACGTCGCAAATGCTCACCCCACGTGTTGAATATCAACTTGATGATCAACAAAAATTGGTCGCTGAAATGTTTTATCGCAACAATGAAAGCGAAGGCACAAGTGGCTCCCAAGTCCAAAAAGATAAAAATGACAGCATTCGACTCAACACGCGATATGAGCGTAAAGACCAAGGAAATTCAGACAAAATTCGCTTATCAATCGAGCAGCAAAATGAAACCGAATTAACAGAGTATAGAAATTCTCAATCGTATATTGATGAACAAATTAATGAATATGGCTTGGGCTACGACGGTGTCCGAAAGTTCGACTCAAAACGCCAAATAAAATTTGGTACCGATCTACGTAGTAATGAACTTAAAAGCAATATTGCAGACACCTTAGATGAACAATTGTATGGTGCTTATGTTGAAGGAAGTTGGAAATATACGCCGCGCCAAACCTTAACTCTAGGTGTACGCCAAGAGTGGATTGATCGTTCAGGTTTAGTGGATTATCAAAATCAGCATTTGAGTCCTGTATTAGCACACCGTTTTGACTTTAATGACCAATGGTCACTCCAAACCAATTTGAGTCAGGCTTTTAAAAATCCACGTAGCAATCAATTGATGCCGACGGTTTCAGTTTCTACAGATAGTGATGCTGGGACACTAAACAACCCTAATCGTGGTGGTAATCCAGACTTACGACCTGAAACTATTAATGCTTACGAAACAACCTTAGGCTATAACACCCCTGCTGGCGGTGTAAATATCACTGCCTATTATCGAGAAATTAATGACTATATCGAAAAATCGATCCTGTCAGAAAATGCTACAGGCGGTCGTTGTGAAACAGGAAATACCGATTGCCGTTTTGTCGAACGTCCTTATAACCAAGACAGTGCAACTACTTATGGTATAGAAATTGCTGGACGTTATGCACTGAAGCAAACGGAGAATGGTCATTCATTTATGTTGAATGCTCAACTTTCAACTGTACGTGCAAAAATTGAAGAAACTGACGGCTCTGATCGTTTGGCAAGTGATGTTGCACCTTATACCGCAAGTGCTGGTTTATCTTATAACTATCAACCGTGGCGTATTGCAACAAGTGTGAACCTCAATTATACCCCTGAATATACACGTGCGCTGAGTAACGAACCGTACAATCGCACCAGCAATGAACGCGTCAATATGGATGTGAGTTTTACTAAACGCTTTGATCAAAATTGGTCTGCATCGGTGAATGCACGTAATATTCTCAGCTCAGATTATAAAGAAGTGTTAAAAGAACAAAGTTCTGGCGCGCTATACCAATCTCGTATCAATGAAGCAATTCCAAGCTTTATATTTACCTTAGAAAAGAAATTCTAAACCGTTTCTAAGAGACTTCTAAGAGATTTAAAATAAAAAACCGATACGGACAACGAATCGGTTTTTTATGCGTACACGACCGCAAACTAGCGCTCAATTGCCTTCAACATTTTCGCAATTTTTAGGGTATGTTCCTTCTGCCCTTTTTTCTCTAAGACCTTTTGCTCAACCCACCATAAATATTCAAAAATTTCTGATTCACTAGAATCCTCTTGAATTAATTTAAAAATATTGGGCAAATAATCATCATATTCATCACGTAAAGCAGGAATACGGCGAATCCCTAACGGGTCCCATTCCTTCAATAAAATTTTATGTATCGCATGCAAGAGACTGGCATCTCGATTATGTTTTGACTGCATACAAGTTCCCTGGCTTATATTTTTTTACTTTTAAAATCAGTTATCTAATTATGTGATGATATTAAAAGAAAAATGAACTGTTGTTTGTCGAAGATTTCATCATACGCATCTCTAAACGCTTTTCCATTGGTTTTTCATCTTTTTTTTATACTAAACCAAAGCTTTATCAAAATATCATGCACTTTTTCTCATAAATTTTGCCAATAAAGCCTTTCGAGAATCCCTTACTTCACAGTACAAAGGTTTTAAATGCTAAGTTCAACGAACGAACCTAATCATTCAAAGAAAAAAACAATATGCTTCAGCCAACTTCTATATTTATCTCTTTTCGCAATTGTGAAAAATTTACAGTTTTCCTTTTTAATCTCCGACAATTCAAGCTACATTCTATTTTGAAATTTTAATCCTGAAAAATCCCTATGAGTACTGCATTAAACGAAACCATTTACGTCATTCAACACCTTGCATTTGAAGATTTGGGTTCATTGGAAGATGTATTTTACCAATTGGGTTATCGGGTGAGATACTTCGAAGCTGGTGTCGATGACCTGAGTAAAGCTATGCAACATACAGGGCTTACCATCATTTTGGGCGGCCCGATCGGAGTTTATGAAACTAATGACTACCCTTTCCTACAAAAAGAACTAGACTTACTTAAAGTACGTTTAGAGAGTAATTTACCGACTTTAGGCATTTGCTTAGGTGCTCAGCTCATTGCGCATGCATTGGGAGCGAAAGTCTATGCAGGTCATAGCAAAGAAATCGGTTGGAGTGCCTTGGAGCTTGATGCCATTACTAACAATATTTTAGCGCCATTAGATCAAGTGCCTGTACTGCATTGGCATGGTGATACCTTTGATTTACCTACAAATGCACAGTTACTCGCCAGCTCAGCAATTTACCCAAATCAAGCGTTTAGCTATGGGCCCAATATTTTAGCCCTACAGTTTCATATTGAAGCAGAAACACAGGCCATGGAAAAATGGCTAATTGGGCATACATGTGAACTGCATAAAGCACAAATTAACATCCCAAATTTACGCATGGAAAGCCAACAACATGCACCTCATTTAGAACGTGTTGCTCCCCTTATTTTGCAACAATTCTTACAACAGCTTGTGCTTTAAAACAGCTATTAATTTAAAGCTAAATGGCTTATAACGGTTGCACTTCAAAACGTATAAGCCATTAGAATGACTCCCTTACTCAGCATTGCGCTCATCCACTTTTTTGCTCTCATCAGCCCAGGCCCAGACTTCTTTTTTGTCACTCAAAGTGCTATTCGACAATCCAGATCACATGCATTATTTGCCGCATTAGGTATTTCACTTAGTATTTTAGTTTGGTCAATTTGTGCAATAATTGGCTTACATTTTCTATTTCAAAAAATGGCTTGGTTACAACAATGCCTCATGATTTTGGGAGGCCTATATCTTTTATATTTAGGCTCTCAGTTATTAAAGTCTGCATGGAGTAAAGACCTCGGCACAATAACAAAACCAACCGAGCAAGCCGTACAGAAAAAATCGCCTTTGACGCTGTTATTTCAAGGTTTCTTGACCAATATGGCCAATCCTAAAGCATTGGTTTATTTCAGTAGTGTATTTTCCATTGGGATCAGTGCAAACGTTAGTATTTTCGAACAGAGCTCTTTATTGGCTTTAGTCTTTATTGAAAGTCTGATTTGGTTTGCATTGGTTGCGGTCTTATTCTCAGCACCTAAAATTACGCATTACTATCAAAAATTTAGTAAAAAAATTGACGCAATTACCGGTGGAATCTTCATCAGTTTTGGCTGCCTATTGCTGCTCAATAGCGATTGATCACACCAGTTAAATATCTTCAAGACATAAAAAAGCACCCAAATGGGTGCTTTCCTAACTTAACTGAGGGAGCTAAATCTTATTTCGCTGCTGCCTTTGCTGTAGACACAGCCGCTTCAGTCGTAATATTTACCGTAATTTTGTCGCCTACATTTGGTACATATGCACCGACACCAAATGCTGAACGATCAAAAGAAGTCGTTGCATTGAAACCAATCGTTTCCGCCTTAGTCATTGGGTGAACGGCTTGCTTGTTCAATACAGCATCCAATACCACTGGTTTAGTCACATTTTTAACTGTTAAATCACCCGTAATTTTGTATTTAGTTTTGCTGATGGCTTGAACTTTTGTACTTTTAAACGTGATATTTGGATATTTTTCAGCATCAAAGAAATCAGCTGTTTTTAAATGATCATCTAATGCTTTGACATTGGTATTTAAGCTCGATAATGGAATCGTCACATTCACAGACGAATTTGCAGGTTTTGCATTATCGACATTAATTGTCCCTTGAATGTCACTAAAGTTTGCAGAAGGCGTTGAGAAACCAAAATGATTCCAAGTAAATACTGTTGCTGTATGAGTAGGATCAATTTGATAGGCAACAGGTTTTGCCATAGAAATTGTTGTAACTGATGCTACCGCCAAACCGATTGTTAATGCTTTAAAGTTCATGTTTTTATCTCACTATCGAATACTATTAAGTCTATAGGTTTTTAACCGTATTACAGCTTTAAAGATAAAACGTTTTGTTGCATGTTTAGAACGATAGTTTTGTAAAATCTGTAGCAGCATCTACAACCACTCTCAATTATTAAATTTCCCATATATTTCAAATAATTAATAATTTAATTGATCCATGAGTTATTTATCCTAAATTTAGGAAACATCAACCTATCTGAGTCGTAGGTTTTCTAAACAAATCCACTTAAGATTTTTAGACATCATAAAAATCTGAGTACCCAAAAATGACAGAACAATCGCTGGCTATTGAAAAAGCCTTAAATACTAAAACGCCCAAAGATGTCGTTTTGGCATTTCTTATGAATACTTCAAAAGAACTCGTCGAAAATGCAACTCAGCTACTGGTAGCCGAAGACGCAGCGTATGTTTCCCTAAACTTCAGCAACCCAGAACTGAAACAAATTGAGCCATGGGCTGGGTCTGGCACAGGCAGAGCCATCTATATTTATACCTTTGCCAACGTAGGCACTTACTGGAATATCGACGACTTTCAAATCACCGATATGATCGCTGAGGATGAAACTGTAGCTGTATTTGGTCAATTCACCTACACCTCAGTCTATGCAAAAAATACTTTCACCTCGCCTTTTTCAATTAAAGCCAAAGTTCAAAACGGTTTAATCAGCTTTTTCCAATTTATGGAAGATACCTATGCCTCAGCCTCATCGTTCCGCGTAGGTGGAGAATGGATCATTCAGCAAGATGCTGACCCGGCTAAAAACTTTAAAGTTTCAGCTTAATACTGAGATGCGCAAAAGCTGCTGTTGATTTGGAATGGCCTTTTACATTGAGTTAATGACAGCGGTATTGGATAAATCCGGTTTTTCTCGCGATTTGATCATACAGCTTTTGCGCAGTTTCATTGTCCTGATGCGTAAGCCAATACACACGGTCACACTGCCGCTGATCACAATATTCTTTCACTTTCGCGATCAGCGCCTTGCCAATGCCCTGCCCGCGATAATCCTCAAGGGTATATAAGTCCTGCAAATAGGCATAAGGCTGCAATGTCCAGCAGCTCTCATGTTCAATGACATGCACGATCCCAACCACTTGATGATCAATCACAGCTGCAAAGCCATACATATGTTCGCAGTCAGCAGCATGTAACCTGTGCCACGTTCGCTCGGTCATTGCATCTACCACCTGACTTTTATAAAATTTTAAATACAGCTCCCAAAGCGGCTGCCATTGGTTTTTTGATATTTCTGTTAAATTTTTAATCTGTATTTGCACGTTCGATATCTTTTAAATGAGCACTGGATTTTTATAACTGAAATAAAGCTTCATGTGTTGAAAACACTGTATTTAATGCGCTCTTTTTTAGTCTTGATAAGTATTGGATGGACTTTTTCTTATCCGTTTTATAAATACGATAGGCAAATAAAAAGCCCGAACAATCGGACTTTTTAACCATTTAGCTTATAGCTTCTCAACCAAAATGCGGTCAACCTGCTTCAAGCCTGTATGCTTTTCATGGTTCTTACGGCGAATCTTAATCACTTTGTCTTCTTGCAAATCTTGCAGCATCAATTCTACTGCAACCATGGCTTCAAGCTCTAAGTCCGTGCCTATCCATTTCTGTTCACCAGCATCCATCAGTACAATTTCATCATTTATCTGATCGTAAAGGCTCATCGTTTCCTCACTTGGGGCAACATTGCACCCGTGGCTGAATACTGCATGAATGAATTAATTTTAAACCAATGCTTTAATTCATTCGTTACAAATCGTTATTTCACAATTAAAAATAAATTTAATCTCTGCAATAAAAAACGCCCCTTCTCTGGGGCGTCTTTTTTACGGTTAATCTTTACAGATTAAGCGGTAATTTCTTTCACTGCAGCAACAACAGCATCAGCTGTGATACCGAAGTGTTTGTACAAGTCTTTTGCTGGAGCAGATTCACCGTAAGTCGTCATACCGATTACACGGCCGTCAAGACCTACAAATTTCCACCAGTAATCCACATGCGCAGCTTCAACCGCAACACGAGCGCGGATCGCAGCTGGAAGAACCGCTTCACGGTAAGCAGCGTCTTGTTTTACGAATTCTTCAGCACATGGCATAGAAACCACACGTACGCCTTCTAACTGTGCGTAAGCATCCATTGCCAATGAAACTTCTGAACCTGTTGCAATGATGATTGCTTTCAACTCACCTTTTTCTTTTGCAAGTACATAACCGCCTTTCGCTACGTCAGCAATTTGATCTGCTGTACGAGTTTGGAATGGCAAGTTTTGACGAGAGAAGATTAACGCTGTAGGGCCTTCGCTACGTAACAATGCAGATTTCCAAGAAATAGACGCTTCAACAGTGTCACATGGACGCCAAGTGTTTAGATTTGGTGTACCACGTAAAGATGCAATTTGCTCTACAGGTTGGTGTGTAGGACCATCTTCACCTAGACCAATTGAGTCATGTGTATACACATGAATCACACGCTGTTTCATCAATGCAGACATGCGTACTGCATTACGTGCATATTCCATGAACATCAGGAATGTTGCTACATAAGGAACGAAACCGCCATGCAGCGCTACACCGTTCGCAATTGCAGTCATACCGAATTCACGTACACCGTAATGAACGTAGTTACCCGCTGGGTTAGATTCAACGCCTTCTGCGCCTTTCCATAAAGTCAGGTTAGAACCTGCAAGGTCAGCAGAACCACCTAGAATTTCTGGAAGCTGTGGTGCAAATGCTTGAATGGCATTTTGGCTAGCTTTACGAGTTGCAATGGTTTCAGCTTTTGCATTTACTTCTGCAATATAAGCATCCGCTTTTGCAGCAAAGTCAGCAGGTAATTCACCAGAAAGACGACGTTTGAGTTCAGCCGCTTCTGTTGGATATTTAGCAGCATAAGCAGCAAATGTGTCGTTCCAAGCAGATTCAGAAGCAGTACCTTTGGCTTTTGCATCCCAAGCTGCATAAACATCAGCAGGAATTTCAAATGGACCTTCTGTCCAGCCCAAAGCTTCACGAGTTAAAGCGATTTCATCATTACCAAGCGGCGCACCGTGGCAATCTTCTTTACCTTGTTTGTTTGGTGAACCTAAACCAATAATGGTTTTACAGATAATTAAGGTTGGTTTCGCAGTTTCAGCTTTTGCTTCAACAGTTGCCGCACGGATTGCATCTGCATCATGACCGTCAACTTTCAGTACTTGCCAACCGTATGCCAAGAAACGCTGTTCTGTGTCGTCAGAGAACCAGCCTTCTACTTCACCGTCAATCGAGATGCCGTTGTCATCGTAGTAAACAACTAATTTACCTAGACCCAAAGTACCAGCCAATGAACATGCTTCGTGAGAAACACCTTCCATTAAACAGCCATCACCTAAGAAACAGTAAGTGTTGTGATCTACAACTGTGATGTCTTCTTTGTTGAATTGAGCCGCTAAAGTTTTTTCAGCTAGTGCAAAACCTACAGCGTTTGCAATACCTTGACCCAATGGACCTGTGGTTGTTTCGATACCCGGTGCATAGCCCAATTCTGGGTGGCCTGGAGTTTTAGAATGCAATTGACGGAAAGATTTTAAATCTTCAATAGACAGGTCATAACCTGTTAAGTGCAATAACGCATATTGCAACATAGAGCCATGGCCGTTTGACAATACGAAACGGTCACGGTTTGCCCATTGTGGGTTTGCAGGGTTGTGGTTGAGGAATTCACGCCATACCACATCAGCAATATCTGCCATCCCCATTGGAGCACCTGGATGTCCTGAATTTGCTTTTTGCACAGCATCCATTGCCAATACACGAATTGCGTTTGCAATACGACGTTCGTTAAGCGGGGTTGTCATAGGTCAGAGTCCAAACAAATGGTTTAAAAGAGTAAGATGAATAAGAATTCAAAGATGCGCATATTGTCTTAAAAAAAGCGGAATGGGTAAAGCCTCAGGGGCAAATTTTCGCTAATTATTCCTGCACCACCTGTATTTTGGGCGCTTATTGCTCAATTTCAAGCCTATGCATGTCGTTTATTTTGTATACAGTGATGCTTTTATATGGCGAGTCAATGACAGCGCAATGCATATTTAGAGTTTGGCAGAGAAAGCAACCGCTTCATAACTGATAAAAGTCCGCTACATCGAAAGGCAATTGCAAATAAAAGTAGTAGTCAAAGCTTGTCTAAATAAATGACCATTTGAAATATGAAATACTTTCAATAATTAAACCCACTATGGTTTGGGTAACTCAAACGTCGTAATCATCCCTGTAAAATCAGCACTTATCCAATATACTCACGGTTTCACATTCAATATTTATATACCACGACCAATATTTATATACTACGACATGTAGCAGGTAAATTTCGCTGCGAAATATCATCCGATTGACAATTCCAAGCACCATTTAAACCATCTGGAATACTAAAATAGATCTGCTTTGAGCGAAGAGCAAAATTGACATCTGTTGATTTAAACGTAAAAACCACTGAACACGTTCCTGCCACATCAGTAATGTCACTACTCGCAATATATTTGGTACTGATACTTTCATTCAGCGCTGTATTCAAATCTACACAGCTTTGTTCCTCTGAATAATTTTCCATCAATTTAATTTTATAGCGTGAAATCATTGTTAATACTTCAGCTACTTGCGCCCGAGCGACATAGCCATTGTAAGATACAGTAGCAATTGCAGCCAAAATACCGATGATTGCCACCACGATCATAATTTCAATGAGTGTAAAACCAGACTGTTTCATTACGTTTCCCCATTCAACGTAATGACAAATAGGCAATTTGCATACCAAGTCTCAAAAGCCCGCATTTATTGTGTTTTATTTTTCAAATTAAACGATTAATTGTCATGAACAGTCATATTCTGACAGTTCATGACATTCATCATTGATAAATCTCGGGATACGGATTTGATTTTTTCTTATAATTGATTCACTTAAAAAAACAATTTAGGCATTTTAACGCCTAATCACATTGTTGCTTGCGCCAATGCCCAATATCTCTGTTTTATCTCATCATAAAAAATTAAATTGAGAAATCCATAGCTCATATCAATTTTTTAGATGCCTATATCAATTAAAAAGTCATTGAAATGAATTAATTTCATCCAATTTGGTCATGTTGAGCTAGTCCTAAACGCTTTCTCGATGTAACATATTGCGTCTTTAAATTTAACTGTGATAGGACTTATGCGCGAGTACGCTGTATTTACCTCGGAATCTGTAAGCGAAGGCCATCCGGATAAAATGGCTGACCAAATCAGTGATGCTATTTTGGATGCAATCTTAAAAGAAGACCCATATGCACGGGTTGCTTGTGAAACGCTTGTAAAAACGGGTGCGGTTGTACTTGCCGGTGAAATCACAACAACTGCAAATGTTGACTTTGAAGCGATTGTTCGTAATACCGTAAATGGTATCGGATACCATCATTCAGATCTTGGCTTTGATGGTTCAACTTGTGCCGTGATCAACATGATCGGTAAGCAATCACCTGAAATTGCTCAGGGTGTTGACCGTCAAAAACCAGAAGATCAAGGTGCGGGCGACCAAGGTTTAATGTTTGGTTATGCAAGCCGTGAAACTGATGTGCTTATGCCAGCACCTATTTCATATGCGCATCGCTTAATGGAAAAACAAGCTGAACTACGTAAACAAGGCAAACTTGCTTGGTTACGTCCTGATGCAAAAAGCCAAGTAACATTTGCTTATGAAAATGGCATGCCAGTTCGCTTAGACGCAGTTGTACTTTCAACTCAGCACGATCCAAAAATTACTCAAGCTCAATTGAAAGAAGCGGTAATTGAAGAAATTGTGAAAAAAGTGATTCCTGCTGAAATGTTCCATGCAGACACTAAATTCCATATCAACCCAACAGGTATGTTCGTGATTGGCGGCCCTGTAGGTGACTGTGGTTTAACAGGCCGTAAAATCATTGTAGATACTTACGGTGGTATGGCTCGTCACGGTGGTGGTGCGTTCTCTGGTAAAGATCCATCAAAAGTTGACCGTTCTGCTGCTTATGCAGGTCGTTATGTTGCTAAAAACATTGTGGCTGCTGGTCTAGCTGACAAATGTGAAATTCAAGTGTCTTATGCGATTGGTGTTGCAGAACCAACATCTATCTCGATCAACACATTCAATACTGCAAAAGTATCTGAAGATTTGATTATTGCACTTGTACGTGAACACTTTGACTTACGTCCATACGGTATTACTCGTATGTTGAACTTGATCCAACCGATGTACCAACAAACTGCTGCGTATGGTCACTTTGGTCGTGAAGGTTCTGATACCGCATTCACATGGGAAAAAACTGACAAAGTGGAAGCGCTTAAAGCATCTGCTGGTCTTTAATCTTAATAGATTAATTTCTCAAAAAAGCCTGCATTAATTGCAGGCTTTTTTATGCCCCATATGTCCATAACTAAAACATCTAGGATAAAAATAACGAGTGTAAAAAATATTGACTAAAATTTACGCCTAGCTTCTTCATAAAACACCAAAATAATTTAAGAACAATATCATGCCCTTTCCATTAGACTTAAAATTTATTACTGCAACTGAAGAACAATTAGGATTTAAGTTTCCAGAAAAATATAAAGCCAAAATGCAAATTGAAAATGGTGGCGAATTCGGCATTAGCTTTTCTAGTGCGGATGAATTTGAAGATGGTGATGATATCGAAGCATGGTGGCTCTTCCCCTTCCAGGACACCAGCGATGTGAAAAGAATAAAACGCACAACGAACCATCTAGCCGCAGAACATCAAACTATAAGTAAAATTGAAGACTTCCCTGAAAACAGCATTGCCATTGCACATAACGGCGATGGCGATTATTTATTGATGCGTACGGTAGACGATACACAATTGGGGGAAGAAATATATTTATGGCGCCATGAAGACAGTGAATTTATCTATCTACTTGTGACTTCAATTGAAGAATTATTTAGACAAAACCCTTAACGCTATAAGTAGATATAAAGGCTTTTAAACTACAAAATATGCTGGATAAAATTACACTAAATCAACAATTTTTGATCGATTTTTGAATATTTTTTCAGCTAATATAAATTCAGCCCATGCTACGGGCATAACAAAAAAAGGAAAGATCAAAATGAATAAATTACTTGTTGCTTTAGGTTTGGCTGCAACTGTTGCACTTGTTGGCTGTAATAAAGACAAAGCGCCAGAAACAGGTGCAACAACTGGTGAACACCTAGAAAACGCTGCTGACCAAGCAGGCCATGACATTGCTGATGCAACTTCAGAAGCAGCAACTGCGACAGCTACTGCTGTTGATAATGCTGCAACTGCAACTGCGACAGCAGCTGATAATGCAGCAGAAAATGCTGAAGCTGCTGCACACAATGCAAAAGAAGCAGCTAAAGACGCGACTGCTGCAACAGCAGGTGCTGTTGAGCAAGGTGCAGCAAACGTGAAAGAAAAAGCTCAACAATAAGCATTTTATAAAAAAAGCACCTTCGGGTGCTTTTTTTATATTTGTCTTTTGTTCAGCGTGTTGTTTCAATCCATTTTTAACTTGAAATTTAACTGACGTCAGGTCAATCTTATGACGTCATATATATAACAAATTTAGAGAAAAGAATGTCTTATTCACATCATACCGAAAAACATTTTATGGAACGTACTGGTTGGCTACGTGCATCTGTACTCGGTGCAAATGATGGCATTATTTCCGTCACCAGTTTAATTATGGGCATGGCCGCAAGTGGTGCTTCTAGCCATACCTTACTCATTACCTGTATTGCAGGACTCATCTCTGGTGCAACCTCTATGGCTGCGGGCGAATATATCTCTGTGAAATCTCAAGAAGACGTCGAAAAAGCAGATCTTCACATGGAGCATAAAGAATTACAACGTAACCCAGAAATGGAGCTTAAAGAGCTGACTCAAATTTATGTAAATCGTGGGTTAGAGCCAACCCTAGCCCATGAAGTTGCAGTCCAATTAACTGCCCATGATGCACTAGAAGCCCATGCGCGAGATGAAATTGGAATCCATGACAATACCGCAGCAAAACCCGTTCAAGCAGCACTCTCATCGGCTTTAGCATTTTCAATTGGTGCACTATTTCCGATGGTTGCGATTTTGATCAGTGCTAACATGCATATTGAAAAAACCGTTATGGCCGTTGGCGTGATTTCCCTAGCACTCCTCGGTGCCTTAGCCAGTTATGCAGCAGGCACTTCTATGTTGAAAGGCAGTCTACGTGTTGCGCTTTGGGGCATTGCAGCCATGCTTTTTTCTAGTTGGATTGGTTCTTTATTTAATGTAAATCCAGTTTAACGCTCGCTTTATCAGTTTTTCATATATGTTAAATCATTTATACGCAGCAATGATTGTGTGATTTTTCAACAATATTCATTTTTACAATATATAAAAACCGTAAAATAGAGCTACATTTTTTAAGCTTTTTTCTCCATGTCTGTAATTGCTGCGCCAGCCAATCGATCCAATGTATCGATTTGGGTGGCTTTTGTTTTATTAATTTTAGGCACCCTTGGTGCTTATCTGGTTGTGGGCGTTAACCAAGCATTGCTATTTTTAATTGGTGGTGCTTTGGGTATGACGCTTTATCATGCTTCTTTTGGTTTTACCTCGAGTTGGCGTGTCTTTATTAAAGAGCGTCGTGGTCGTGGCTTGCGTGCACAAATGATCATGTTGGCTTTGGCTGTATTACTTTTTTTCCCTGCCTTAGGTGCGGGTGAATTATTTGGCAACCCAGTCAAAGGTAACGTTAATCCTGTTTCAATGTCCGTGATGATCGGTGCCTTTATTTTTGGTATTGGTATGCAAGTCGGCGGAGGCTGTGCATCAGGTACACTGTACACTGTGGGCGCTGGTAGCGCACGTATGATTGTAACGTTGATCTTTTTCTGTACAGGTTCACTGATTGCAACTTCACATATTCAATGGTGGTTTGACCTTCCCCACTTTGAGCCGATTTCTTTAGTCAAAAGCTTTGGTGTAGTTCCTGCACTGGCATTAAACTTTGTAGTTTTTGCAATCATTGCAGCAGCAACAGTTTACTTTGAAAAGAAACGCCATGGTCAGCTTGAAGTTGAGCCGCAAGCTAACCAACACGGCTGGAAACGCTTTCTACGTGGTCCATGGCCATTGGTTTGGGGCGGAATTATCCTGACTTTACTAAACTTTGCCACACTCGCACTTGCAGGCCGTCCTTGGGGCGTGACCTCTGCCTTAGCTGTTTGGGCAGCAAAATCAGCAAGTATCATGGGGATCGATGTTGCATCTTGGGCATATTGGCAGCAACCTGCGAATGCCAAAGCACTGACCGAATCATTATGGTTTGATATCACGTCGATGATGAATTTCGGCATCATGCTCGGTGCATTACTCGCAGCGAGCCTAGCAGGCAAATTTGCACCGAACTTTAATATCCCAAAACGCTCACTGCTAGCGGCGGTTATCGGTGGTTTGATGTTAGGTTATGGCGCACGTTTAGCATACGGCTGTAACATTGGAGCGTATTTCAGCGGTATTGCTTCAGGTAGTTTGCATGGCTGGTTATGGTTAGTATTTGCCTTCATTGGGAACGGTATCGGCGTCAAATTACGCCCAATCTTCTTCCCTGGCGAACGTCCACAACCTGAAAAATTAACAGGCTGCTAATTTCTGTAAATAAAAAGCCCCTCAAATGAGGGGCTTTTTTTAATCTGCTAGTGCAGCTTTTAGATTACAACCATATTGCATGGTTTCTTGTGCATGCTTGTATGTGGTATAGCGGTTGATAATAAAATCATAAAATTGGTCTGTATTCGCAAATACCTGACTCAAATCTTCGTTTGCGGCATTTGGCAGTTTAACGTCTTTCACCAAGGCTAAGTTCACATGTCCGAGATGATACATTTCAGAAAAATAATGATTCATTACTTCGCAATAGGCAATTTTGGAGCTTTTTAAAGCGGTATTGGCAACAAAATGCTGATTTAAAGTTTTTAAGTTCTGAACATCTAAAGCGGATTGATCTGAAAAAGCCATACTTTCTACTTTTTTTAGTTGGCTAAAATCAGCTGCTAGAGTCTGATTTAATTGTTCAAAGCGTTGTTGTAATCCCGCTGTATCGGCAACTTGATAACTTTGCGGATTGAATGTTTTCTTTTCTTGTTCATTTGCAGAACACGCCGTGAGCGTCATTGCCGTCAGAACGGTTGTAACAAGAAATAATTTCATCAAAGTCTCACTTAAACAATCAAAAGCTCGATCATTATGCCCGAAAACAACTAGATGATTCGCACCTAAATCGCTTTTTCATTCAGATAACGCCAATAACGACGTGGCACATACTGCACATGTAATTTCATATTACGTCGGGCTTCAATATTGACACTTCTAAAATAATCTTTCCAAAGCTGATCATATAAAACTTCCTCATCATCCAGTTCGATATTGAAAGATTGACTATGGCCTGACTGTATTTGCCCATCTATGGTTGTGGCATCCATATCCGCTTGATGCACCTGCTGTAGATCATAGTAAATGCCGTAGCTGCGTTTTTCATCGTAAATCAACCAACGTTGATCTTGATAGCGTGATTTGAAATGCCGTTCGATCAAAGGCAATACATTAAAGTCAGGTGAGACTAAACTGATAAACAAGCCATCCTGACATTTTTTAAAACGCACAAAAGCTTCCATTCGGTGCTTTTCACGCCCCACTTGCTTCGCCCACTGACTCATCCCTAATACATCAGCATGACCATAGTTTTTAGACACATCACGCTGTTGCTGGAACGCATAAATCGCAAAATTAAAACAATGTTGAAAAGCCTGCTGCTGCTCGGATAAAAACGCATAATAAAACTGCTTCAAAGCACTTTCAGATGCTTTAAGCTTTAATCCTTGCCATACCCGCTGTGCTTGTTCATCGTGACTAGCCACATCAATGACTTCGGCGAAAAGACCTGCCTGCACTTGCCCATCTGTACAAATCTGAATGTCAAATTGCTTAAATTGAAAGGCCCGAAAAACACAACTTAACAATCCTGTCATCGTGCCATCAAAGACATAAATACTCACGACTGTATCCTAAAAACCTAAGTTCAATTGTGGAGAAATTTGCTGCGTATATTTCGACTGGCCACTTTGCAAGATCTGCTGACGTATTTGATGTGGCTGTTGATCTCGAATAAATTTTGGAGAATCTTCACAGCGTATAAAATGTTGTGCTCTGTTGTAGGAAATACCCATACGTTTTAATTGGTCGATATGGATTTTCCCAAAACGTCGTGCTTGAACAATTTTTTGAGCAGAACGTACACCAATACCCGGCACACGTAAGATCATTTGATATTCAGCACGATTGATATCCACGGGAAATTGCTCGGGATGACGCAGTGCCCACGCTAATTTAGGGTCAATATCCAATTCTAAATTTGGATGCTCTTCATCGACCAATTCCGTCGCTTCAAACCCATAAAAACGCATCAACCAATCACTTTGATACAACCGATTTTCTCGTAATAAAGGAGGTGCTGATCCCACAGCTGGCAGCGCACGCTCCGCTTCGTTAATTGGAATATAACCTGAATAATACACACGCTTGAGCTTAAACTCTTTGTAATGACGGTCTGCCATCAGTATGACATCACGGTCAGACTCTTGATGTGCGCCCACCACCATTTGCGTCGTTTGTCCAGCGGGTACAAATTTAGGTACTGTGCGTATTATTTTTCGTTCATCTTTGAATTGAATCAAACGATCTCGAACGATACCTAAATCCTTTTGAACTTCAACATGGCTTTTTTCAGGTGCAAATTTTTTTAAACCATCTTCTGTCGGCATTTCCAAATTAATGCTCATACGGTCGACATATAAACCTGCTTCGGTGATGATTTCCTGAGATGCCCCCGGAATGGTCTTCAGATGAATATAACCATTAAAATTTTCTTCTAGACGCAGCTTTTTCACCACTTGCAACATGCGTTCCATGGTGTAATCCGCCGATTTAAAAATCCCCGAACTTAAAAACAGCCCCTCAATATAGTTCCGACGATAAAAATTCATGGTCAAATCGACCACTTCCTGTACCGTAAATGCTGCACGCTTTACGTCGTTACTCCGACGGGACACACAATATGCACAGTCAAAAATACAGACATTGGAAAATAGAATTTTTAACAATGATACGCAGCGGCCATCTTCGGTATAGCTATGGCAAATACCGTTTCCAGTATTACCTAAACCTTTGTCTTTATTTTGGCGCTTGCTACCACTCGAAGAACATGAGACATCATATTTGGCAGCATCGGCTAAAATTTGCAGTTTTTCACGGATACGTTCAGACATGGGAGAGTTTTAAAACTTAAAATGATCAGAGCATTAATTTTAATAGGATCAACCTCAAAAGTCGGGTCATACATCATCAATACGACATGAGGTGTCGCTTAATTTTAAGCACAGCATTGGTGCAGGCTCCAGGCCATTTCGATATGAAATAACGAATATTATTTGCTTAATTTCACTCGCTTGGGCAAAGTAATTAGAGTGATTGGAGTATGCACATGACTTTATTAGAAAAACTTGGCATCAAACACCCTATATTTCTTGCCCCGATGGCAGGTGTTTCTACACCTGAGCTTGCTGCAGAGGTGTCAAATCAAGGTGGACTTGGTTCACTGGGTTTAGGTGCAAGCAGTGTTGAGAATGCACGTCAGCAAATATTACAAACTCAAGAACTTACTGAACAACCTTTTCAGGTCAATTTTTTTTGTCATGACACAGTAGAACTCGATGAACAAGTTGCTGCCAAATGGATCATGCAATTTAAATCACGCTTTGCTCAATATAATGCAGAAGCTCCAGAAGCACTGAACTGTATTTATCCAAGCTTTAAAGATAATGACCATTTTCTAAACCTCTTACTGGAAACGCGCCCCAAAGCGGTGAGTTTTCATTTTGGCATTCCGCACCCACATCAAATTCAGGCCTTAAAACAAGCGGGTATTTTGACTCTAGTTTCTGCAACCAATTTAGCAGAAGCTAAACTGATTGAAGCTGCGGGTATTGATATCGTGATTGCTCAAGGTATTGAAGCTGGTGGTCACCGTGGCATTTTCAATGAAAACTTCGATAGCAGCGTTAAAACTCGTGACTTAGTTCAGCTCTTGAAACGCCATATTCAATGCCCCGTTGTTGCAGCTGGTGGCATTATGAATGGACATCAGGCCTATCAAATTATGGAGTTGGGTGCAGATGCTGTTCAACTGGGCACTGCTTTTGTGCAATGCAAAACATCAAATGCAAATGAGGCTTATCGCAAAGCACTATTTGATGCGCCCATCACGCAGATTACATCAAGTATTTCAGGCCGGCCTGCACGTGGCATTATCAATAACTGGCACACAGATATTGATACGCCGACTCGCCCAACCGTTCCGGCTTACCCATATAGCTATGATTTAGGCAAACAATTACATGCAGCAGCCAGCAAGCATGGCGTACATGAATATGGTGCATTTTGGGCAGGAACTAATGTCTCTCAAATACGTGAATTGGAAGCACCCGACTTGATCAATCAATTGGTTTTAGAAATGCGCTTTAACTAAGACCTCGCTCAACGGGTCATTCAAACATGAATGCCTAATAAAAAGCCCTCAACATTGAGGGCTTTTTATGTGCAATTTAGGCTGTCATCGATGCACAATTTAAATATTTGTTTTAGATCATTTGAATAAAGTTAGTTAAATCTATTTCAAATAAATCTAACTAGCTTAAATCGACTTACTTTGTATCACATTGCACAGATCTATTTCGTTTGACTTTAAGTTACTTGGTTTCAAGCAAATTGACCTGATCAACTTGAACATCACTCATGATCTGACCATGATCGAGTAAGTGATTAAAATAGTTCTCGACGACTTTATATTGATCTGCTGTAGATTCAACTTTATACATATTTTGGCGGAACTCATTACTAGAGCGTAAACCTTTGGTATACCAAGCAATATGTTTACGTGAAATTCGACAACCTGAATATTCACCATAAAAACCATATAACTCAGATAAATGTCCGAGCAATACGTCACGGACTTCCATAATACTTGGTGCCGCCATATGCTCACCCGTCGTCAGGTAATGTCCTATTTCACGGAATATCCATGGGCGACCTTGAGCTGCACGGCCAATCATGACTGCATCGGCACCAGTATAATCCAATACATATTTGGCTTTTTCAGGTGTATCAATATCACCATTGGCAATCACAGGAATATTGATCAACGATTTCACATCTTTAATTAAGCTATAACGCGCCGTATTCAGATACATATCTTCACGTGTACGACCATGAAGTGCCAATGCAGCAATGCCAGCTTCTTCGGCGCGTTTCGCAACGCGCATAATGTTTTCATGACCATTGAGATAGCCCAAACGGGTTTTTAAGGTCACGGGCACATCAACTGCATCAACCACAGCATCTAAAATGCGAGCCACCAAGTCTTCATCTTTGAGCAGCGCGGAACCTGCCAATTTATTACAGACTTTCTTCGCCGGACATCCCATATTAATGTCGACAATTTGTGCACCATTTGCCACTTGATAGCGAGCGGCTTCAGCCAGTTCAGCTGGATCTGATCCTGCAATTTGAGCTGAGATAGGTGCTATCTCACCATCAAAATTGGCACGATAAAGACTCTTTTTACTCATGCGTAAGGTCTTATCTGCCGTCATCATTTCACTGACAGCATGACCTGCGCCAAAGTATTTGCAAAGTGTACGAAATGGGCGATCTGTAACCCCTGCCATAGGTGCCACCCACAGTTTTCTCTCGATGGGACGATCGAATAATTCTTGAATGACATTGTTTTTACTCAAAATCTTTTAACCTCGTTTAACTTCGTTTAGTCGCTTCGTATTGACTTTTAATGCTCTTTAGTTGCAACCTATTTGCACCACGAAATTTCAATGTTGCAAATTTATAGGTACAGTCACTAAGCGACAAACAAAAGACGGTACAACTCGGTATAGAGCTCAAGTCCGCGTACAACTTCAAGGCTACCCAGAATTCAAGCAATCCAAAACATTTAGCTAAAAGTCTTTGGCTGATGAGTGGATTAAACGCGCAGAGGCAGAAATTGAATTGCACCCTGAAAAAATGTTGAACCCTGAGGTGCAACTTAAGCAAAAACACTCAGAGAATTCATATTTCAGTATTTGGATGAGGCGGACAGTTTTGCTAGGACAAAAACAGGAGCACTACAGCATATCGCTAGTTTAGATATTTCTGAAAAGAATATCTATTATTTAACGCGACAAGACTTTTCTGATTACGCCGCTTCTTATAAAAGTATTAATCTTTCTGAACACCAACATTATCTGCATCAAATTCTAATGACATTTTCTCATATAGCTTGCTTTCAGCTGCATCTAAGCGAGCTTTTGCGGCAGCTAATGGTTTCCGGTAATAAAGATAGCTTTTCATATCTTTATCACAGCTATCCAGTTTTTCCTCACAATCACTATCATTCCTTTTGGCTTCTCTAGACTCTCTGATTATTCTGTTGTAATTATTTTTGGCTTCGTACCATTTAAATTCAATTACATTATGAGCATTTGATGGTTCATCTTTAGCATAGCAGTTCACTGATGCTAGGAAGCAAATTGTTATTCCGTTAATAATTTTGGTTAGATAATGCACTTTTGATGCTCGTTAAATTGGATGTTATTGTAAATAGTAACGTAATCTAACCCACCTGCCATAGGTGCCACCCACAGTTTTCTCTCGATGGGACGATCGAATAATTCTTGAATGACAGGATGTTGACTCAATGTTTTAACCTCTAGCTATATTTAGCAAATGATGCCTGAACCAGATTCGAAATCTTCGAAGCCACATTCAACAATGCTAAATTCAAATCTATGTTCGCAAAATCAGTTGAGCGTAAAAACGTTTCATGGCAATGATTATGCAATTGAATGATGACAATGAATATCAACATCGTTCAACGATTGAATTGAGGAATTTGAAGCTTCGGAATTGGACGGAAAATTTGCAATGCGATAGTTTAGTAATTCCAAACAAAAATTTCTACGCTTTTGCTTAAGAGTCGTTGAAACTTATGCATCAGCCATGTAGTTAACACACTATCGATTCAACATCAGACTTTCAGCAGATATGCCTGTACAGGTGTTACTATAGAGGGATACTGCTAAAATCATTGAAAACTTAAATCTATAAATTCACATCAGTGAGTTAAACTTTATGAAAAAATTGAAAATTCTCTCTTTTATATTTTTCGCTACTTTTCTGACTGCCTGCCAACAACCGAATGACGAGGTGGCTGCAGCTGAAAGCCAAAACGCTGATTTAACAACGGAACAAGCGACTCAACAATTTGAGCAGTCAGATGCGCAAATCAGTCAATACCTTGATGTTTTAGATGCTCCAAGCACATCAATCAAGGAAAAAACCCAAGTCTTATGTCATGACTACCCTCATGAATATAAAACTAACTACATGCCTGCCATGCTCAAACTCGCAGCCAAAGACTATACTCAAGATAAAATGTTAAATGATTTGAAGATCGCACAGGACTATTACAAAGAAAAACTCAAAATTGCATGCCCTGCTGAATAATCTCCCTTTCATCATGGCGTCATAATTGTGCGATAAATTGTTATTAAGCGAAAAGTGTGTAAGTTTCGCTGTAATAACAACGTAAAATACACTTCCCGATTTATTCGGGTTTTTCTTTTTTTAAAGTCTTTAAAATATTAAACGATATTTGAATGACACATATTATTTTGTAATGGATTTCAAACTATTGATTTATTTTGATAAGTTTTTCGCAAATGTTCACAATCTAGACACATAACAACTCATTTTAATTACACTTTTATCATGATTAATACATTAAGTTGTTTTTTCCAAAAAAATAGACTGAAGATTGAATCATGAAAACTTTAAACAAAGTACTTTTCGCTACACTTATCTCTGCTGCTGCTGCAACTACATTTGCTGCTGAAGAACAAAAAGTTGAAGCTGCTGCATCTGAAGCTCAAACAACTGAAGTTGCTCAAGATGCAACTGAAGCGGCTCCTGCTTCTGAAGCTGTTGCAAAATAATTGAGCAAAAATTTAAAAGCCCACAGATTGTGGGTTTTTAAATTCACAGACATTTTAGATCTGTCGCAGCTTTCAATAGATTTCTTTCATAAGTCATTTTTCACTCAGCTCCAAGTTATAAATTCCAGCAATTAGATTGAATCTTAATGCTAGTCTTTTGCCTCGATTGCGATATCGCTCAGCAAGAATTTTGAAGGTTTTCAAACTGCCAAATATAGCCAAATCCTAAAAACTATAGAACAATAGAGATATGGGATATTCAAAAGATTTTAAAGATAAAGTCATAGAAATTATGATTCGAGACGAAATGTCTGTGCGAAAAGCAGCACAGCATTTTAACATCTGTATACAGACGATTCAGAACTGGAAAAAGTCCACTACAAACAAACCTATTCCTGGCCGTCCAGCTAAAATTAGCAGAGAGCAAATATTGAAGGATGTTGAACAATATCCTGATGATTATCAGTATGAGCGAGCTGAACGTTTAGGAGTAAGCACTCATGCGGTATTTAATGCGTTACATGCCGCAGGAATATCGCGTAAAAAAAGACGTTAAAGCATCCTAAAGCAGATCAAAATCAACGTCAGCAATTTCAAAATCTCATAGAGTGTTTAGAAGGGAAATTGCCTCTGATTTACATAGATGAAAGTGGTTTTCAAAGTGAAAGTACCAGAACTCATAGTTATAGCCTTCAAGGAACACGTGCTGAAGGTGAATTTAACTGGCAGTTGAAGAATTGGAGTAATGCGATCGGTGCAATCATTGAAAATAGATTGTTGACAGTTGGTGTGTTTAATTGTTCTGTGAATACAGAAGTATTTGAATGTTGGATTGAACAGGATTTATTACCTAAGTTGAAAGAAAGCAGTGTTTTGATTATGGACAATGCGACCTTTCACAAAGGGAAAAGACTTCAGGAGTTGATACGTTGTGCAGGCCATTACATTGTGTGGCTTCCTAAATATAGTCCAGATTTAAATCCAATAGAAAATATGTGGTCACGAGTCAAGGCGATTCGAACTAAGTTTAGAGTTAAAGATATTGATAAATTATTTAAAGATTACTGTAATGATTTATTTGGTATTTAGCTATACATGCTCAATTCCAATTCTTCTTTTATTGATTTCCTGATTATAGATTTTTAGTTCGGAATCCAGTTTACAGCGCTTCTTTGCTTTTAATGGCAACAAGCTATTTGGATACACTGTATAAATTCC
>NZ_VPEK01000119.1:0-1783 GCF_013417145.1 Acinetobacter sp. YH16044
TTCTTCTGCCAACGATATACATTTTCAAAGATCCGCTCAAACTGGTTCTTTTGTATCTCAACGTAGGCCATCAAGGCTGAAAAAATATGATTCAAAATCAGTTTAGATCGTCTTACTTGAAACTTTTCAATATGACAAACCTGTTTAATTACTCGATGATATTGTTCTATTTTCCAATGACTTGAATGTAATTCATAAAAACCATCAAAGGACAATAAATCATCTTCATCTTGATGCACAATATAAAACCTCTGCTGTTCTTTTAACTGAGTCTTAAATAATTGTACAAAGCCAAAATCTTTGAGCCAGACCACTTGACCCTGATGGAAATCTGGCAATAAACGCAGTTGAAACCATTGTCCTTTTTCTGGGGAAACCTTACGGTTACAGTCGATACCAAACATAAATCGAATACCATATTTTCTTATGGTTTTTAGATTTCCAGTCGATGAATACCAACTATCACCTGTAATAAATTGAATCTTTGCACCCCAACTGAGTACTTCACTTAACATATCCATAAAGTAATCATTCTTGGTTTTACTTTCAGATTTGTCATAAATTCGGAAATTAATTGGAATATTTTGACCATTTTGATCTGTCGCATACAAGGTAATGAGATTAATACCCTTGACGGATCGGTGGTGTTTGCCTGACCAAAAATAGCTAACCAAGTCCATATGTTGACTATATGGTTTATCTAAAACAGTATCATCAATACTGACTATAAGTTTATTATTATCAATATGTTGAATTGCTTCTTGATATAGGTCGTGAGGTGTGTAGTCTTCACGCTCTAGAAAGCGATTTACACTATCATGCGAGATATTATAAGTCTCGGCAAGTTGTGTGCAGCTAATAGAGTTCGGTTCTGTCATGAGAAAGCCCATATAAATGGGTAATGTACAAGTTGCTGTAGAAGCATGTTTAATTCGTCTGATCACAGATACTTTATAAAGTATTTTAATACTTTTTTGAATCCGTCAATGCGTAAGTCCTATATAAGATGCTTCTGATTTTTTAACTTCTACATCATTTAGTCCCATAGAAGGACAAATGTTAGGTGTTTCTTAATTTTTTCTAAAATTAACATAATTCTTATTATGCGAAATTAAAAAAGGAAGCGGTATGCCATTGCTGTCCCACAATTTTTCACAAGAGGAAGCTCATTTGAGCTTCCTCTTGTTTTATGGGTATTTTATCGGGTGAAAATAAAGCTTTTAAAGTTCTTCTTTCAAACAAATTCACTTGAATTATTCTGAGTAAACGTTGAACTGTCCAACCTGTTTTTCCTAAATGTCGAGCGAAACTCACCAATAAATAGGCGATCATCGCAATCCAGATTTGTGTCTGAATTGCGTTCCTGCTGCGGCCTAGAAACGCTTTTAATTTGAGATTCTGCTTAATCGCCTTAAAGAACAGCTCAACTTTCCAACGATCTTTATAAATCGCCGCAATGGTGGAGGCGGCTAAATGAAAGTTATTGCTGAGAAAGCTAAAGTGCTTGCCACTTTGCTGATCTCTATATTCAATTCTTCTTAACACTGGGGCTTTTCTTTTTAGGGCATGTGCGCTATTCAGCTGAATGGTTTCATCTTTTAGAATACCTTTGGATTCAAGCACTGGATGTTGCTGGATCACCTGATACACAGATTTAGGCCTAAAACGTGTGACAAATCCAATGTTTTGAGCAGTCAGATTTGCATACCATTGGTAATCGACATAGCCTTTATGAAAAACTACAATGCTGCCAGGAGGAAACTGGAATTTGCGGCATTGTACC
>NZ_VPEK01000120.1:0-1772 GCF_013417145.1 Acinetobacter sp. YH16044
CAAATGAGGTATTTATAGCAAGGGTTCAATCATTTGAATCAGATAAAAATCAGACTAAATTTCAATTTTCTAACCATAATTTTATTTTTCGCCCATTAATAGCTTGGTTTAGATATTCTAGCCCAAATGAATGGAATGGCGATTTTAAAATTAAGAATATAAAAAAAGGAAATTTGATAATTGGTTTAGCATATCCGCCAGATGGTAACCAAGCAAGAAATTATCAGGTAAGTTCACTGGCACTACTTCACTGTAATAATGATGTTATATCAATAAGTAAGCCATCCACTCCTTTTTTAGCATGGGATAGAGCAAAAGGACGTTGTTTCTATACTGATAAGAGTGGTTTATTGAACGGCTTTCTTGAAAAAGATCAGGCATATTATTTACATAAAATTCAAGCTAAATATCCGACTTGCCGTAAACTGTACTCAGCATTCCCTATGACGTAATGTATATAAAATCTTAGTCTTTGAAGTCTGTTTCAGTCCGCAATGCTTTAAAAATCCGCTTTGCGGTTTCCTCTCGGACGGATGTAGGGTCACGTAAAATATTGGCAATCCATATTGAAAAGGCTGGGTAATCTTTATTGTCGGCTAAGTCAGAGATGCTATGAACCTTAGATAATACTGAACTGTAGGTCTTAATTTGACTGTCAGATAAGTTGCTGAACATATCTATAGTTTTTTGATCTCGCTGAGATTCTATTTTTTTAGGTGACAATTTTTGCTTAAATTTTAATTCTATGTGTGTGAACTTACGCCCTGTTTTTAACAGTTTATATTTGATTGTAATGGGAGATTTTTCATTAAGTTCATCAATTGCGGTATCTATTACCCATCTTTTTAAGTCTGCCGTTAATGGATACTTATTATTCAGATCAAGCATATTGCGCAAGTCATCAAGCCTTATTTTTCGATAACCTGTACTCTTGAATTGCATCATTAATTCATAAAATCGAACGCTATACCCACTACTTACTCCTGCTATGTCTTGAAGAAAATATTGTGTGAAGTTAGATGATAAGTTACTAATAAAGGGTAATACAGACTTACTAAACCTTATTGCCGCCAAAATATAATCTTCTGCATAAGGATCGCTCCCTGTCACCTCTTGGATAAATTCAGGATTAGCCAAAGCCCAATCACTATTGTATTTCATGATGTCTTGAACCCATCGAGTTTTAAATGTCCCTGCTTCAGTTGTTATTGTAATAACTCTATTAAAAAGTCGATCACATGCTTCTCTAATTTCTCTGCTTGCTGTTTTTGGGTTAACACCTAACTCAATAAATGATTCCCTTGTGACGCAATAACCTGTGTTATCTGTCACTTCTTCGCCTTTGGGTATACAGGCTATAGCCGCCAAAATTAAGCGCTGTTCATTCAAAGACAGTTGATAACTAGCTTCAATAATATTATTTGCTTTGACTACTAAGAGCTTACTCATTTTTGTATTCCTTATTATTAATTATGAGAATAATATATCGCCTCATAGTTATGCGTCAATCCCTCATAGTTATGCGTCAATCCCTCATAGTTATGCGTCAATCCCTCATAGTTATGCGTCAATCCCTCATAGTTAAACCTTGCAAAGCCACGCACAGCATGGCTTTGAGTGGGGTCTAAAAATATTTAAAAATATTTAAAATATTAAAAAATAGGGAAATACTTAAAACTGCCCTATGTACTCGCTAAAGCTCGTACTCTATTGAAGCTCGTTCCTCGCTTCGTGGGGCAGTTTTTGGTTAATCCTGTTTGTGAAATCTAAAA
>NZ_VPEK01000121.1:0-1768 GCF_013417145.1 Acinetobacter sp. YH16044
TGCCGGGGTTTTTTCTTATCTAAATTAATTCAACTAATCAGTATTTTATTAATTGTAGAAAAATGACAACCAAGTGTTTAGTATAGAAATGGATGATATTTAGTAAAAAAAATAGTATTTTTCGATCTAATCCTTTATTTTTGAAGTATAAATTTATGACCCACCTAAAATTAGTAACTCAGTAAAGCAAAATATTGTACTATACCCGCGCATTAAAAATGGAATTCCTAATCGACTATGATATCTCCTCAAACTATTGATAAAAGCATTTTTGATGCTATGTTCTCTAATGTTAGGAAAACATCTAGTGTCTTTAAAATTCAATCATGGAAAAGAGATGCGGAAAAGGTTCGTAGTATAGATATATGCAAATATAAAGCTATTTTAGGCACAATAGCTGCTTATGAAAATAAGCATGATGAAGCTATAAATATATTTAAATCTATATTATTACTTACAAAAGATTGTGGCTATCAGGCTATGATCTACTCAAACATAGCTAATGTTTTAGGACATGCTGGAAAGTACTCAGAAGCAATTGATTCCTATTGGAAAGCTTTTGAGTTAAGTAATAATCCATCATATTTTGAATCGTTCTTTAATTTATGTAAAATTTATTATATTAATGATCAAAGGCTAACTAATATGAAGTCTTTAGATGACAATAAGAAAAAATTCTATGAACAAGAATTATTAAGCTTAAATGAGACGCGTCAAGAAATTATAGAAAATACAAATCTAAATCTCGATTTGTATAGAGATGTATTGAAAGTAGCTTTTTCTGTCTTCTTCACACACTGTAATAATCAAGTTAATAGATTTATAGAAGTGAATGATAGTCAAATTTCTACAATACTATTCAATACCGATTTGGATCTAGAAACAGTTATGCTGTTAAATGATGGTATGAATGATAAATTTTTAGACTTATTAGATAGTTATGAGTATGAAGAGCTTATTAAATATCCTATAATATTTACGGCTGAAAATTTTAAAAGCAATGAATTAGGATAGTCGTGGATAGCATAGAATTTTTAAATTTTGCACAAAAAATCATTTCTATTACTCCAATTTCAGAAATTGATTATCGTCAGATAATAAGCCGTAGTTATTACTGTGCATTTCATAAACTTAATGAAAAATCCAATTCCTTAGGCATTCCTGTGAATGCCTATAAAGGTGGAACTCATGCATCCTTACGGCAGACTTTAATAGAATTACGTCCGGCAAATAAACAATTGAAAGCTATAGCATATCGACTAGTTAGCTTCCATCAATTACGTATTATTGCAGATTATAAGTTAGAGGATAAAGTGACAGAAATATCAGCTAAGGAATCTATTGAAAACTGCAAAAAAATATTAGATCAAATTAATTTAGTTACTAGTCTGTAATCTTTTAAAAGCACTTTTTCCTTTTATTTAACATAAAATCTCTTATACGAAATCCAGATTCAAGACATAAAAAAGCCCGACATCCTGTCGGGCTTTTTCATATCGGGTTGCTAATCTTACTGATCTCGTGCTGCCCATTCCTTGCGCTATTTTCTTATTCTTGTTTTCTGGAAACATCCAGTTCCCTTATGTATTCATCATAGGGCTAATGCCTTTGATTACCAATCCGCAAAAACCTTAAATCTGCGTAAGTTTTAGCTTACAAAGTTGGCCTATTTTATCCCAAGAGTTGTCCGCAGAAATTGGGGATTATTTCTGAACTGTGACCCTTGAGAAATCAGGAAAAAATGCAAAAACGAATGTTTTTTGATCAA
>NZ_VPEK01000122.1:0-1740 GCF_013417145.1 Acinetobacter sp. YH16044
ACGGGTGGTTTGTTTGTACTTACCACGCCAAACACCTTTTATACCTAGCTTTTGCATTAATCGAGCAACAGTACAGCGCGCAATAATATAGCCTTCACGTTTCAGTTTTTGCCAGACTTTACGTACACCATACCGACCTGAACTTTCCTTCCAAATTCGTTTAATCTCCTCAGCATGATGCAAGTCATGTAAATCTCGCTTTGCTCGATGTTCTGGATTTTCACAGAGATCTAGAGTCCGGTAATAGGTTGAAGGTGCGATCGGTAAAATTCTACAAATCGCCTCGACTCCGTACAGCTCTTTATTATTATGGATAAAATCCACCATTATTTGTGTGGGCGGTCGAGCTCCGCCTGGGCGAAAAAAGCGGCTGCTTTACGTAGAATTTCATTGGCGCGTTGCAGTTCTTTATTTTCGCGTTCGAGTTGTTTGATACGTTCTTGGTCTGAAAGCTGCTGTACTTTAACTGGATTTTGTTTATCTAAATATTTTTGATACCAAACACGTAGTGTTTCAGGAGTACAACCCTTGCGCAGTATACTGCTCAGGGAGCAATAGCGGTGATCGCAGCCCAATTCGATGGATAATCTTTCTCGGATTCAATCAATAATTGAACCGCTCTTTCTCTGATTTCAGGGGTATATTTTACTTTTTTCATCGGGACATTCTCTCAGAAAGCTTGGTCTCCGACAAACCCGGTACGGTTCAAAAATCTTCCATTGATTTATTTATATCTGTTAAACCAGTCGCATTATGAAATGTAATATAAGTAGAAATTTCAGTATAAATGGTCATGATCTTTTCTAAATTTGAATATCTAAGCGTCTTCATTAATCAACCTTATTGATTATTAGTTTCTTCTTTTAAAGCTCTTTGTACTGTTGCTATCCCTACTTTAAACTTTTCTGCAACACCTCTAAATGTTGAATTTTCTTCAGCCATTGCTTTTCGTATTTCAACATAGTCAACCTTCCGCTTTCTTCCCTTATATAAGCCCTTCGCTTTGGCTTTTGCAATTCCTTCCTTTTGACGCTCACGGATCATGGAGCGTTCAAACTCTGCAAATGCAGCAAGCATCTGAAACATGAGTTTATTTATTGCCGATTGTGCTACATCATGACTGAAGGTCAAATTCTCTTTATGAAAAATAATGGTTATACCACGATCATTCAGACTATTCACAATTTCGTTCAGATCATTTGTATTACGTGCCAGACGATCAATACTATGAACATGCACCGTATCACCTTCACGCAGATAGTCGAGCATTGCATTTAACTGAGGACGTTCACGGCTACCACCGCTTGCCTTTTCAGTAAAGGTCTTATCCAGGCTGATTCCATCTAATTGACGTTCAGTATTTTGTTCAGTTGAACTGACTCGAATATATCCGACCTGATTAGGCATTCTGTACCGTTAGAGTTTAGATAATTAAATACATATTGTACCGAAATTAAATATTAAGTCTATAAATACGGTTTTTGAGTTGCTTTTTAAGACTTTATTTTGTTCCGTTAGGCTATACTCTAAATTTACAGAACATCTCTTATTCGAAATTCGATCGAATGGGAGTAAAAGCCTGCCTCAATTCGAATTAATTTTACGTTTTTTAATTTTAAAAGTTCGTCGCCCAGCAAGTCGGTAAGCAAGGTCAGGATTCCGGCCGTCCAAGTGTTTAACCAAAATTGGCACACCATTCGGTGTTTTACTCATTAAATTATCATTTTCTACATACAGCAC
>NZ_VPEK01000123.1:0-1727 GCF_013417145.1 Acinetobacter sp. YH16044
TTAGCAACAGGAGGTGTTGCTGAATATATATCCATGTTCATGGATTAAGTCCCCACTTGTTTTTAGGTGGGAACTAAATTAAGGCTTATAGGATCGCTTGGTAAGGCTGTGTTAGCCGGATGCTTACGTCGGTAGGAACCAAACAACGGCACTATGTGAGATAGAAGCTCCAGACTATATTGAAGTACAGGGAGGTTTACCAACTCCTGAAGCTTTGGAAAAATGGTTTGAAGAAATTGATCAAGAGTTCACTAGAAGTTTATATAAGCCTTAAGGATATAGACTATGAGTAATCGCATTAATATCTGTGACATAGTGGTAGGTCACTTTCGAACATTGCGTCAAACTCGTAACAATAAAATAGGAATTTTAGAATTTCTTGTATTCATTGTGCTTCCAATAATTTTATCAGTTAGTATTATTTTCATACCATTGAATGGGAAGGAAATAATTTCTTTACTGGTTAATTTAGGTTCAATATTCTCAGCTTTACTTTTATCAGTTCTAGTTCTAGTTTTTGACCAAGAACAAAAACTGGAAGAAAGAAGAGAGTTAGCTGAAGAGAAAGAAAAAGCGATTGATCCACTCTTTGATATTAAGAAGTCGGTATTAGAAGAGCTTTATTACAATATTAGCTATTCCATTTTATGTTCTATTGTCCTTGTTTCTTTATGCCTAATTTATACATCAATCAAATATATAACTATATTTCATGGTTATATGTTGAAACCATTGATAGTTTTCATTCTTATAAACTTACTTCTTAACATATTGATGATTTTGAAAAGAATGCATACATTGCTTGTAAGTAGATGATATATAAATATTAAATTATGTTTAAGAAGAATTTGAACCTAGCCTTTAGTACGTTTTTTATTGACTAATATGTGTATTCATATATATTAGTAGATAGATAGCTTGTGGGGTAGGAAGATCCTCACGTTAAACTCTCAAATTCCTTGTTGCTATCTAGAAAAGCCTCGACAAATGTCGAGGTTTTTTGCATTTAAATGGAAATATATATGCAATTAAAGAAGTTAAATACCTCTTTCTACACTGGAAATCCGATAGTCCAACATGCATTGGATTACTATGCTCTGGATAGTAAATGGGATACAACCAAAGAAAGGGGACATGGGGTAGTAAAAATCACTATAAATGATCTTACTTTTGCAATTCCTGTTAGATCTCATGTTACTCACAATGCTTCATTAATTCTTGAGGTAAATAGAAAAGTTAAACATATTAAAGGAATGGGGCTAGATTATTCGAAAGCACTACTAATCAAAGATGAATCATATATTTCAGATGAAGTATTTGTGCTTAGGACAAAGGAAGCTGGTAAAAAGTTAGCTGGTAAGGAAGCACATATAACAAAAATGTTTATTGGTTATGTAGAAAAATATATTAATGCGGTTAAAAAAAAGGATCAAAACATCCTAAGATCAGCTGAATATATAGAAACTACTCTGATTAATTATCACGAAGAATTAGGAATTTCTCAGCAATAAGAAATATTAAATTTTTCTAAAATTAACATAATACACCTTATACGATATCAAAAATGGGAGCCTAAGCTCCCATTTTTATTGATGTTTTTTTAAATCTTCTAACATTGCTTCTCGCAGAATTTCATTCATTCGTGTTTGATAGCCTTTACCTTGAGCTTTAAACCATGCAAGTACATCAGCATCTAAACGGATGGAAGTCTGTTGCTTCACTGGGCG
>NZ_VPEK01000124.1:0-1718 GCF_013417145.1 Acinetobacter sp. YH16044
ATACAATATGTATAGTGTACTTGACTGTTTTCACATGTTTTTTCAGTATTTTTTAACCATTGTGCCTGCTGATTTTTAAGTACATTATATTTTTGAATATTACTCTTTTTTACTTGATTAAAAATCGTTGTAATTTCAGACTTATACTTAGTAATAGCATAGTCACTACACTGCTCTACCACTCCGTTATTGATGTTACCACTCAAATCCAAGCAAATTGAATAGTAATCTACATTCTTTGCTTGGGTATTAAAACCCATTGTTATTAATAATAAAGCCAAAGCTACATTTTTATATTTCACAAGAATTCATCTCAACAATATTTTAGAATATCTAAATTATTTCATAAGAAATTTAGATAAAAATCTATCTAAATCAGTAATTAACGTATAATTTCCGTATCTTTCCTGCCATCCCTTTTCCAAAACTTCAATACAGTCTTGCTCTGTGAAAGGAATTTTATTTTCAAAAATCGTGATATTTTCAGGTAATACTTCTAATTTAAAAGAACTGACTTCAAATCCAAACTCACTTTCTACATCATCCCATGACCATTCTGAAAAATCGTCTTCATTTTTCAGAATTCTGTAAACTTGATTAATTCTTTTATCTAAAAGACCTGATTCAACCATTTTTTCTTTTAATTTAATTCTTTCCTCTTCTGTTAGATATTTACAATCCTTGTAATAACCAACAAAGAATAAGTCACCATTACTATCCCTAGAAAAAAAGAAAATATTATGTTTGTCAGAAAATAAGCTAGAAACATCAGCCTTCAAATAGCCATAAACCTTACCATCAATTAATTCATTTTTATTGAAATTCCATGCTTCATGACCAATACCAAAATGAGAAATATAATTATCATTCCCTTTCTCAATTGCATATCCAGATATATCTGGTTTTTGATATAAATTTTCATTCCATGAAATTTTTTGGAGTAGATTAGCCACAGCATTATTCCTTTTTAAATACTTAATATATATAAATTAAAGCCATTATCTACTGTATATATATACTGTGCAACTGTCAGACTTTGAGAGAAAAATTTTCAAAAAATTAGCTAATTTTAGCTAAAGTCTGACAATTGACTTTTGTAAAAATATTACCTCATTTAACATAAAATCTCTTATACGAAAGGCCCTATTCATGGGCCTTCTGAGTATCCCTTTAACATAAATCTCTTACGCGCAGTTCGAGTGTAAGCCCCATTTAGTTTTAATCCTGGCTTACTTTACGTTTTTTAATTTTAAAAGTTCCATGACCAGCAAAGCGTCGAGCAAGGTCAGGATTCCGGCCTTCCAAACGTTTAATCACAATTGGGGTTCGATTCGGCGTTTTACTCATTAAATGATCATTTTCAACATACATAACTGATCCACTTTGAGCTGCGGTAATAAAGCTTTCTCGAAGTGCACAAGCTGCCTGAGAAGCAATTTCTCTCTCATCGTCATTTTCATTAATTAGATTTACTGCTGACATTGACGTAATCCTGAGTAAAGCCAACCTAAATCATATTCTAAGTCGGGTAGCTAAAGACATTTCGCATGTGAGGCATTATGCAACACACATAGTAGATTCTTTTCTGCTTCAAGGTAGCTATGATGTGTGTTCTTGATTTTATATTTAATTTCAATAACTTAAAAAATTGATGTTTAAGTTTTATTTTTCCCACATACATACAATAATATTTAAAATCAAATACTTATATTATGTGA
>NZ_VPEK01000125.1:0-1712 GCF_013417145.1 Acinetobacter sp. YH16044
AATTTTTCAGGCTCTAACAGCATATCTGCTATACGGATAGCAAATTGCTGGTAGCTTTCTGTACCTTGTGAATATTTCCCCATTTCAGGCATTTCTGACATTTTTTTTGCAAATAAATGGCGTTGTGCATCGGTCATTTTGATAAAAAAGTCAGGTGTGTTTGGGTCACGCTTAGAATCTAATTTTTTCGGTTGTTGTTTCTGCTTAAACTTGAATGAAAACCCAGTAATTGTACGCCCTTTCTTGTGTTGCTCATAAGTGGCTTTTATGTCTGTATGTTCATTGATTTGAGTAATGGCAGTTTCTAATACACGGCTTTTAAAATGGTGCATACGTTGATATTCATCATCTTCAACACCTAAATTTTTACGTAATTGTTGTAGTTCAAAAACAGGTGTTTTACCAACTTCACGCCAAGCGATTAATAACTCATAAAGTCTAGTGGCATACTTACTGGTTAGGTGTGCAACTTGTTTGGCTTCATATTTTGTAAAGTGTTCTTCTAATCTAGTGATTAAAGGAACTACATCAGGTGCGAAAGTAATTTCTAGTAATGCCAAATCATCTACATAAAAAATACGGCTTACCCAGCGAGAGCGAACGATACCTACCTTCCCTGTTTTTTTATATTCGGCTGTATAGCTAAACTGCCTGTTAAATAGATTATTTACGGCATCTTTCAGGGCTTTGTAGGATGCATCAGGTGATACATTAAATAGTTTTGCATAGTCACTAGCATGTATTTCTAGTTTGCTATCTGCCGTAATACCCCGCCCTAATTCCCTTGCATTAATGATTGCAAGCATGACTAAACGCTGTTCCGTTAGTTCTAAATTATAACTGGCGTTTATTAATGCATTATCTTTCACAACTAAACCATTCTTCATATTAAATACACGTTATTATTAATGTGTATTTACACACTATATATTTTATGTGTGTAAATCAAGAGAATTTGTGTGCTTATACAAGAGAATTTGTGTGCTTATACAAGAGAATTTGTGTGCTTATACAAGAGAATTTGTGTGCTTATATAAGCTGTAGTCCTCTCATATCAATGTTTTCAGCTTATCTAAAAGCATTTAAAAGCTTTAAAAATAATTAAAAGCCTTTCGAGAGGGGAGTGCAAACTGCCCTAGGTACTCGCTAAAGCTCGTACTCTATTGAAGCTCGTTCCTCGCTTCGTGGGGCAGTTTTTGGTTAATCCTATTTGTGAAATCTAAAAGCAAAAGCATTTGTAATGTATTCGCTTCGCTCATACTTTTTGAAAAGCAAAAGCTCCAAAGTTCGCACCCATTCGGGATGCTCTGTACCTACCGTTTAAAATCGAAAGGGAGCTTGTAATCAGAGAAAAGGCGAGGGCGAAATTTTGATGATGCTCAATCGCTCGTAGACACTCGCTCGGTTCTTATTATCTAGGTTTTAATTATTTACTGGAGCTAATCAAAGTTGTGAAACATTGCTTAAATAATAGGCGTGGAACGTGAAAAATCATAAAAAAAGCCCGAACAGGGATGTTCGGGCTATAAACTAGAAACTACAGCATTGATTTCTATAGATAATTATAACGCATTTCGTATAAGGTGTATTATGTTAATTTTAGAAAATCTTAAGATAATTATTAATGAGTGGCTTAATGAATAAAGAAATTTCTGTATTACTGCATGACGTTCCTACTCATGCAGATTACGCATGTGATGCAACAGATTTAG
>NZ_VPEK01000126.1:0-1699 GCF_013417145.1 Acinetobacter sp. YH16044
GATTTTTTAATTCAGCCTCATAAAACGAACGATACAACTCATAATGATTTTCAGCACGTAACCGATCAATTTCAGTAGTCATCTTTTCCCGTTCGGCCATTAATTCCGGCTCTTTCTCACGCGCAAAACGGACCGCCTTATTCATCACAGGAACATCCTTCAGCTGTGTGCCATGCTTCTTGTTGTATTCCTTGTTGGATAAACAGCTGACCAAACTAGGAACTTCCACCTGAATTCCCTTGATTTCCACCATCTTGGTCGGAGCATAACGCATGAGACTGTCATTAATCAGCTCTTCAGTTTTCTGCCGATACAGCTGTAACTGCGCCTTTCCCATGCCTAACACATCAGCTGTCAGCTTCTGCGCCCCACCTTTCTGTGGATCCTTTGGGTTATAACGCTTAAAAAACTGTTCTGCGGTCCGGTCGATGCCATCAACATGCCGTTCACTATACATAAAATGCAAATGCGGTTGCTCTTGCCCACCCAACGATCCAACATGATTATGAATGGCACAGGTAAAGGGATAGCGATAGCGGTCTGCAAACTCAGCAATGAATGCCTCGGCCAATTCAATCCGCTGTGCCTGGTTCAACTCTTTCGGCAAGGCCACCACCAGACTGGAACAGGTACGGCCATTACTACGTTCATAAATATCTGCAGCGCCCCAAAACTCAGCCGGCTTTCCTTCAGCAAAATTTGGCATATTGCCGGATCTCACAAACTCGATCTGTTCTGAGGCACTTTCTTTATAATTTTTAAAATGCGAAGTCCGGGTAATGTAGTGAAACCGGTTCTTGGCCGTGGCAGCATTTTTTACTTTCCCCGATCGGGTTTTCACGGCCTTTTTGCTTGTGTGTTCCAGGTTGCAATAGAACATAATCCCACCTTCAAATTCACGGAGCCTCGCAGAGCCTGCGGAGCACGAGGAGAAGTGTTTTTATTTCAGTATAATTCGAAGAAATTATACTAAAATAAAAACACGGAAACGAGCTTAAGAATTAAATAAAATGTTCCCACATTTTATTTAATTCTTCCCGTGCCAGCCTATGCTAAACTGAAAACAGAAAAACCTCACCCATTTTATGCTGGAGAATGCGATGACGGCTCGTGGAAGACCTGCGAAAATACTCACTTCAAATGACCTCATGACATTGCAGCAGTTCCTGGAAAAACTTCCCTTCCTCAAGAAAAAACAGCAACAGGCTTTAACCCTACTCCAGCAATCCAATGACAGATTCAATGACAAACAACTCAGTCTGCTCAAAACAGTCGACCGGGAGAAGAACCAGTTTCTAACAAGACAGGCACTCATTGAACAGATCAAACTGAAGGACAAAAACCAGCAGCCCCTCTTGGCCAACGAAATTGAAATTCTGACCTTACTCAATCAAGCAATGGATCAGGATAATTTTTTCCGCCTGGATCGCGCCCTAGAGTCTTATCAGAAAATTGAAAAAGCCGCCCTAGACAATCGAATCCGGCTGGAGAATGAACACAAACGTGAAATTTTGCAGAAAAGTCACAAAGAACTGACAGAAGCCCAGAAAAAACGCAATGCAGAAAACCAACTCAAATACGCGATAGGAGGTGTAGTTCAATCGCTTTATAAAGACCTCAATCTTCAGATCCAGCACAGTGATATTCCCCTACTCAGAGATGCCCTCCTACAGAGCATTATTTGGGAAAAAACCATTAA
>NZ_VPEK01000127.1:0-1654 GCF_013417145.1 Acinetobacter sp. YH16044
ATAGAGAACAGGATGTTCCAAACAACAAGAATAAGAAAGATCGCACCAGGAGCGTGAGTTAAGACAGGAGTCATACCTAGCAACCCAATATGAGAAACCCCGGCAGGATGCTGGGGTTTTTTATTATTAAAAGGAAAACTATAGGTATTAAATTAACTTTCCTTCTCATTATCAGAATCTAGGTTTTTCTCTGAATCGGAATCATTTTTCACGAATAGGTCTTTAAGCTCTAGCATCGCTGCTAGTGCATACATAGTGAGAGTAAATAGAATTATTCCAATAACAACAAATCCAATGCCATAAGAGACACCGAAACTGGTAAAACAGAAGAAAAAACCTGTAGTAAAGAAAATAGCTGATGCAACAAACATCACACTAAAAATAGCTGATAATGCATATTCAAAATTAAGAATAAAATTCTTTATCCAACTCGGTATTGGTATTTTCCTTTCTAATTCTCTTTCTGCTACAACTAACATTAATAAAGGTAGACAGTAAATTCCCGAAAGCCAAATAAGAATATGGACATAATTATCATGGGAAGGTATAAGGCTCTTCATCATTTCGTTAAAGTTAGATAGATCATGACTTTTATGAAAAATGACTCCCCAAATATCTTGACATAAAGCTAATAAAAGAGGGATCACTCCTAAAAGGATAGTTATTGCAACCCCTTGTTTAAAAGATTTTTTTATATATTCTTTCGGTGGAAACACAGGACCTCCTATCAACAATTAGCTTATTTAAAACCCGCTCTTCTCAACATTTTTTTAAAATTAGCTTCAACTTGTTTTTTAACTTTAGAAGCTATTTCTTTCTGCAATATTCCATACTTTTCTTGTGCTCCACATTTAGCACAAGTAATCGTATCTGAAGCTTTAGGATTACTAGGAATCTCAAACTTATCGCTTCCGCAAGAACATAAAATATTTATTGTTTGATCAGTCATCTCAGTGCCTTCGTTAATATGAAATTATTAAAAAGACTGCCAAGCGTACTTAACAGTCTTTCACAGCTCATCGCTTACTATCTGGCGTACGTTCAACACGAACCCAGCTTGAATTTGGCTTTGATGTCGGGGGGGCAATAGTTCGATCTGGAATAGTTGAGTAGTTATCTCTCAACCCACCTCTAGGACCTTGCTCTCGATAAATCCCACCATCACGGCCTGTATTCTGTCCTGGCTTTAAAGACATATTTCGCTCCTAATATTGTCGAATTCGACAACTAAATGTTGTCACAAATATTATTAACACTACTTGTCGAATTCGTCAACAAAATTTCTCTATTTCGAATTATTATAGAAATACAAAAATATAATCAGTAGAATAGAATTATGAATACAGAATCTAATGAAACCTACGTGTTTCCTGAACGGCTTAAAGCGATAAGAGAGTTACGTAAACTAACTCAAGCTCAATTAGCTGAAAAATCTAAAATTCCTTCTACCTCAATTTCACATTTGGAAGCTGGGTCAAGAAAACCATCTTTTGATAATTTGAGAAAATTAGGAATAGCGCTAGAAGTATCTACAGATTACTTACTAGGACGAGTAGATAGTTTTGAAGGAACTAATACGGACACTCTATTTAGAGATCTTCAAAACTTAACAGATAGTGATAGAGAAACTATTCGACGATTTGCAGAGTCACTA
>NZ_VPEK01000128.1:0-1648 GCF_013417145.1 Acinetobacter sp. YH16044
CTTTTCAGATGCCTTTTTTTTGATTTTTCACCCCTAGCCAATTCGTGATGATTTTTCAGTAATGCACGCTTCCGCGTTTCTCATTCGAGAAACAAAAATCGGGTCGTCGCTTTGCTCGGTTTTTCCCGCTTAGAATTTTTATGGGAGCTTGTAATCAAGGAAGAAAGGTTTTGGAATTTTTATGATGGGGTCGTCACTCGTAGACACTCGTTCGGTACTTGTAAACATGACAACATGACAACATGTAAGCAAGGATACACATAGTACCCTGTGACCTTGTTAGGGCGACCCTAAGACCCCTTGATCAATCAAACATTGGCGCACCAAGTCCATAGGTTTTTTGAGAGTCTGATCTTCAACAACAGCAATAAGCAATTCGCCTTGTTTGCCTTGCGATCTAACAGCATTCCATAGCTCAATATCTAATTTGAAAAGCATTTCTGCTACGTTGTCAGTATCGTCTACAATTTCTTGGTCTGTTTTTTCCTGTCCTTTGCTACAAAGTTTTTTAAGACCTCTAGACCAATTTAATTGGCGTTGCCCCTTAAAAGCAAAATAATACAAGCGGAATAAGTTAGCTTCTTTTTCATCACCTGTTTCATCAAAACTTCTTAAAATATCAAATGGAGTTCTACCGTCTTTTTTCCCTTTTTTAACGTGGCCCTTAGTCATTTCATGTTCTAAGCCCCATTTTGAAACGTAGTTACCTGCTTCATTGCCAGCTTGCAAATGTAATCCATGTTTTTGACTTGGTGCGCCTAGACCTGCCTTTAAACAGCAATGTTCCCAAACCTTAAACATATCAGCCTGCATAAGGGATAAAGAACCCACACCAATTGAATAAGGGATAAATAACAAAACGTGATAATGAGGGTGAAAACCGTTGTCGCCATGCGTAATTTCAAAGCATGAAATGTAATGCTCAATCATCCATTTTGAGAACATATTTTGAGATGCACGAACACCCTTGAAGAATTTTGAATATGCTTTTTTAAGGTCTTTTTTGAGTTGTTTAATATCGGTATGTGAATAATGGGGAACGGTTAATGTAAGCAATAATACAGATCCGCCTTGTCCCTGCCACCAGTCCATAGCTTCTTTAACTTCGTTTTTACGATGTTCAGAAATAATTGCAGCACATACAGGACAGCCCCAGGCATTAGCACATCGCATAATATTTGAGTAATTGGCTTTATTTCGGGATTTATTAAACATAACCCCTACACCGTCATTTCTGTCTACACGATTAAAAAAACAGTGTTGTGTACGTTCGCCCTTGAGTATTTTTCGAACTTTATTGAGAAGTTTGAAACGATCTCTGATTCTCTGAAAGCCTTGCTGTGTAAGGATGGAGGAATTATCCGTATATTTAACAAGACTCGCTTCGCTCGACACCACGCCGCACCCGCGCGAGCCGTCGGGATGTCGGACGTGGGCTTGTCGCTCGCTTTGATTTGGAGTGTTTTGGTTGTACAATGGTTGTACCTCGTTGTATTTGGTTGTACACGAATTCAAAGCCCTAAGAACTGCCATTCTTGGGGCTTTACTATTTAATCCTTTCTCATTTCTTGAGCTGCTGCTTCAAGGCCAGAAGCTAAAAGTTCAGATAGAATTTTTTGTTTATCCTTACCTGCTTCAATATCCTGAA
>NZ_VPEK01000012.1:0-96683 GCF_013417145.1 Acinetobacter sp. YH16044
GTGTTCTTCTACGTGGTACTAAACGTGAAGACGTTCAACGTGGTCAAGTACTTGCTAAACCAGGTACAATCAAACCGCATACTAAATTCGACGCAGAAGTATACGTACTTTCTAAAGACGAAGGTGGCCGTCATACTCCATTCCTTAACGGTTACCGTCCACAGTTCTACTTCCGTACAACTGACGTAACTGGTGCGATCGCGCTTAAAGAAGGCGTTGAAATGGTTATGCCTGGTGACAACGTAGAAATGTCAGTAGAATTAATCCACCCAATCGCAATGGACGCTGGCTTACGCTTTGCGATCCGTGAAGGTGGCCGTACAGTTGGTGCTGGTGTAGTTTCTAAAGTAACTGCATAATCACTAAATGTGTGTAAAAAAGCGCCTCTTTGAGGCGCTTTTTTTTATGCTTATTCAATGTGATAGGGGAAATTGTCTGACAATATTTTTTAAAGCTGTCCTTTAGTGATAATTCACTGTCCTTAACTGAAATAATTACGCTTCAATAAAACCGTAATATGAACTCAAGAAAACCAATAAAAAGTTTGAGTATTTAATAACTCAAAAAGGAGTTAGGCATGAACGCTAAAGTAAAGATTACTAATCGAGCAGGTGCAAGTTTCCCTGTACGTCGCATGAATTTTGAATTTGATGCAGTACCAGAGTATTGGATGAACGGCTCAGCTGGTTTGACACATTTTATGACCGCATTATCTGCTTTATTTCCAGCGGGTGAAATGTTCTTTATTGATAGTGTGCGTGCCGTACGTAAACACCCAGCGATCGCAAACAATGAAGCCTTACAAAAAGAAATTAGTGCTTTCATTGGTCAGGAAGCCATGCATACGCAAGAGCATGAAGGCTTCAATGCTTATGCACAAAAATACGGTCATGATGTCGAAACGCTTGATAAGGCAACGGGTCGAGTTATCCAAGGCGTGCGCAAAGTCTTTGCACGTATTGGTAAACCTGTTGGTATTACTCAAGAAATGGTGGATCTAACCGCAACTACGGCACTTGAGCATTTCACTGCAACGATTGCTTCACAGTTATTGGTTAACCCACATATTCAAGCTTTAATGACAGATGAAACCATGAAAAATATGTGGTTGTGGCATGCGATTGAAGAAAATGAACATAAAGCCGTGGCTTATGATGTTTTTGAAGGTGTCTTTGGTCAGGGGATTAAGGCCTACGCACTCCGTACAGGTTCATTGATTGGCGCAATGGTGACTTTATTCTTCGTACAAAGCTACTTTGTTGCTCGTTTATTAAAAGAAGATAACAAGCTTAATTTTGAAGCATTAAAAGATATTTATACCTATGGTTATAGCCCTTCAAAAGGCATCATCACTGGTATGGGTAAAGAAATGCTGATGTATTTTAAACCTGGTTTTCACCCGAATGATTTAGATACTTCAGGTTTATTAAAAACGTGGAAAGCATATTTGGGTCTCTAATCACAGCGCTGTGGTGACTTTTTGAGAAGGGCGATGTAAATCGCTCTTTTTTTTATTCAACTTTAGAGGCAAACTTTTTATAATGCGCATACCCTAGCTATAGAAAGATAAACGAAGATGATTCGTTTGATGCAAGACGCTGATGTACAGCAGGTTTACGATATCGAGCGCCGCGTACAAAGCCATCCTTGGACCATAAAACAATTTCAAGAATCGATTGCTGCCTATCAAAGTACGGTGATTGAGCGACAAGGAAAAGTTGTAGGTTTTTGCATTTTACAACCCGTTTTAGATGAAGCAAATTTGCTGTTGATGGCGATCGATCCGAGCCAGCAAGGCAAAGGATTAGGTTTTCAATTGCTCGATGAATCTATTGCCTTACTCAAAAATAACCCCATTCAAATCTTCTTGGAAGTGCGTGAAGGTAATCAACCTGCGATCCGTTTATATGAAAAAGCTGATTTTCACCAAATCGATTTGCGAAAGAATTATTATCCAAATGCCGATGGAACACGAGAACATGCCATTATTATGGTGAAAGCTTGTGGTGATGATTTTGCAGCTTTATTTAAATAAAAGCGGTGAAGCGTGATCAGATTTAAAGAAAGCATTCGTGAATAAACGGATGCTTTTTTATTGAATATCTTTTGTTTGATCCCTTTTATTTAATAATAGGATTGTTCCAACCTGAAGGTAAGGTGGTCATCAGGGAATCCCCCAGTTGGCTAATTTCTTCTTGGGTCAGTGGTCGGTTGAGTCGACGCCATTGTCCATCAAGCAGAAGTTCCAGTGGAATGTACTGAGATTTATAATTCATTTTTTGCGAATCGGGCACCCAATAGCCCAAGTAGACATATTGCAGTCCAAGCTTTTGTGCATGCTCGATTTGTTTCAGAATGGCAAAAGTCCCTAGTGAGCGACGGCTTTCATCAGGATCAAAAAAGGTATATACCGCTGAAATACCATCATCGAGGGGATCACAGGTAGATACACTGATTAGTTGCTCATCTAGCCACAGCTCTAAAAAGAAACTGTCAGTGCAGCTATTAATTAAAAATTTTTCAAATTGATCTTGGCTAGGTGGGTACATATCACCATCAGCATGCCGCTCATTAATGTAGCGTTCGTACAGCGCATAATGCTTTGCATCGGCATCTTGAGGGCGGCTAATTTTCACCGTTAAATCTTGATTCCGTTTCCACGCTTTTTTTTGCACGCTGTTCATTTGAAATTCATGAACAGGAACGCGAGAGGACAAACATTGGCGACAAAGATGACATTCAGGGCGATAGACAAAATCACCACTACGACGAAAACCCATGCGGGAAAGTTCAGATAATGTGACCACATCAATACGATGGACAGGATCAAGAAAGACCATCCGAGCAGATTTATTTTCTAAGTAGCTACAATCATGCGGAGGCGTGATGTAGTACTGTAATTCGTTCAACAGGGACTTCGGTTGATAGGAATTCATCGTAATATCCCTCTTTTATTGTCATGCGCTGAGACTCGCCCATTGCGCTATTGTTTTACTTGAAAATACACTGTCCTGATACTTTTTCCAATCGATTGATGGTTGTTTAACAACATCTTGTAACGAATTAAGGTATTGTTGGCGAGAAAGTGTACTCGCCCCTAAGCTTAAGAGGTGATCGTTGACCAATTGGCAATCAATCCATGGCAACTGATTCTCTTGCCCGATGAGCATTAAGGTGTAAAACGCCATTTTAGAGACATCTGTTCGTGTACTGAACATAGACTCACCAAAGCAGCCATGGCCAATATTGACGCCATAGAGGCCTCCGACAACAGTCTCATTTTCCCAAACTTCAATGCTATAAGCATAGCCTGCTTCAAATAGCGCAGAATATCCCTGAATGATATCTTCTGAAATCCATGTTTCATTGGCATAACTACGTGGCAGTGAACATGAGAGAATCACAGTTTCAAACGCACGATTAATGGTGATCTTATAGTCCATTTTTTTCATGCTGCGTAATAACGATTTGCTCGGATGATAGTCCTGCGGTCGAATAATGCAGCGGGGTTCAGGACACCACCAACAAATCGGATCACCTTCACTGAACCATGGGAAAAGACCGTGACTATAGGCTTCAAACAGTGTGGAAGGGGAGAGGTCAGCACCGATGCAAATTAAGCCTTCACCTTCGGGATCGCATTCAACAGGATCGGGGAAAGTAAATTCAGAAGGAGGGAGTATCGGCATGCCAAGCTTCTTATTGAGGTACACGGATATTTATCATACATAAAAAAGCCGACCATCAGGTCGGCTAATTTTTTAAAATTATTTAGCTAAGCAAATGAATGAAGCAAAAGATTATTCGCCGAGTGCATCAAGGTATTTTTCAGCATCGAGTGCAGCCATACAGCCTGAACCTGCAGAAGTAATCGCTTGACGGTAGATACTATCGGCAATATCACCCGCAGCAAATACACCGGGAATAGACGTTTGTGTTGCGTTACCTGCGGTGCCACTTTGAACTTGGATGTAGCCGTCACGTAAGTTTAATTGGCCTTCAAAAATACCGCTGTTTGGTTTGTGACCAATAGCCACAAACATACCAGTGACATCAACATTTTGAGTTGAATCATCTTGCGTAGATTTAATACGTACAGAAGTCACACCCGTCGTATCACCAATCACTTCATCCACTTGGTGATTCCAGATGATGCTGATTTTACCTTCTTTTTCTTTTGCAAAAAGATGATCTTGCAGAATTTTCTCTGATCGTAAAGTGTCGCGACGGTGTACAAGAGTGACATGAGAAGCAATGTTTGAAAGATAAAGCGCTTCTTCCACAGCAGTATTACCGCCCCCGACAACCATTACTTTTTGGTTTTTGTAGAAGAAACCATCACAAGTTGCGCAAGCACTTACACCTTGACCCATAAATGCAGCTTCAGATTCAAGACCTAAGTATTGCGCAGTTGCACCTGTACAAATAATCAATGCATCACAAGTGAACTCTTCCATATCGCCTTTAAGTACGAATGGACGAACATTGAGGTCAACTTCGTTGATATGGTCATACACTATTTCTGTGCCAAAACGTTCAGCATGCGCTTGCATTTGTTCCATTAGGGCAGGGCCTGTTAAACCTTCTGCACCACCTGGCCAGTTGTCTACTTCTGTCGTTGTAGTCAATTGACCGCCTAATTGAATACCTGCGATGAGTGTCGGTTTCAGGTTCGCACGGGCAGCGTATACCGCAGCGCTATAACCTGCAGGACCAGAACCTAAAATAATTAGACGTGAGTGACGAGCGCTCATCCGTAGAATCCTTTTTTTATATGATAATTTGTGGAATTATACGTCAAAGTTTGAAACGATTGTGTGAGATTAAAGTCGATATTATTGATCATCGAAATCGTTTTGAGCTATATACAATAAAGTTAACAACTATACTTAAATTATCTTGCATCTTTTTTATTGAACAGGTGCATAATAACAGGTTTAGATTCAGCCCATTTTGTTGTGGGTAATGACAAAAACATTCATGAAGAATTGGTTACAGGAACGTATATGACAGCGGTGTCGGGTGCATATGCACAGCGCTTAATAATGACATTATTCCTTGTTTCATTTGGGATATATCTGTTCCTTGCAACAGTCACATATACGCCATTTGATCCGGGATGGATGCATTTATCCAGTGATACTCAGCAAGTTTCAAATGCCAGCGGCGTCGCAGGCGCATGGATAGCTGACTTACTCTATGGATTTTTAGGTTGGGCAAGTCTGCTGATACCTGTCTATTTATTTCTCGAAGCAATTCAAGTCTGGTGGCCACGTAGTTTTCTAAACCGTCCATTTCGCTATGCCGCTCAGTTCTTTATTTTACTGGCAACTTCAAGTTTACTTTTCCTATTTTGGAATGTTCCCGAAGATACTTTAGAAAATGCATCGGGCGGGATTATTGGTTATGAACTGGGTCAAAGTCTTGAACAAATTTTAACGGTCTATGGTGCAGCAATATTTCTTATTGCATTTTGGATCATGTTGTTCACTTTGGCCTTTGGCATCAAGTGGAATAAGACATGGGCAACCATGAAATCGACACCGGCTTATCTCCAAGATTTGTTCTATCGCAATGTCCCTGAAGGAGATACTGCTTTTGACCGTACCGTACCAACGACTAAAAAAGAGAGTGCTGCTGCGCATGCATCAAAAGTGATTGCACCAGTCACACCCGCCCATGAGCATCATGCTGTAGAGGTTGACCCTGTAGTACGTGATCGTGTTGCTGAGCGTTTATTTGATGATATTGCTGATAAAGAATGTGCAGACAAAGAAGGCAATGCACAGCATTTATCTACGGTAAATTCGCCGGAGACTGCTACACCATCCGATGAAGATTTTGAACATACTTTGGAGAAAGTGCGTCAGCTTGAGCAAGATCAACAACGTGTTGTTGCGACGGGAGAGGTTTGGCGTGCCTTGCATTCAAATGATGACCAACGGCACAAACAAGATATTGATGCTTTACTGAAAGCTGCAGAAGAAGAGCAGCCTGCCAATCAAACTGAATATTTCAACAAAGCAGCAGATGTGCATTTGACTTCTCCGACAGAAGCGGCGCCGGCAGTTAAAAAATCAGTGGATTGGGATGATGATGAAATCTTCGATGAGCTGTTAGCCGCTGTTCCAAATGGTAAAACAGCGACTGATGTGCATAGCCCATTTAATACAGCACAAAGTGAAAGTCCTGCAACGCATTCAAATGATTTTGCAACAGGTACTACTGCAACTGTTGTAGGATTAGGTGTGGCAGCTGCACAAACGACAACGCTCACCACACCGAAAAATATCGGTGCTGAAGCTGAATTTAATGATCTCGATGATTTGCTGGTTGAAGAAGCAGAGCGAGCAATAGAACAGTCACAACCGGTTCGTACAACCAGTAGTTATGCGCAATCTACGCCTTTGGTTCGTGCTGAAATCAATACGCAGCCACAGACTTTTATATCTGACGATGAAAAAGCCTTAATCAGCTCGAATAAAGATGCTTTCCGTGAAGTATGGCAAGAAACAGCAGGTAAGCCTGAAGACATCGATTTAGATCTCGAAGATGATTTTGACTTTGATGCGCCTTTAACCGATGCCTCTGGTCGTCCAATGTCTCGTGCGATGCAAGTGGCACAAAAACGTTTGGATTTACCGACTTTGCCGGGATTGGAAATATTAGATCCTGTAGATCCGAATAAGAAAGTTAATTTTACCGCAGAGCAATTGTCTCGCTTGTCTGAACTTTTAGAAATTAAGCTGCAAGAGTTTAATGTCAAAGCTAAAGTTGTAGAAGCACAGCCGGGCCCTGTCGTGACACGTTTTGAACTAGATTTGGCACCCGGTGTAAAAGCATCGAAAGTGACCAATATTTCACGTGACTTGGCACGCTCAATGTCTATGGCTTCTGTACGTGTGGTGGAAGTTATTCCGGGTAAACCGTATATCGGGATTGAAGTCCCAAATAGTTCACGTGAAATGGTTCGTCTTATTGAGCTGTTAGAAACGCCGGCATACCGTGATCCAAATGCCTTACTTAGTATGGCGATGGGTAAAGACATTTCCGGTAATCCTGTCTTGGCTGATTTGGCGAAAGCGCCGCATATGTTGGTGGCAGGTACTACGGGTTCTGGTAAGTCAGTCGCAGTAAATGCCATGTTGCTATCGATGTTGTTGAAATATACACCTGAGCAATTGCGACTTATTATGATTGACCCGAAACAGTTGGAACTTGCCAACTATAACGATATTCCACATTTATTAACGCCTGTTGTAACTGACATGAAAGATGCGGTGAGTGCATTGAACTGGTGTGTGAATGAAATGGAGCGTCGTTATAAGCTGATGTCTTTGATGAAAGTGCGTAAGCTGACTGACTTTAACCGCAAAATTGAAGAAGCAATGGCCAACGGGGAAGATCTCATCGATCCAACTTGGAAGCCAGATGACTCTGCAACCCAAAGTCGTGCGCCACGTTTACAGCCTATGCCGTTGATCGTAATTGTTGCCGACGAATTTGCCGACATGATCATGCAAGTGGGTAAAAAAGCTGAAGAAATGATTACCCGTCTTGCACAAAAATCACGTGCAGCAGGGATTCATTTGCTGTTGGCGACGCAGCGTCCAACCGTAGATGTAGTGACAGGTTTGATCAAAGCCAATATTCCAACGCGTGCTGCGCTACGTGTCAACAGTAAACTGGATTCACGTACTATCTTAGACGCTGGTGGTGCGGAAGACTTACTGGGCCATGGTGATATGTTATTCCTCGGACCGGGGAAAATTGAACCTGAACGGGTACATGGCGCGTTTATTTCAGACGATGAAGTGAACCGTATTTGTGATGCATGGCGTGAGCGCGGTGAACCGAATTATGTCGATGAAATCCTCACGCCTTATGATGAAGAGCCGACATCTCGCGGTTTTGAAGATGGTGATGGCGGATCAGATCGAGATGCTTTGTATGACCAATGCGTTAGCTTTGTACTGGAAACTCGTAAAGCTTCTACTTCTTCGCTGCAACGTAAATTTAGCCTCGGTTATAACCGTGCTGCACGTATCATCGACCAAATGGAAGAAAATGGTATCGTAAGTAGTATGGGGCCAAATGGTAAACGAGATATCTTGGTCTAAGTCCTAAAACAAAAAACCTGCTTCGGCAGGTTTTTTTATTTTTAGATTGAGAACCTATCTTGGTAGAACATGGACTGGGCCAGTTCGATAAAGGCTTTGCAGGCAGGGCTCATAAGTTTTTGATTTTTTACGGCGAGTCCAATCTGCCGTTGGGTATTTGGAAAGAGTGGACGTTTAACCACATGTGGATGCAACGCCAACAGCTCAGTAGGCATCGCCATATCTGCAACAATAGCAATCCCTTCCTGTAAATTCACCATGTTTAAAATGGTTAACAGTTGCGACATTTGATAGGTAATTTTAGGTTGTATGTAGTGTTGTTTAAGCAGTTTTTCGACATGGGACTGGCTGCCTGCACGGGTCATAATAAAGGGGTAATTTTGCAGGTCTTGGATATCTAAATGACTGTGTTTGGAAACTGAATAACTATCTGGAATCAAGGCAATGAAAATGTCTTGAATTAAGGGGAAGGTGAACAGTTGCGGCTTAGGGAGTACGGCAAAACCAACATCAATCTGACGTTCAGAAATCCAACGAGACACTTCTGCATCGGTACCTTCTTCGACATAGATCTCAATGTGTGGATAGCGCTCTCTATATGCCTTTAATAGCTCTGGAAGCAGATGAATCGAACTAGAAGAACCAAAAGAGCCAATTCTCAGCGTTCCTTGTTGAATACCATGTGCGGCATGCACTTCTTGTTGCATGATTTGCGTTGTATTGAGTACTTCCTTTGCGTGTAGTAGAAGTTGTTGGCCGATATGTGTTAGGGCAATAGCGCCTTGTTCACGGCTAAATAAGCTGACATTCCAATGTTGCTCTAAACACTTTAGGGCATGAGAGACAGCTGACTGAGTAATTCCCAGCTGTCGAGCAGCGAGAGTAAAGCTTTGTTGTTCTGCGACTTTAATAAAAATTTCAAGCTGAGAAAATGTCATCGCCATGAGTAATTACTCATTTTGTTATGAGTCTAGATGAGGATTATATTGTGCTACATAAATGGTTAAAGATGAAATAGCTTGTTTATTTCAAGGCGTACAGCATGAATATCGTCGTCGCATTGTTTCCCCTCGTTGCATTAATCGCGATGGGCTATGTGCTTAAATACACACAGTTTGTTCAGGATGAATTTTGGGCAAATTCAGAAAAACTTAATTACTACGTTTTATTTCCTGTGCTGCTTTTTTTGAATGTATCAGCCGTGCAATTGGATATGAACACCGTTTCACGAATGTTGACAGTACTGGTTGCGGGCACCTGTTTGATCAGCATTGTATTGTGGGGGATCAAGCAGTTTATGCATATCCCCGTGCAGCGTTTTGGCGTGTATATCCAAAGTCATATCCGTTTTAATACCTATATTGGTTTATCCCTTATGGGCGCTTTATTTGGCTCCACAGGCATGCAGATGTTTGCCATGTTAATTGCCGTTGCAGTGCCCTTAGTCAATATTATTTCAGTATTGGCCTTCTCAAATTTAAGTGTGAAGCAATTGAGGCAGACCTGTCAGTCAATCGCAAAAAATCCCTTAATTTTAGGCTGTGTTGTAGGGGTGTTGTTTAATTTATCAGGCTTGAGTCTATTTAAAGGCTTACCTGAATTATTAAAAATATTGGCGGCAATGAGTTTACCTTTGGGTTTATTGTCTGTGGGAGCGGCATTACAGTTTCAGCAGATGCGTGCAGATGTACGTCGTCTGAGTTTAAATACGATTGGGCGATTAGTTTTAATGCCGAGTTTGGCTTATGTGATAAGTAGTTGTCTTGGTTTAACTGATTTTGAACGGATAATTTTAGTGGTATTTTTTGCTTTGCCGACTGCATCATCGTCCTATATTTTAACGCGCTATTATCAAGGTGATTCACAACTGATGGCGGCCATTATTAGTGTACAAACCATTGGTTTTGGCTTGATGTTTCCATTGCTCATGTTGATCGTGCATTAATCATGCTGAAATACTATCACGCTGATTTTAAATAAGATAAAAAAAGCCCACATCATGCGGGCTTTTTTTTGTTACTCGAAATTAAGCAAATTTTGCCAATACTTCGAGGAAACCTGCGCTTTGACGTGGGTATTGAGCAATCACGTCATGAATACGCTGACCTTCAGGATTAGTTGCGTTCACATCACGGCCATCGGCAACGAATTGAGTCAAAAGACGCTCATAGTCATTTGGACGCATATGTTTGAAAGCATGGTAAAGCACGTGAAAGTCGCCATTCACTCCTTCAGGAGGAAGCTGAGTAAGGTAGGCAAATACACGCTCATCTGACCATTCTTCGTTGAACGTTGCTGGCTGAGATAATGCCATCGCAATCTCCTTGCTGGTTTAAAAATACAAAAAGGCAAATATGAGTACGCAAGTAAAATAGTTTTATTCGCCGTCTCTAAGTTAAGCGACTCATTTTATGGTTGGATCAAAAGTTATTTTTTTTATCCCGTTTACTCGAAGCAAAGCTTTTGATCTAACAAAGGAATAAAACTAATCCAGCCCACTCGAAGCAAAGCTTCTCATCTTGCGGCTGGGTAAAGCAGCGCTTTACTGATCCAGCCTCACATTTTGCCTTGATTCAATTTACTTGGCTAATCAGAATTCAGATTAACGTTCTTCAGGCAAATTGATATTCATTTCAAGCATTTCAATATTCGCTTCAGAACGAACAGACATTTGAATATGTTGCTCATCTACACCACGAACATAGCGGTTTACCACTTGCATGATTTCTTTTTTCATCATGTCAATCTTGTCTTGGCTTAAGCGTTTACCTAAACCATTTTCAGACGCTACGATAACTTTTAAACGGTCTTTTGCCGTTTGTGCGCTTGACGGTTTCTCGTCGCTGCTAAAAAGTTTGCTCCAGAATCCTGCCATGATTACGCTCCAAATAGACGTGCTAACCAACCCTTAGGTTTTACCGTAATGTGACGGTAAGGGCGCTCTTCACCAAGGAAACGTGCAACAAGGTCATCATACGCTTGGCCAGCCGCTTCTTCTGTAAACAAAATCACTGGTTTACCTTCGTTTGATGCTTGTAGAACGCTTTTACATTCAGGAATAACACCTAAAGTCGGTACGCGTAAAATATCTTTTGAAATGTCATCAATCGTCAACATCTCTTGCTTATCCGCACGTTCTGGATTGAAACGTGTAATACAGAGATGCTTACGGATACGACCTTCGTTTTGTTCTACTTTTTTGGTTTTGCTGTCGAGCATCCCAATAATACGGTCAGAGTCACGTACCGAAGAAATTTCTGGGTTCGTCACAATGATCGCTTCATCAGCATGATACATTGCTAAAATTGCACCACGTTCGATACCCGCAGGTGAGTCACAAATGATGTAATCGAACTCTTGAGAAAGTTCGTCCATTACACGAGCTACACCTTCATCTGTTAACGCGTCTTTATCACGTGTTTGAGATGCTGGCAAAATGTAGAGATTTTCAATATCTTTATCGCGAATAAGCGCTTGTTGTAATCGAGCTTCGTTATTCAATACGTTTACAAAGTCATATACAACGCGGCGTTCACAGCCCATGATCAAGTCAAGGTTACGTAAACCCACATCAAAGTCGATCACAACAGTTTTGTGGCCGCGAAGGGCTAAACCTGTTGCAAAAGATGCGCTTGTAGTTGTTTTACCTACGCCACCTTTACCTGATGTTACGACAACAATTTTCGCCACCGAATCCACTCCTGTTATGGTTTAAATCCCCTTTTTTAATTAGGGGTTTGGTGATTATTTATACATTAAAATTGCAAAGCTTCAAATACTAGCTCTTGCTGGTCATTCAAATAAATATGTACTGGCTGTTTGACCACATGAGGTGGAATATCATCAGCGACACAGTAAGTCCCTGCAATTGAAACTAATTCAGCTTCTAATGAATGACAGAAAATACGTGCAGCCGTGTTCCCACCAGCTCCGGCAATGACTCTACCACGAGCACTACCATAAATATGTATATTTCCTGAAGCAATTACTTCTGAACCGCTATTAATACCAGCATTAATAATGATATCGCCATGGTCTTGGACTAAACATTGACCTGTACGCAAGATTTCATTGTGATACGACGTAGCATGACGAATGGTCGGTACTTCGACTGCAGCAATTTTATCTTCGGTTTTTTCTTCTGCAGGCGCGGGCTCTTCAACCACTTGTTCGCGTGTCGGTTTAACTTGTTGTAGTTTACGATCTGCAGGAACCACGGGAAATTGGATGGCACGCGCTTGGTCAGATAGCGGACCTTCAGTGACACCAATGGGTTGAATTTCAATACTAATAAGCAGTTGAATCAGTGCAATTAGTTCTTGATCAACCGTACTTTCAATCACGGCTAATGTTCCGGGTGGAAAAGCCTTTTGGAACATTGGAGTAAGTTGCTGGCGGATCGCATCATGATCATTGGTATCGAGGTGAATGCGAATCGCATTGACCATTTTGCCTTTTATCCGTATATCAGCCATATTGAATCCTTGAGACTTCTAACTATTACTTTTGTGCCGAAGTAGTTATGTTGTAAATAGAGCAAATCCTAGAACAATTTGCATGAATACTCTAGCGGAGTTCGCAATTATTTTTGACTAAGTGTTTATTCTGTAGCTTGGTCCTGTTCCTGCATAATCTGCTGCCACTGTTTTACTTTCACTTGCTTACGAATGGCTTCTAGACTTTCAAAAACCGCAGAGCGAACCAACTCATCCAGCTGGGCATTATTTTCGATTTCAATACGGCTAACACGCTGTGAAATGTCTAAATATAGATTGGGTTTTTGAGCCGTCGATGTATTGGGATAAGCCAATGGGGAAATTAAACCTTGGGTAATATTTTCACCCAAACGTTGCCCGATACTTTGAATCTGCTGTTCAATGCGGCTGCCAACGATTGGCACTAAGCGCAATAGCTGCGTGAGTTCTGGGGTATCTTCGATGGCCTGACTGACGATTTGTCCGACATTTTTGGCGATCAATTCACGTTCAGTACGTAGCTCTTTGCTTAAATTTTCTTGCAAAATTTCGGCCAAGACTTGGGTGAATAATTCGCGGTGATGCTGAACGACATTGCTAATCAAATCTTTATGTGTGGTACTGGTGTTTAACTCATGTCTAACCCCATCGAGTACGGTGAGTACCACTCGATCAGCCAATTCTTCCATCACCACACGATAATAAAACAAAGCTTTCTTTTGCCATGCCGATGGCACGATTTGATAGCCCATTTCATACAGTCGATAAGCAATCACGCCCGCACGAAATAAACGCAGGAAACGTAAATGCGGCACAATAGCTAAAATTTCGTACCAATGTATAAACGGGAAGAAGAACCAGCGCTGATGGTGCTTGTTGATGCTAGCAATCGCCCAACGTACCAACAGTTCGACTATCAAAAAGATAATAAACCACGCTTCGGTGGTAATGACCCACGGATGCAAATGTTCACGGTAAAAACTCAGCACATCGGGCAGGTGGATACTGTTAAAGAACCAACTGCCAAGATTGCTCATGAGGAAAAAGTTCATGCATAGGCAGAACAAGTTAAAAACAATAATAAACACCATGAAAATGTCATAAATCAAAAACAGTTTGAATGACCAACTGTTTGGATTGACATGATGATATTTAGATTTCTTGTTTTGCGGCATGCTGTTCTGCGACATAAAAACTTCTTCTTAATTATTCAGTAACTGAGTATTTAGCTTTCATACGAGTAATGAGTTGGTCTTTCTCTGTCCACAGCTCATCCACCCAATGCTGAAATTTTTCACGGAACTCTACGTCATCTTCATAGTTGCCGCCATGCACCCACGTTGGAATTTCAATTTTACGTAAATCCACGGCTATGCGTGGAACTTCACCGAGCCAAAATTCGCCATAACCTGGTGCACCATTTGGATAGACGATGGTCATATCCACGAGAGCATCAACTTGATCCCCTAAAATATTGAGTGCCAGTGCTAAACCACCCGCTTTCGGCTTAAGAAGGTTTTGATACGGTGATTGCTGCTGCACATGTTTTTCAGGGGTAAAGCGAGTGCCTTCCAAATAGTTCAGCAGGGTAAAAGGCTGGCTCAATAACTGTTCACAAGATTTACGCGCTTCTTCCATATCTCGATATTTAAGTTCAGGATTTTTCGCGATTTGTTCTTTGCTATGACGTTTCATCATTGGGAAGCCTAAAATTTTAAAAGCTTGTCCCACAAATGGAATGAAAATGAGCTCCCATTTGGTAAAGAAACGCGTCAGAGGCATACGGGTTAAACCAAAATATTGGTTGACTGTCGTATCGACCCAACTTTGATGATTACAGGTCATGAGATAGCGACCCTGCAAATTTAAGTCGAGGCCTTCATCGATGGTAATGTCCCATTCGGTATTAGGCAGAACATGGTCAATCAGCCAGTTATTGACGGTGAGCCAACTGTTGGTAATTTTTATGTTGGTTTCATCAACCTTTTTTGATTTTTTAAAGAGTTTGGTTAGACCAAGGGCTAGTACAGGAGGACCATGGAAAAAAGTACTGCCTGTCATAACTGAACCGACGGTAAGTCCTTTGCTAATTTTTTTTAGTGTCGGTTGCTTATTTGTTTGAGATGACATATAAAAAGTCCTAGCGGAAATTGTCCAAATAATGATTGATTCTAATAAATATAGTTCGAGTTGATTAAATAAAAAAGGGCATCTGCAGAACTGTGAAGAAATTGTGATGGAATTAACAAATAAATCTCGTATTCATATTACAAATTGTAACTAAACGTTTTATTATTAACAAAAAATCAATGGTTCAGCCATTTGTTTTACTTCATCATTTCAACCATACAACAAAACACAAAGAAGGAGGCATGCAATGCGTGCACTAGTAATTTCGGCAGTAGTTGGGGCAATGGCACTTACTGGTTGTCAAAACATGGAATATGACAAAGCAGCAATCGGTACTGGTCTAGGTGCTCTTTTAGGCGCTGGTATTGCTTATTCTAATGCTGATAAAGACAAAATGGGTCAAGCAGCTGCAATTGGTGCTGTAGTTGGTGGTGGTGCAGGTCTTCTTCTTGATAAGAAAGAAAAACGTCTTAAACAAGAATTGGCTGGTACTGGTGTTGACGTAGGTCGTAATCCAGATGGTTCGATCAACCTTGTTATGCCATCAGTAACTTTCGCAACTAACTCTTCAACTATTCAATCTCAGTTCCAATCTGCGTTGAATGACGTTGCTAAAGTATTGCGTGAAGACGGTACTGCAAACAAACTTGCAATCGTTGTACATGGTCACACAGACAACACTGGTACTGATGCGATCAACAACCCACTTTCTCAAAACCGTGCAAACTCAGTGAAAAACTACCTAGCGTCTCAAGGTATTTCTTCAACTCGTATTACTGCACGTGGTTACGGTTCAACTTCTCCAGTAGCGGATAACTCAACTGCTGCAGGTCGTGAACAAAACCGTCGCGTAGAAATCTCAGTTTACGAAACTAAATAAGTTTTAGTTCGAAACTAAAGGCCACCCTCGGGTGGCTTTTTTTATGGCATTTTTAATGACCGATAAAATACATTTTGCATTAGGCAAGATCGTTTCAGATGACTATAATCATCCTCGAATTAATAAGAGGAAAGACTATGTCACTGGCAAGTCAGTTGAACGACAAGCAACTTGAAGCAATGAAATACACTCAAGGACCCTTGTTAGTACTTGCAGGGGCAGGTTCAGGCAAAACATCGGTGATTACCCGTAAAATTGCCTATTTGGTGAAGCATTGTGGTATTCCTGCGCACCGTATCACCGCGATGACCTTTACCAACAAAGCTGCGCGTGAAATGAAAGAGCGTGTGACGAAGCTGATGAGCCGTGAAGAGGCAAAAGGGCTGTCGGTTTCTACATTCCATAACTTCGGGCTAAACATGCTCCGTTTGGAATTAAAAAATACACCACTGAAAAATAACTTTTCAATTTTAGATGCAGATGACTGCAAACGCATTTTGATGGACTTAATGCATCGCGACAATTTATCCGGTGCAGAAAGTAAAGAGCTGATTGCCAAAGCTATGAAAATGATTTCAGATTGGAAAAACGATCTGATTCCACCTGAGCAAGCGCACACCACTTGTGAAACAGCAGAAGACGTTCAATTTGCGCATTTGTATCAACTGTATGAGCGTAATTTACGTGCGTACAATGCCGTTGATTTTGATGATTTAATTGTCATGCCGACGCGCTTATTACAAGAAAATGCAGAAGTGCGTGATCGTTGGCAAAATCGAATCCGCTATTTATTGGTCGATGAATATCAAGATACCAACACCGCGCAATATATTTTGGTGAAATTACTCGTGGGTGTCATGGGACAATTCACTGCGGTAGGTGATGATGACCAATCAATTTATGCATGGCGTGGTGCTAAGCCTGAGAACATGGCTTTATTGAAGGAAGATTTCCGTAATCTGAAAGTGATTAAGCTTGAGCAAAACTATCGCTCGACCAGTCGTATTTTAAAAGCTGCCAATACAGTTATTGGCAATAACCCACATATTTTCGATAAAAAGCTTTGGTCAGATAAAGGCCATGGTGAAGTGATCCGCGTGATTACTTGTCGTAATGACGATGATGAATCAGAACGCGTTGTAAAAGACTTGATTACGCACAAGCTGATGAATGGTAAAAATTGGAAAGACTACGCCATTTTATACCGTGGTAATTTCCAAGCGCGCGCTTTGGAGACACAGCTACGCCAAATGCAGATCCCGTATAAATTATCGGGTGGTCAGTCTTTCTTCGCTCGTGCTGAAATTAAGGACTTGATGAGCTACTTACGTTTGATCATCAACCCTGAAGATGACAGTGCATTTTTACGAATTATCAATACGCCAAAACGTGCGATTGGTCCTGTGACTTTGGAAAAGCTTGGTCTATTTGCGCAGGAAAGTAATTTATCCTTACTCAGTGCAGCAGGCGACCAGCGCTTAAGTATGGCGATTCCGAAAAAAGCCACAACCCAATTGGCCGAATTTGCGGACTTTATTTCGACCTTTACCCGTGAATTGTTAGAAGATGATGAGCCTGTTCCGATCATTCGTCGCATGATGATAGAAGCGGGTTATATCGACTATGTGAAAGAGTCGGCAGCAACGCCAGCACAGGAAAAAACCAAACTCGATAACATTGAAGTGCTGTATAGCAGTATTCAAAGTTTGATTAACCGTGCAGAAGATGTAGATGAAAAGAACATTGAAAGTGTGATTCGTAAAATGGTGTTGCTCGATATGTTAGAACAGCAACAAGAAGAAGAAGACACTGATAAAGTCAATTTGTTAACACTCCATGCGTCGAAAGGTCTGGAATTTCCATTTGTTTATTTGATTGGTCTAGAAGAAGAAATTCTGCCGCATAAGAACTCCATTGCTGCCGACACGGTCGAGGAAGAACGTCGACTGATGTACGTGGGGATTACTCGTGCACGTCAAGGTTTAACCATGACTTTGGCTGAGCAACGTAAAGCCGGTGGGCAAATGCGACAAATGACGCCTAGCCGTTTCTTGGATGAACTACCACAAGATGAATTGGAGTGGTTAGGACGCAAGAAAAAGCTAGCAGGGGATATCGATCCTAAACAGCAAGCACAGCATTATTTAGAAAATTTACGTGCGCTGATTAAGCGTTAAAGCTTAAAGCGTAGATTATTTTTATTTTTTGAAAATTCGTTTTATTGAAACAGGAATGAACCATGAAAGTTCAAGTTAAAGTTCTCGACACACGTTTAGGTACAGAATGGCCAATGCCAACTTATGCAACAGCAGGTTCGGCAGGCCTTGATCTACGTGCATGTGTAGAAGAGACTACCGTGATTGAGCCGGGTCAAACTGTTCTGGTAAAAACAGGCCTATCGATTTATATCGAAGACACTAACTTTGCAGGTTTAATTTTGCCGCGTTCAGGCTTAGGTCATAAACACGGAATCGTGTTGGGTAACTTGGTCGGTTTGATTGACTCAGACTACCAAGGTGAATTGATGGTATCTGTTTGGAACCGTAGCCAAACGGCATTTAGCCTAGAGCCGGGTGAGCGTTTAGCACAATATGTTTTAGTGCCAGTTGTACAAGCTCAGTTTGATATTGTGGATGAGTTTGAAGCCACTGAACGTGGTGCAGGCGGTTTTGGTCATACAGGTAAAAACTAATCAGCGCTAAACATATTGCTGCAGTGCGTTGACAAGTAACATGCCTGCAATCAAGTAGCTAATAAAAAACCATCCTCGTGATGGTTTTTTATTTAAATTTTAAATTTATTCATAATATCTAGATTTTTATCGTGAAAGATTATGGTGCCTACCAGAGAGTGTTGAATTCTGATGAACTTAATACGTTTATACTTTTGAATGACATGAATATCTGAATCAATGATGAGTGATTTTATTTTGATCAATTTACTATATGTGTACAGAGTGGATTTTGAATATAAAAAATCTTGGAAAAGTAAAAATTTAATTAGATAAAAGAAAATAAGCAAGTTAATTAAATGTAACTCAAAGATTTATTTATGAAAATAATCTTGAAAACAAGAAGTAATGTTAGATTGTTGTCAGATTTTTGGTTAGTGCTTAAATATTATTAATTGATTATTAACTAAAATTGTTATAAAAAAGTTACACTTTTTTACAGGATTTTATCCTTTAATTAAAAGCTTAAATTCTCATGAGAATTTTAGATTTTTTAATTAATAAAGATGTAATTAGAAGAACATAGTATGGGTTCACTGTTTAATCACTTTCCGCAACATATTTTTCGTGCATATGACATTCGCGGGAAAATATCGCTATTAAATGCTGATTTAGTTCAGTCGATTGCTTACGGCTTAGTAAAACAATATTTAGATGCAGGTCAAAAGAGCCTTGCTATTGGCTATGATGCGCGTTTAACCAGTCCAACCTATGCAACAATAATTCAAAAAGTCTGCCATGATGCTGGCCTTGAAGCGGAAATTATTGGCTGCTGCTCAAGCCCGATGTTGTATTTTATTGCGGGACAATTTCAAGGCAATGGCATTATGGTGACGGCGAGCCATAATCCTAAATCAGATAATGGTATCAAATGGATTATCAAAGGTGAGCCACCTTGTCCGGAGATGATTCAACACGTTGCAGTCGAAGCACGAAATTGTTTTTCATCGGAACGCGTGCACTTGATGACTGAACTTGAGCCACACGAAATCAAACCTGAATATTGTTTGGCCTATCAGAAATTTATTTTAGATGACATTTATTTACAGCAACCGCTTAAAGTTGTGATCGATGGTATGCATGGTTCAGCTGGGCATTGTGCAGCCTTATTATTAAATAAATTAGGCTGTGAAGTTTTGGCATTACGTTGCCAAGCTGATGGACATTTCCCTGATCATGCTCCAGATCCATCACAGCTCAAACATTTAACTCACCTTCGCCAAGCCTTACAGCTACAAAAAGCCGATATTGGCATTGCTTTAGATGGTGATGGTGATCGTTTAGTGCTGATTGATGAAACTGGCAAAGTGGTTTCTGCAGATCGATTATTATGTTTATTTGCTGAAATTTGTTTGACTCAAAAACCACATGCAGAAGTGGTATTTGATGTGAAATGTTCAACGATGATTCGCGATACCGTGTGTGATCTAGAAGCACAGCCTGTCATGATTCGAACAGGCAGTAGTTTCTTGCGAAAATATATTTCCCAATCTAAAGGCAAAGCGGTTTTTGGTGGTGAATACGCAGGGCATTATGTTTTTAATGACGGTCGTGGTGGCGGCTATGACGACGGCCTATATGCTGCCTTAAGGGTCTTAGAATATATTCAAGCTCAGGGACTGACATTGTCACAAGCTTTGGCGAAATATCCAGAGCGCTTTAGTACAGAAGATTTATATGTCAGTACGCATCAGCATGATCCAACGGAAGTTTTAAAGCAGGTTGAAGCCAATTCTGCGCGAATTCCGGCACAAATCAGTAAAATTGATGGAATACGCCTTGATTTTGATGATGGATTTGGCATCATTCGAGCATCGAATACAGGTGAGTATTTCACTTTACGCTTTGATGCCAACTCATCAGCACGCTTAAAAGAAATACGAGATCTGTTTGTTTCCATGTTAGTTGAGCACTATCCAGACATTGCTCATGACATTCCAGATGCTCAATAAGGAGAGGCAAATGCCACATCAACATACTGGCATCGACAAAGCACAAATCCTGACGGAAGCTTTGCCGTATATTCAACGTTTTGCGGGTAAGACGCTGGTAGTGAAGTATGGTGGTAATGCCATGACCGATCCTGAGCTTGAGAGCTCATTTGCACGTGATATCGTGCTGCTGAAAACGGTTGGTTTAAATCCGATTGTGGTGCATGGCGGTGGTCCACAAGTGGATTCATTCCTTAAACAATTAGGCCGTGAGTCAGATCGTATTGACGGTATGCGCGTGACTGATCCTGCAACGATGGAAGTTGTCGAGATGGTCTTGGGCGGCAGCGTGAATAAGTCGATTGTGAACTTAATCAATAAACACGGTGGCCGTGCGATTGGTTTAACGGGTAAAGATGGTAATTTGATCCGTGCGCAAAAATTATTAATGGAAAAAACTGCCGAAGATGGTTCAGTAAAACAGATTGATTTAGGTCTCGTTGGCGAAGTGGTTGGTGTGAAAACTGACGTACTTGAAATGTTTACCCAAAGCGATTTTATTCCTGTTATTGCACCATTAGGTGTAGACGAAGACGGCAATACTTACAACATCAATGCTGACTTAGTTGCAGGTAAAGTGGCTGAAGCATTGGGTGCGGAAAAGCTAATTCTTTTGACCAATATCACGGGCGTTTTAGACGAAAATAAAAATCTGCTGACTGGGTTAACCACCCAAGAAGTCGATCGTTTGATTGAAACTGGCGTGATTTATGGCGGCATGATTCCGAAAGTTGGCTGTGCATTAGATGCAGTCAAAGGCGGCGTAATCAGCGCGCATATCGTTGATGGTCGTGTACCTCATGCAACATTGCTTGAAATCTTTACGGATCATGGTGTGGGTACATTAATCACCAATCGAACCAATGTGAAAAAAGCTTAAGATACTTAGCATTTTTTGATATAAAAAAGCCTCTTTTGAGGCTTTTTTATTATTTATCAGTTGGCTAGGTGACGTTTGGAAAGATCAAATAATGTATTTGCCTTGTTGGATTATAAAAACTCTTACAATGGCGCCGATTTTAGATTTACAACAACCAAAACTGTCATGCACAATAGAGAAATCATAGATTTACTGATGAAATGATCGATATGTGCCAGCTGCTCGGAATGAATTGTGCGACTCCCACCGATATAACATTTTCGTTTCGGGGATTTTCGCAGCGAGCAGGAATTACCTCAGATCATTGTGATGGCTTTGGTATCGCTTTTTTTGAAGATAAAGCATGTCGTTTATTTGTCGACAATCAATCCGCTGTAGAGTCTCCGATTGCCGAGCTGATCCGAAACTACCCGATTAAATCTCGCAATGTGATTGCACACATTCGTAAAGCGACACAAGGCAAAATTAATCTTGAAAACTCACATCCATTTAGCCGTGAATTGTGGGGCAGACAGTGGATTTTTGCGCATAATGGCGACCTGCATGGCTTTCAGCCTGAGCTCACGGGGCGCTTCAGCCCCGTCGGTAATACCGACAGTGAATTGGCCTTTTGCTATTTGCTCGAGCAAATGGTGAAACGTTTTGGTTATACCGAACCAACACTCGATCAGGTATTTGATCTGCTATTGGAAATTTCTCCGAAAATTGCAGAACATGGCACCTTTAATTTTTGTTTGTCGAATGGGCAGGCGCTCTTTAGTTATGCGATTACCAAGCTGCATTGGTTGGTTCGAGAGTTCCCATTTCAACCTGCACAGTTGATTGATATTGATGTTGAAGTCGATTTTAGTGAAGTCACCACGCCTGAAGACCGTGTTGCCGTGATTACCACTGAACCCCTAACGCAAAATGAAGTTTGGACCGCATTTGAGCCGGGTGAAATGATTTTATTTCAACATGGCCGTCCAATACGTGCTGCAAAGACGGTTGTTGAACGTTTAGAACGTGAGCGGCTGGACCCATCTTTAAAACGTGTCACACGTGCAGATCAGTATTAATTTTGAATGAAAGATATTCATTATAAAAATGAATATCTTACACTTTATTGAATTAAGCGTGTTTTCTAAGATATTGAATTGATTAAAAAATATCTTAGCTTTATACTCGGGATTAAATAAATTAACATAATAAAAACAATTGATTACAATATAAATAGCAGTATTTCAATTAAAACCAACCTTTTTACTTCATTTTTATTTAAGTTCTTTAATTATATGATGAAATTTACGTGATAAGTCCTTCATATTTATAGGTGGTCGTAATGAAAATGAAATGGGTTCCAGAATACAATACTGGTATCGATGTGATTGACGATCAACACAAACGGATTCTTGACTACATCAATGAAATTGATGGCATTGACGCAAATACAGATCGTGATCGTGTAAAACAAATTCTGGAAAACATTATTGATTACACGCAATCACATTTTACCTTCGAAGAATCTTTACAAGAAGAAGCGGGTTATAAATATCGTGTGCCACATAAACGCGTACATGATTTATTTATTAAAAAAATTGAATCTTACCGCGACCGTTTTGAAATGGGGCATGCGATTGAAAATGAATTACATGAAGTGCTTTCAAAATGGCTGATTAACCATATTCAGCACGATGATGCTGATTATGTCGGTGCGGTTAAAGAAAATATGATGGGTATCATCAAAGAAAAAGAAAAGAAAAAAGGCAAAAATTGGTTTGCACGTTTCTTTTCATAACCTCAAAAAATGAAATAAAAACAATTAAAATCTAATAATATTATTTGCGCAGCAAATCACCTTTAAGGTGATTTGCTTTTTGTTTTTGATTTTCAAGGCACAGCAAGGCAAAATAGCGCTAGAATTTTCAAAGGAATTTGTCATGCAGGACAATGCGATGTCGAAATGGTTATCGCCACTGATGGCGTTCTGTTTATCTTTTATCATTATTGCAACTTTAGCACCGGTAACAGGTATTCAAATTGAACGTCAGCTAGATTTCTGGCTGTTGTGGCTAGGTACAATGCTTATTTTAGCTTTACCGCTATGTTATTTGGAAATTGCTTTAGCAAAACGTTCAAAAACCACAGCAGTTCAAGCACTGTCTTCGCTAACACGTGATGCGGATGCTTCACCCAAATGGCGTGTAGTCGGTTGGCTTGCCGTAGTATTTATTCCATTTTTAGCAGGTGCCATGCTTTCAGCCGCATCGCAATATGTGGCAATTTTTACAGCTAATGGCTTTGCCTATAGCATGATTTTGGCTGTCCTTGCGGTCATTGCATTTGCATTGTCGTTTGTACCACGCCAATTTTTAGTGATTTTGACCGCTATTGGTGTGATTGCTGCAGTAGTCTTAGCGAATGTTATGGGAACTGCCTTACCAGAGTGGAAAATGACTGCGCTCGAATTTAGTGAATGGGGCAATGCAACTGTCTTGGCGCTCGTAGCAAGTGGTTTGGGGATGGGCTTGTACTGGCAGTCAAGTTTACCAGCCGTGAAGCAACAAGAGATTGCAAGCAAAACGGTATTTCCAATTTGGATCGCTCAACTTTTGGCAGTGGTTGCTTTTGCCTTTTTCGCAGCAAAAGCACAAGTACCTGCTTTAGCACTGGTTGTGGGTTTAGTCGCAGCTTCAGCATTGCTGATTCAAATGGCACGTGAACAATTACAACAACGCCAATTGGCCGTAGTGGTGCAATGGGCGATTTTATTGGTTGCGGTTTTTGTATGGGCACTGAGCACTGTTGTTCCAGTATTTAATATTGCCTTGTTGATTTGGGGCTTAATTATTTGTCTGATTTATGCGATTTTCGCAGGGTGGATTATGAAGATTAGTCATCTACGTAAGTCAATGAACTTCAGTCATGAAACCTTTTATAATATTTGGCGTATTGCCGTACGTATCGTAGTGCCCTTGTCAATAATATTGGCATTGGTAGCTGTGATTGGGCAGTTATTCTAATGACTGCTCAGTTACAAGTGTGGGTGGCTTATGCAGGCGTTGAACAGCAGATATTAATTCCGCTGAGCTTTAACCCCGGTATGACTGCTGAAGATGCCATTATGCAAAGTGGTATTCGACAGCAAGTTGAATTACCCGAAGAGTTAACTCTTGGAATCTTCGGGGCACGTTTAAGCGATTCATCTCAGTTACTTGAAGCAGGTGATCGTGTCGAAATCTATCGTGCATTAACCATTAATCCGAAAGATATTCGTCGTAATCGCGCCAAGAAAAATCCCGTCGGCCGTTATTGTCGAGGCAATCGTTTCAAGCAATTGTACTTATAAAAAAAACCCCTAAATTTAGGGGTTTATTTTTATCTTAAAGCGACTATAGTGGTGGCGCAGTTAAAATCGCTTCTTTAGAACCTGGTAAGCCCGGTTGAGACTCTGGAATGGTTTCTAAGCCTTCAATTTTTTGAACGATACCGTTTTGGTCAAAGAAGATTTTTAAGTGTTGACCATGTGCAGCAGGAATCTTGGCTTTTTTAGCATATGTTCCTGGGGTATACTTATAAATGTAGTCCCAACGTAACGGATTCATTGGATCGGCAACAGTTGGACTACCTAGCAAAAAGCGAACTTGTTGGTGGCTCATTCCCACTTGAATTTTAGCCGCTTGTGCTTGAGTTAAAGGTGTACCTTGTGGAATATCAACTTTATAAACGCCCAAGGTTGAACAGCCTACGAGCAATGAAGTGACAAATAACGTCAGCATGATTTTTTGCATTTTGCTAAACTATCCCAAATTAATTATGATGCATTTGATCCAAGGATAGATCATACTGCATCTAAACTTTGTTGCATATTCCAACTTTAATTTTGTTGAGAGACCTTTTTTCATGCCTATTTCAAATCAAGATTTACGTAAAGCTGGACTTAAAGTTACACTTCCACGAATTAAAATATTGGAATTGCTTGAAAATTCAAGACAACATCACTTAAGCGCAGAAGATATTTATAAGACTTTACTTGAACAGGGTGAAGATGTGGGTTTAGCAACTGTGTATCGCGTGTTAACACAGTTTGAAGCTGCAGGTATTATTCAACGCCATCATTTTGAAAACAATCATTCTGTTTTTGAGATTATGCAAGAAGATCACCATGACCATATTGTGTGTCAAAACTGCAATAAAGTGGTGGAATTTACTAATGATGTGATTGAGCATGAGCAACATCAAGTGGCAGAAAAATTTGGTTTCCAACTTACAGGTCACTCATTAAATCTTTATGGCTATTGTGATGCGCCTGAATGCCAAGAAGCATATCGTAAAAAATAATCCGATACGGATGAGAATGAATAAAAAACAGACTTCATGTGAAGTCTGTTTTTTATTTCCGAAAGCGTTTAAGCAAAATTAATGTTGACCATCAAAGGTAATATTTGAATTTGCACGCAGTAAATGCTCACCGCCTTCTTCAGACAATTTAATTTGTAGACGCAGGTCGTTCGGTGAATCGGCATGTTTGAGCGCATCTTTGTAGCTAATTTGCTTGGCTTTATAAAGGTCATATAAGGCTTGGTCAAAGGTTTGCATACCTAGTTCACGAGAACGCTTCATCAGGTCTTTAATTTCATGCACTTCACCCTTACGGATTAAGTCTGAAATTAAAGGTGAGTTGATCAAAATCTCAATGGCAGCACGACGTGAATTACCATCAATGGTTGGAATCAACTGCTGCGCAACCATTGCTTTTAAGTTCAAAGACAAGTCCATGAATAGCTGACTATGACGATCTGCTTCAAAGAAGTGAATGATACGATCGATGGCCTGGTTGGCGTTGTTGGCATGCAGTGTTGCAAAAACCAAGTGACCGGTTTCAGCAAAGGCAATCGCATAGTCCATAGTTTCTCGTGAACGAATCTCACCAATCAGAATCACGTCAGGTGCCTGACGTAGCGTATTTTTTAAGGCAACTTCGAAAGAGTCGGTATCAATACCCACTTCACGTTGGGTAATGATACAGCCTCGGTGTTGGTGTACAAATTCAATCGGGTCTTCAATTGTAATGATATGACCTTTGCTATTTTCATTACGATAGCCAATCAAAGATGCCAAAGAGGTTGATTTACCTGTACCCGTTGCACCTACGAAAATGATAATGCCACGCTTGGTCATCGCTAATTCTTTTAAAATCGGCGGTAATTTCAACTCATCCATCGTTGGAATAACGGTTTCGATACGACGCAGCACCATACCTGGCTGGTCACGTTGTTGAAAGGCGCTGACACGAAAACGAGCAGATTTACTGGTATTACTAATGGCAAAGTTACATTCGCGCGTATCGGCAAATTCCTTACGCTGTTTGTCAGACATAATCGAATGTAAGATTTGACCGACAGTCGGGCCCGGTAACTTAGTCGAGCCAATTGGCAAAATTTGCCCATTGATCTTAATCGAGGGTTCAACATCGGCTGTAATAAACAAATCCGATGCTTTTTTCTCCACCATATAATCAAGTAAGCCGTTAAAATCCATAACGATCGCCCCAGAAAAATAAAAAAATTACAAGAAAGATTCGGGTTGTTTCGCTGCAGTCCGTGCAGTTTGCGTACTAATAATGCCTTTTGCGACAAGGTTTTTTAAGCTTTGATCGAGTGTGGTCATACCGTAGTTGGCACCCGTTTGAATCGCAGAATACATTTGCGCGACTTTGTTTTCACGAATCAAGTTACGGATCGCAGGAATACCGATCATGATTTCATGCGCAGCTACACGACCACCGCCATTTTTCTTGAGTAGGGTTTGTGAAATTACGGCTTGAAGTGATTCAGATAACATGGCACGAACCATGTCTTTTTCTTCAGCAGGGAATACGTCAATCACACGGTCAATGGTTTTTGCCGCAGAGGTGGTATGTAGAGTACCGAAGACCAAGTGACCTGTTTCAGCGGCTGTCAGTGCCAAACGAATGGTTTCAAGGTCACGCATCTCACCGACTAAGATAATATCCGGGTCTTCACGCAGTGCGGAACGAAGTGCTTCGTTAAAGCCGTGGGTATCACGGTGTACTTCACGTTGGTTGACCAAACATTTTTTAGATTCGTGTACAAATTCTATCGGGTCTTCGACCGTTAGAATATGGTCATATCGGTTGTCGTTAATGTAATCGACCATCGCAGCAAGCGTGGTTGATTTACCCGAACCCGTTGGACCGGTCACCAGTACGATGCCACGTGGATATTCACAAATATCTTTAAAGATTTGGCCCATGCCAAGATCTTCAATGGTTAATACTTTTGAAGGAATGGTACGGAAAACGGCACCAGCACCACGGTTTTGGTTAAATGCGTTCACACGGAAACGTGCCACACCAGGGACTTCAAATGAAAAGTCAGTTTCTAATTTTTCTTCGTAATCACGACGCTGTTTATCGTTCATGATGTCGTAAACCAATTTGTGTACTTCTTTATGTTCAAGAGCAGGTAGGTTGATACGACGAACTTCACCATCCACACGAATCATTGGTGGCATACCAGAAGATAAATGTAAATCCGAAGCGTTATTTTTGGCAGCAAAGGCCAATAGTTCTGTAATGTCCATAAAATCCCCGAGATAAAAATTAAATCTTAATTATTTTGATAGAATAATAAGGCTTTCCCACAGCTTAACCAACACTTAGTTGCAGGGCAATGCAAAAAAAGATGAATGAAATGAGAACCCCGTCAATGAATAAACTTCAAGAAGCACGAAATCAAGTCTTGCAGCAAATTGAGCAGGCTTGCCAACTTGCGGGTCGACCACAGCAGTCGGTTGAATTGTTGGCTGTATCTAAGACGCATCCTGCTGAAATGCTAAGAGAAATGTATACAACGGGGCAACGCTCATTTGGTGAAAATTATCTGCAAGAAGCGCTTGAAAAAATTGAGGCTTTGGCAGATTTAGAGATTGATTGGCATTTTATTGGTCATGTACAGCGCAATAAAACCAAACATTTGGCTTCAAACTTTGCTTGGGTGCATGGGGTAGACCGTTTGATTATTGCGGAGCGTTTATCAAGCCAGCGAGAAGCGACTCAAGCGCCTTTGAATATTTGCCTACAAGTCAATATTGATGCGCAAGATACGAAGGATGGCTGTCAGCCGAATGAAGTAGCAGATTTGGTCGCACAGATTTCTACGCTACCGAATTTACGCTTACGTGGACTAATGGTAATTCCTGCTCCAAACAATCCGCAAGCGTTTGCTGATGCCAAAATGCTCTTTGAACACGTCAAAGCACAGCATGCGAAACCTGAAGATTGGGATACATTAAGTATGGGGATGTCAGGCGATATGACTGATGCGATTGCTGCGGGTTCAACGATGGTTCGCGTGGGGACAGCATTGTTTGGCGCACGTGATTATTCAAAATAGGACAGAAGATTCAGCCTGCTTTCAAAAACTAGGCTTATAAAGTGTAAGCACAGCAGATAAATTTTCACAATAGATGAAACCTATGGGTTCAAAGTGAGCCTTTTAATTTGAACTTTCCATTAAAGTTGAGTACAAAATAATCAGGATGTTTTTGATATTGAAGTAATTCACACTTGGACAAATAGGGAAGTTCATGACGGCATATTATCAGTTGATTCAACGCGACGTAGATGCGCAAGGCTGTGTCACGGCACATTACCGTTCGACCGATTTAGCACAAGGTGCATGGAATGCACATGAGCAACACATGGCACCAGCTACAGGCATTATTTGTGCTGAATTAGACCGTTTTTCACCACGTCATGATATGCGTATCGGGCGCATTAGCCTCGATATTTTGGGCTTAATTCCTGCTGGCGAGTTTGAAATAATCACGCAAGTGATTCGTCCGGGAAAAACCATTGAACTGATTGAATCTGAAATGCGGGCTCAGGGCAAAACCTGCATTGTGGCACGCACTTGGCGCATGATGACGCAAAATAGCCAGTCCGTGAAAGGTTTGGAGGATGCTGATGTGACTGGGCCAGAAACTGCGCCGATTTGGGACGGTATCCGTCAGTGGCCGGGGGGATATATTCAGTCGATTGAAGCAAGAAGCCATGGGCGCCGTGCAGGTCAAGGCATTGTGTGGCTGAGAACACAGCATGACATGGTTGAAGGTGAGCCGACTGCTGATTTTGTCCGTTTAATGGGCATGGTTGATACCGCCAATGGTATTGTTCCGCGTCAGGATTGGCCATTTGGCTGGGGCTTTCCAAATCTGGATCTACAAATCCATTTGCACCGTTTACCACAGGGACAGTGGTTAGGTCTGGAAACCGTGCAGCAGTATGGAGCGGATGGTGTTGGTTTGAGTAGTTCTGTATTGCATGATGTCCATGGCCCATTTGGGCGTAGTGAACAGATTTTAACGCTACGTCCACTCGGGACGTAATGATCTAGAGAATCAAAAATTATAAAGCCTGCTTTAAGCAGGCTTTTTTTAAGATACGATTTGGATGGTGCTTGCACCTGCTCCGACAGGATTGACTTGAATTTGCACAGGGATTCGTTCGTGCATTTCTTGAATGTGAGAAATTAGCACGACTTTACGCCCTTGGTTTTGTAGCTGATCCAGAGCATTCATCACCATGTGCAGACTTGAAGCGTCTAGCGTACCAAATCCTTCGTCAATAAATAGGCTTTCAATTTTTGTTGTACCTGATGCCATGCTCGCAATGGCTAAGGATAAAGCGAGCGCGGTTAAGAAAGACTCACCGCCTGAAAGCGAAGAGACCGAGCGGGTTTCACCATCCATATCATGATCGACAATGGCTAGGCTTAATGAGTTTTCAAGGCGCTTTAAGGTATAGCGCTGTGAAAGCATCGCCAATTGCTGATTGGCATATTCAATTAAAATATCGAGGTTATATTGCTGTGCCAAATCACGGAATTTCTTGCCCGTTGCATCGCCCATTAAGCTCGAAATCTTATTCCAACGATGTTCCTCAGATTGGATCTGTTGAATCTGATCGGTAAATTGTTTTTGTTTGCTGAGGTTAGAAAAATGAACATCTAACTTACTTTTAAGTTGATCTCTAAGTTCTTGCTGTTCTGCAAGGGCTTTAAGATTTAGTGCAATGACACGCTCGATTTGTAAAATTTGTATTTCAGGCTGTGTTTTTAAATGCTGTTTCAACGTTTCTTGAATAGCCTGAATACCTGCTTGAGCATCTGAATAGGCACGTTCTGCATTTAAAACACGCTGTTTAAGCTGCTGTTCTTGTTCATATGAAATTGCACTAAGTTGCGCTAACAGCGTTTCACTAAATTCTGAATTTTGGCTCATCCATTGTTGAAGCGTATTTTCAACATGCCTCATTTGAGTGACTAATTGTGTTTGCTGGGTGAGGTATTCTTTTAAGCGACTTTGACTGGTTTCAAAGGCTTGACGTACTTGATCGAATGTTTGACGAGCCTGATTGAATCTCGTCTGTAACAGTTGTCTGTTTTGGTCAAAATCATTTAACCAATCATGTGGTTTTTCAACTTGTGTTTGGGTCATCTCAAAAATAGTTTGAATCGCAATATCACTATTTTTTTTGCCCTCAATTGTTAAATTTTCAATTAGATTTTGAGCCGTTTGAATTTTTTCCTGACTAAATTTAATTTGTTGCTGATAGTGCTCAAGCTGTTGTGAAGTTTGATTATATTGAGTATTTAACTCGTGGCGTTGCTTTAAGTAATTTTGACGTTGTTGTAGTGTGTGATAAATCTGTTCAGCCGCGCTTAAAGTCGACTGTTCCCATAATTTTTTTTCTACGTCATTCAACACAATGAGAATATGCTGAATATTGATTTCAGCTTGTTGCACACTGGATAAGTGCTGTGTGGTTTGTTGAATTGAAGTTATGAGTGCATGACTTTGTTTTTGAGCATTTTCATGTGAAATTAAGGCATCTTCAGTTTGTTTTTGCGCTTGTTGTGATTCATTGATTCTTGTCTGAATCAGTTGCGCCAAGGCTTCATGCTGATGTGAAAAATCAAAAGAAATATTTAGAATATTTAATTGTTGTTGAAGCGCATTTTTTGCCTGATCAAGTTGTATTTTTAAGGTCGCTAGCTGTTGCGCATTGGCATCCATTAACGCGGTTTGCTGAGTGGAGGTGGTTTGTAATTTTTGCCAAGCTTCGAAAGCCACTTTTTCCAATGCAAGTGCTTGTTGTTCTTGTTGCGTTTGTAGTTTCAGTAATTCATCAGAAAAAGCTTCTTTTTCTGAATAAGGATGATGGGTACTTCCACAGACTAAACACGCTTCGCCATCGACCAAATCTGCACGCAATTTTTCAATATTTTCCGTATTCAGTAAGCGCTGTTGTTGCAACATGTGTTGCAGTTTTTCACGCTCATTTTTCTGCGTTTGATAGGTAAGTTCGGCCGTTTTTAGCTGCGTATGACTTTGTTTAATTTGCTGAGCTAGTGTACGTTTCACCGTCATGAGATTGTTGTTTTCAGCATCAATATTTTGGAAGCTTTGCCATTGTTGCTGAACAACATTGAGCTGATTTAATTTTTGTAAAAGCTGGTCACGTTCGTAACGTAGTGATGAAATTTTCTGATTGAGCGCATCTTCTTGCCCAAATGTTTGCGTTAATTTTTCAAGTTGTTTTTGTTGTGTCTGTAATTGTGTATTGGCTTGTTGCACATTGCCATAATTTTTTTCAAATTGTGCATAACTTTGAATAAATCGTTGAGTCTGTGTGATATGCGCTGAAAGTGCATCATCGAGTGAGGCAAAGTGATTTGAACTTTCTAGCTGTGCCGTGTGTTGAGCAATATTGGTTTGCAGTTGCTCAAGCTGTTCCTTCATCTGTTTTTCATTGTTGATATGCGGAACAAGTTGGTTTTCAATCTCTTTAAAATCACCTTGCGCTTTGCGTAATTGATCTACCAATACAAGACGTTCAGCAATCCGGTCACGCACCAGTTTAATTTTGTCTTGATGTTGAATCTCAAATTGATGCTGTTGTTTTTGTTCTGTATCTATTTTTTCAAAGATGGTTTTTTCAGCATTGAATTGTTGTTCAATCTCTGAAAAATGCTGTTGTGCATGTGTCAATTGCGGCTGTAATTGTGCAATTTCAAGCTTGATATTTTTTTGTTGAATTACACTTGGGCGTATAGATGAAAAGCGTTCAAGTTGTTGCAGTTGTAGCTTTTCAGGCGCAAGTGCATCAAGTTGTTGTTGCTGATTTTGTAGTTGTTGCTGACGTGCTTGCACATCAGTTTCGTATTTTTGCTTTTGTTCATACCACTGTTGATTTTTTTCGAACGCTGATTTTTCTATTTCCAGCTTTTTATATTCTGTAGAAACCGTATTGAATTGATTCGTGGTTGTTATTAGATCTTCATCAGACAATATTTCAATATGTCCTAAAACATTTTCCAGCTCTTTACGCTGATTGGCAATTTGTTTAGTTTTTTCAAAGGCCAATTGACCAATTTTTCCGAAAATACTGGAATTGGTCAGATATTCCAATAGCTCGCCACGTTCATTATCACGCGCTTTTAAAAAAGCGGTCACTTCTGACTGAGCCAGTAAAACAGCACGAGTAAATTGCTCAAAACTGAGTTGAGTAATGCGTAAAATTTGGCTCTCAACCGCTTTAGTTTTATCTGCAACGACACTGCCATCCGTTAAGCATTTCAGTGAACGCTGTACGCTTTGCAATTTGCCATTTGGGTTTTCACGGGCACGTTTAATTTCCCAACGCGCTGAATAGACTTTTTGGTCTTGGGCAACAAAGCTGAGCTCGGCAAAGCCTTGACCTGTGCCACGGCGTAATACGGTTTGCGGTGAGTTGGTTGGCAACTCTGAACCATCGATATCGATCAGTTTACCATCGCTGTCTTTTAAACGTGGCACACGATTAAACAGCGCCAAACACATGGCATCTAAAATGGTTGATTTACCTGCACCAGTTTTGCCAATAATTGCTACTAAGCCTGCACTGGCTAAAGGCTCAGATTCAAAATCAATAAAATGTTCACCCGCTAAAGATGCCAAGTTTTTAATACGTATAGATAAAATTTTCATGGCAATTCCTTAAGCGTTCACATCATCTTCAAGTGATTTTTGTGCTTCATCGACCAAACTTAAAAAATCTTTCATTACGGTGTCATCAGCACCATAGCCTTGTTTTTCCCAAAGGTTTTGGAATAATTTTTCAGGCGTAGGTGGATCAAGGTTGATTGCGGCTTGTTGCTGATTATTTTGATCTGAGTTTAAATAACGGCGGCTGATGCGCACCAACCGATAACGGTTCGGCGCTAAAGCCTCTTCAAACTGCTGTCTTAAATTAGGTGCAGGCGGGGTGTCGGTATGGTATTCAATTTCGACATATTCACGCTGATCAATATCTTCAATTTCACCGCTCGCCAAAGCAGATAATTGTGCCAAAACTTCTGGAATTGTGCCTTTGATGCGATGCAATTGCACACTGCGCGGAATTGCTAAGGACCCCATTTGAAAGCGTGATTCATCTGTTTGAGTTGGATCAATACTGATCTCAAGCACTTGGTGCTTATAATTAATTTCACTAAATGACAGGGGAATCGGTGAGCCGCTATAACGGATATGGGCTTGTCCAACTTTTTGCGGTTTATGCAAATGCCCAAGTGCGACATAGTCAATTACATCATCAAATAGGGCAGTCGAAAGCGCTTCTTCATTGCCAATAATAATCGGGCGCTCTGAGTCCGACGTTTCACCGCCTTGCATGTGGGCATGTGACATTAAAATTAAGGCTTGATCTGAAGTTTTACGTGCTTTGGCTTCCGCAATTAATTGCTGATGCACATAGGTAATAGCGTTTTGGCTATTGGTGGTTTGATCATTGAATCCGGTGATCTCGGCAGCCCGTAAAAAAGGTAAGGTTAGACACCATGCCACAATATTTTTGTGTTCATCATAAATAGGCACGAGTAATCGGTCTAAATCGAGCTGACCTTCAGTATTTTTATGGACCACGCCAACAGCTTTGGCATGGTATTTTTCTAATAATGGCTCAACTTGTTCAATACGGTAACCTGAGTCATGATTGCCTGCGATCATCAGGGTTTGCATGTGCGGGGCACGCACATGCGCATCGGCTAAAAATTGATAGAGCTGTTTTTGCGCTTTGGAAGCTGGGTTGATGACATCAAAAATATCGCCAGCTATCAGCAGGGCATGCGGCTGCTTTTGTTCTATTTGTTCGAGTAACCAATGAAGAAACTGTTCGTGTTCGTAGTCACGTGAGTGGTTATAGAAGAATTGTCCTAAATGCCAATCAGAAGTATGAAAAAAACGAACAGTCATGCAAGCCCCCAAAAATCAAAAAAATTGATTGGGGTCTAAAGTATCACAGATGTTCACATTTTCGAGGGTGATTAATCATTCATACGTCAAACTAAGTCGTTCTCGACAGTTACAAGGTCATCAATCTAAGCTGTTACTGTGCATTTGGATCGACTTGTACGAGGCCAAAGGTATTGTGGTCTGGGTCTAAGAAATAGCCTTGCCAACATTGACCAGGAATCGCAAATTTTTCCATGGCAATTTGACCACCCTGCGCCAAAATTTTCTCAGCGATATGGTCGAAATCTTCAACTTCAAAACTACAGGTAAATGCATTGGTGCCGCAGTGCGTTGGTGGAGTCTGAGCAGGGCGCTCTAAGAGGCCACCATGAATGCCTTGAGTTTCAATACGGAAGTATTGAATCGGTAGCCCTTCAACTGGGATAAATGACCAACCGAAAACCGCAGAATAAAAGGCCACTTCACGCTTTGGATCGGAGCTTTGAATTTCAAAATAGCAGAGCTGGTTCATTGTTATTACTCTTTGTTTGATGGATTGCACATTTCAAATAGCAGAGATTTGAAATTAGGCTAAAAAATACCAAGAACTAGGAATATAAAATGTTGTTCTAATCCTGTATATAGATCAATTGTTGTACAGCAGGTGTATTACCTGCATTTGGGGTAGCAGGAGATGCAACATGCCAAATAATCCTTTTGATGAAGAAAAACTTGCAAATAGTATGGTGTATAAGACTTTATTAGAGTCTACATTAGCCATTCCTTGGTGTATTGATTGGGACAGTAAAACATTCAGCTATATTGGACCGCAAATTGAAAAGTTGCTCGGTTGGAAGCAAAATACTTGGCGCACCGTTCAGGACTGGGCATCACGTATGCATGAGGAAGACCGTGATTTTGTGCTGAATTATTGTGTTTCGCAGTCGATGGCTGGTATAGATCATGAGGCAGATTATCGCGCACTTAAAGAGGATGGTTCATATCTTTGGATACGTGATGTTGTGCATGTCGTGCGTAAACCAAATGGTGATGTAGATTGCCTCGTAGGATTTATGTTTGATATTTCCGAACGTAAAAAACAAGAAGAACAGTTACAAAAATTGCAACGTCAGCTCGAAGAATATTCATATAAAGATGGCTTAACCGGTATTGCCAATCGACGTTTGTTTGATGACTTTTATCAACGCGAATGGTTGAACGCGATACGCACACAAAAGCCACTGAGTTTAATTCTGATCGATTTGGATTATTTTAAACAATACAACGACTTGAATGGTCATGTGATTGGGGATACATGTCTGCGTCAAATTGCGAAAAGTTTGGAATCTTGTTGTACACGACCTCGTGATTTAGTCGCGCGTTTTGGTGGTGAGGAATTTGCTTGGATTTTACCAGAAACCAATGAGGCAGCAGCAGCAGTGATGGCCGATAGAATTATGGAGGCCGTGCGTGCTGCACGATTACCGCATAAAGCTTCAGCGGTGTCTGAACTCGTCACACTCAGCATGGGGGTAAAAACCATTATTCCATCAGATCTAGATAATCGAATGCAATTTTTGGATCAGGTCGATAAAAACCTCTATGTAGCGAAAAGACAGGGGCGTAATCGCTATTGTGCTGCATAACATGGCTTTGCTGTTGTGACTTATTTTAAAGTTGCAGCAAGTTTTTAGTCAGTCGATATTTTATCGGCTGATTTTTTTTGGTGTAGAATATAAAAATTAAATGCTGAATACATAAGGCACAAAATAAAAGACCGACGATTCGAGTGATGATGAAATCGTCGGTCAAAAAATCGATTTTAAATTTAAGTGATGGCTGCTGTTCATACTTAAATTCAAAATGAAACTTATTGCTTTTAAAAAGGTCACCGAAACATTGTGGATGCCGTCCAAATCATCGGTTGCTACAGACCTTGTACCCTATATAACGTAGCTGATTACAGATTGGTTGACATGAAAATGAAAAAAAATGCATTTTTTTTTATACTAGGTGTCAACTTCTTCTTGGGTTAGGGTCATGGTGTCTTTAACACGTTATTTTTTCTTGTTTTTTTTCATTTGTTTAATCATGACCTGTATTTGCGGTGTGATCGCAGCATTATTGCCACAGGGTGTGGGTGGTATTTTAACGGTCGTACCCTATCTGATTGCCATGATCGTGGTGTTATTTCGGTTTTTAAATAAAAATCAGAGAGCACCGACACAGGCAGAACGTAAAAAATTTACCCTAGGTTTTAGCCTGATTTTTTGGTTATATAATTTTGGTTTTGTACTTTTGGGTATCGCAATTTTTTCAAGAAAAGATCCTGAAATTTGGCAAAATTTAATGCTCTATGTTCAACATCCTCAGTTTATGAGTTTAATGGTGATCATGTTATTACTGATGGCTATCCCTTTGTATTTAATCACCTATTGGTTTTATGGTCCGCAAGCACAGCGGATGGCTTCTCAAAAGTTTGGCGCATAAAGCTTGATCATCTGGTGATCTTGTTTTATAGATAATAGTATTATTTCATATAGATAAGAACAAATTATGCATCAGCCCACAGTACTGCTGACGGGTGGCAGCGGTTTTATTGGCACACATCTCATCAAGGCACTTTTAGCTGCGGATTATAAAGTGATTGGGCTCAGTCGTAAGGCTGGGCGTATTTCTAAATCACCACATTTAACTTGGGTACAGCAGCTCGATCAAATTCCTCATGACAGAATTGATTATGTGATTAATCTTGCAGGTGAAAGTATCGGCAAAGGTCGCTGGACAGAGACGCGTAAACAGCAATTATTAGAAAGTCGGGTCAAAACCACAGAAGCGCTGTATCAATATTTACGTAAACGTAAAATTTTTCCGAAATGCATTATTTCAGGTTCGGCTGTTGGCTATTATGGTATTGATATTGAAGAACAATGGACAAAAGTGTGCGATGAAAATGCTGCACCACAAGCCATTTTTATGTCAGAGCTATGCCAAAGTTGGGAGCAAGTCACACGCCAATTTCCTGAACAAAATACCATTATCACACGACTAGGTGTGGTCTTGGCTGAAGGTGGCGGAATCTTACCGCAAATGCTGCGACCGATTCAGCTCAATTTGGTCAACAAAATAGGTTCCGGTCGGCAGCCTTTTGTGTGGATACATATACAAGATGTGATCCGAAGTATGCTGTTTTTAATGAAACAAGCAGAGAAAAAACATGCATTGCTTGAACCCACGCCAATCGATCCGCATATTTTCAATTTGGTTGCGCCTGAAAAAACGACGCAGGCTCAGTTTGCGCAGATTGCAGCACGTCAATTAGCCAAAAAGCCGTGGCTCAATGTGCCTGCAACTATCTTTAAAATTTTATTGGGTGAGCAATCGCAATTAATTTTAAATGGTCAATTGGTTCAGCCAGCCGCATTATTACAGCAAGGCTTTGAGTTTAAATTTCCGACGTTAAAAGAAGCCTTGCAGGATTTATTGGCTTAGTTGAATTTGACGGATTGACCATTATTCGACGCTTAACAATGCATCTTGAAACAGGCGACTCGGACTATAGTGGTCCGCATTGAATGAAGGCGTTTCCCCAGTCATCAGTTCAGCCAATAACTGAGCTGAAGCTGGTCCCATGCATAAACCATTTCTAAAATGCCCAAAATTTGCCCAAAGATTGTCGAAATTTGGCATCTGCCCAATATATGGAATCCCTTCAGGCGAAGATGGGCGCAGGCCAGCCCAAGATTTCACAATCGGAAAGTTGGCAAGCTCTGGTACCATGTCAAAGCAGGATTTTTGAATATGCTGCAAGGTTGTATTTGTTGTCTGAGTATCAAAGCCACATTGGCGCATACTTGAGCCGCAAACCACATGACCGTCTTGGCGTGGAATTAAGTACATGACCTTATTCATGCACATGGTCGGCAACCAGTTCTGCGGAGTTTTAAAGAGAAGCATTTGTCCTTGTACGGGTTGTACGGGTATCTCAATGTCTAGTTGTTCACTCCATGCGGCTGACCAAGCGCCCGTGGCAATAACGAATTGATCAGCTGTATGTTGTGTACCATCTGCGGTGGTGATGGACTGGATACGATTGTCCGAACGGTTTAATTGGTGGATCGGGCAATGTTCATAAATCTGAACTTTAGGATGCTGCTGTAAATAAGCCGTTAATGACTGCAAAAGTCGCGGATTACGGATGTTGGCTAATTGCGAAAAATAAATGCCATGTGCAAAGCGTGCTGAAATGTGAGGATTAATCTGCTCAATTTGCTCGGATTGTAAATATTCCGCCTGTTGCATTGGGTCTTGGTGCAAACGGGCATAATCTAAGCCGATTTCAAAATCATCTTCATCAAAAATCAACATGCCAGTTTCATGAATTTCAAAATCAATCCCAGTCATAGGTTTTAATTTTTCATTCCATTTTTGGTAGCTCTGCTTGCCATAACGTGCGAGCGCATTGACTTCATTGGGATATCGCCAAGGATACATCGGGGAGAGGATGCCACCACCGGCCCATGATGCAGCAGAACCTGTGCGTTGTTGGTCGAAAATCGTCACCGTACAACCGCGTTCAACCAGTTCTAATGCGCTGAGTAAACCACTAATACCCGCCCCAATAATGGCAATATTCATGTTCTTTTAACCGATGAATGTATGAGTTTGATCTTAACTTCAGCAACGCCGAAGTTTTTCTTCCAAGACTGTTTTTTAAATTTTACAGATATAAAAAAAGCCTTCCTGGATGTCACCATTACAGGAAGGCTTTGCGAATTATTTCATGTCTTTCAGCATGAGTGCTGCATCTTCAGCAAAGTAAGTCCAGATCCCATCTGCACCTGCACGGCGGCAGCTCATAAGCGATTCGATAATCACGTTTTCAGACAGCCAACCATTTTGAATGGCACCTGCCAACATGGCGTATTCGCCACTCACTTGATAGACAAAGGTTGGAACACCGAAATTATCTTTGACTTCACGGACGATATCTAAATACGGCATACCCGGTTTTACAATCACCATGTCGGCGCCTTCTTGGATATCCAGTGCGATTTCATGTAAAGCTTCTGCACGGTTACCGATGTCCATTTGATAGTTATATTTATTGCCACCTTTGAGGTTGCTTGAAGAACCTACCGCATCACGGAATGGCCCGTAAAAGCTAGACGCATATTTTGCAGAATAAGCCATGATGTTGGTATAGATATGGCCATTGGCTTCAAGGGCTTGGCGAATTGCACCGATACGACCATCCATCATGTCACTTGGTGCAACCACATCTGCACCCGCTTCGGCATGGCTGAGCGCTTGTTTAATTAAGCATTCAACGGTTTCATCATTCAGTACATAGCCGGTATCATCAATGATACCGTCTTGACCATGTGTGGTGTATGGGTCGAGAGCACCATCAGTGATGAGAACCATTTCTGGTAGTTCTTTTTTTAATAAGCGGATGGTGCTTTGGACTAAGCCATCTTCATGCCAAGCTGCTTCAGCCGTTAAGCTTTTATCTTCCTGTGGGGTAACTGGGAACAAAGCTAATTTTGAAACACCCAATTCGAGTAAACGTTCTGCCTTTCTTAGTAACAAGTCAGCAGATAGACGCTGTACGTTTGGCATGCTTGGAATGTCTTGAGTTTGTTGCTGGCCTGGCAACACAAATACTGGATAAATGAGATGATCAGTCGTCAGTTGAGTTTCACGCACCATGGCACGAAGCTGGTCATTTTTACGAATGCGACGCATGCGGGTAGCAGGAAAAGCTGGACGATTGAACGTATAGGTCATAACAATCTCATTGATCAGTATTAAACTTTGACTATTGTAGACGCATAATGAGGGTTTGGCGCACCCCGTATTATTTTTTTATTCAATGACAGCGATTCGAGTAGGCTATGACAGATGTAAATAAGAGTTGGACCGGTAATATTGACCTAAACTCGAAGATTGAAATCGATACTTTATTAAATAACATTGCTCAAGCATTTAACAGCTCCCCATTTTTTGTACACAATGCAATGAAAATGACGGTGATCGATGGTCAGATCGAAGCACGTGTGGACATGGCCAGTAATCTAATAGGAAATGTCGCATTCCAAATTTTACATGGTGGTGTTGCGGCAACTTTACTCGACAGTATCGGTGGTATCTCTGCAATGGCAGAATTGTATAAAAAGGCCACAGCTGAAGATCTAGCAGAAACGAGTAAAAAGGTATCTCGCTTAGCGACCGTCGATATGCGTGTGGATTATTTGGCGCCAGGACGTGGACAGTATTTCCTTGCACGAGCTGAAACCTTACGTTTAGGCCGTAAGGGTTGCACTATGCGTATGACTATGGTCAATGATGAAGGTAAAGTGATTGCAACGGCGATTGCATCGTATGCTTATTAAGCCATTTTTAAGTTAACACATTCAAAATGATGAAAAAATAAAGTCCAGTATTGGCAGTAGGGCATGATTTTATCCTGTTGCCGACGAAAAAAAGACTGACGAGTTACATTTTCTATTCTCAGGATATGATTTTTTAGCTTTAAAATGCCGGAAAATTGAAGAAGATAGACTTTCTCACGACACCATTATCTGACAGCAAAGTTGACATGCTTTGCAAAGCTCATGATGCCATGACCAAGTCTGCTAGATTTAGGACAAATCTATGACAGATACCGTTAGTAACCTGCCAGAAACCCCATCTACAGAGCAGCCCACCGATCAGGAATTAAAAGCACGCAGAAAAAAAGGCCTTGGTATAGTGGCTGTATTGATCGTGATTGCTTTGGTGATGTATTTGATTTGGTCAATATTTCTAAATCATTCCGTCAGTACCGATAATGCCTATGTTGGTGCAGAAACAGCGTCGATTACCTCGATGGTCACGGGGCAAGTGGCAGATGTTTTGGTGAGTGATACGCAGCAAGTGAAAAAAGGCGATGTGCTTGTTCGCATTGATGCGCGCGATGCTGAAATTGCCTTAGCTCAGGCACAGGCTGAATTACTTAAAGCAAAACGCCAATACAAACAAACTGCGGCGAATAGCAGCTCTTTAAACTCACAAATTTTTGTCAGTGATGATGCAATTCATAGTGCAAGCGCACAAGTCGCCAAGGCACAAGCCGATCTGAATAAAGCTCAAGATGAATTACAACGTCGTCAACAATTGGCTGCTTCGGGTGCGATTTCTAAAGAAGAATTAAGCACAGCGCAAAGTGCTGTGAATACAGCTAAAGCTAGTTTTGATGTGGCTCAAGCAGGACTTGCTCAAGCCAAATCTAGTCAAAAAGCGGCACAAAGTAATAAAGCTGCGAATGATGCATTAATTCAAGACAGCAATGAAAACTCAACCCCAGATGTTTTAGTTGCACAAGCACGTCTACAACAAGCTCAGTTAGACTTAGAACGTACACAAATCAAAGCACCCTTTGATGGTGTGGTGACACGTCGTAATATTCAAGTTGGACAACGCATTGCACCGGGAACGTCATTAATGATGGTAGTGCCAGTCTCTCAGTTATATGTCGATGCTAACTTTAAAGAAAGTCAATTGGCAGGGGTGCAAGCGGGTCAAAAAGTTGAACTGACGTCTGATCTGTATGGTGACAAAGTTAAATTTAATGGCATAGTCACTGGTTTTTCTGGTGGCACAGGTTCAGCATTTGCCTTGATTCCAGCACAAAATGCCACAGGAAACTGGATTAAAGTGGTTCAGCGTTTACCTGTGAGGATTCGTTTAGATCCAAAAGAGTTGGCAGAACACCCACTACGTGTGGGGCTGTCTATGGAAGCGACGATTGACCTGAAATCGAAGTAATTGCCTATGAATCAGCAAATGCAAATGACTGACCTGAAAGGTGGTCGTCTGATTCTCGCTGCCTTGGTCTTGGCATTGGCGAACTTTATGGTTGTGCTCGACATGACCATTGCCAATGTATCTGTGCCGCATATTACTGGTAGCCTTGCAGTATCGGCATCCCAAGGGACATGGGTCATTACCTCTTATGCTGTGGCAGAAGCGATTTGTGTGCCATTAACCGGTTGGCTCGCTGGGCGCTTTGGTTCTGTACGGGTTTTTGTGATCAGCCTGTTTGGCTTTACTGTATTTTCGATACTGTGTGGTTTATCGACCAGTTTGGAAATGTTGGTGTTTTGCCGAATTGGGCAAGGTTTGTTTGGTGGCCCGATTATGCCACTGAGCCAAACGTTGTTAATGCGTATTTTCCCTCCTGAAAAGCAATCCCAAGCCATGGGCATGTGGGCAATGACTACCGTCGTTGGCCCCATTTTAGGTCCAATTTTGGGTGGTACGATCAGTGATAATTTATCTTGGCATTGGATTTTCTTTATCAATATTCCTGTCGGGATCGGTTGTGCAATCGCAGCGATGCGCTTACTGAAAACGGCTGAAACTCCAACACAGAAATTGAAAATTGACCGCGGTGGTTTACTGCTGTTGGTGTTGTGGATCGGTGCCTTGCAATTGATGTTGGACTTGGGTCATGAACGAGATTGGTTTAATCATCCATTTATCGTGGTACTGGCACTGACGGCATTTGTCGGGTTGATCGTTTTTACGATTTGGGAGCTGACTGAGCGGCATCCTGTGGTGAATATACTGCTGTTTAAGTACCGAAGCTTTACCATTTCGGTCTTGGCTTTGGCCTTTGGTTTTGGTGCCTTCTTCGGGAGTATTGTCCTGATTCCGCAGTGGTTACAGATCAACTTGGGCTATACCGCAACGTGGGCAGGCTATCTCACTGCAACGATGGGCGTCGGTAGTCTGACCATGTCGCCAATTGTTGCGAAGCTTGCAACCAAATACGATCAACGTGCTTTAGCGAGTTTTGGTTTAAGTATCTTGGGCGGTGTAACTCTTATGCGCGCCTTTTGGACCACGGATGCAGACTTTATGGCTTTGGCTTTACCGCAAATATTACAAGGTTTTGCCGTTCCATTTTTCTTTATTCCTTTGTCCAATATGGCCTTGGCATCGGTACTGCCACAAGACATGGCATCTGCAGCAGGATTGATGAACTTCTTAAGAACCATGGCAGGGGCAATTGGAGCGTCGATTGCAGTAACCATTTGGGATGATCACACCAAAGTCGCACGCAGTGAAATGGTCAGTAATTTACATGTTACTGAGGTACAAAATACCTTGGTGAATCATGGAATGAGTTCAGAAGCTGCTTTGGGATATATCTCCAGTTTGGTGGATAAAGAAGCCTTAACGCTTTCAGCCAATCATGTGTTCTTAGTCTTGGCAGGTGTCTTTATATTCGCTGCACTGATCATTTGGCTCTGTCCACGACCTAAAGCAGGTGTGGGTGGTGGTCATGCACATTAAATATTATCAAGTATAAAAAAACCGCTCAAATGAGCGGTTTTTTTTATTGCATACGGTGTTGATTGAAAAAAATTAAAGGTCCGAGCGCGCCCGTTTGAGTGCAGACTGCCACTGAGCCAAATGAAATTCACGTTGATCAGCATTCATTTTTGGTTCAAAAGCACGTTCTAATTGCCATGATGCGGCAATTTCATCAAGATTTGAAAACACACCCGCTTTGAGTCCAGCCATTGCGGCAGCGCCCCATGCTGTTGATTCTAAAAGTTTAGGACGCAGTACAGGCACATTTAAAATATCGGCCTGAAATTGCATCAGCATATCATTGCTACTGGCACCGCCATCGACTCGGAGTTCTTTAAGTGGACTAGACAGGTCTGACTGCATGGCGGTCAATACATCCGACACTTGAAAGGCAATGGCCTCTAAGGCGGCACGAGCTATGTGGGATTTATTTGTACCACGTGACATTCCACAGAGGAGGGCACGGGCATCACTATCCCAATGCGGAGCGCCTAGCCCAGTAAAGGCAGGAACCAAAACCACGCCATCGGTATGCTCCACTTGGCACGCGAGTTTTTCAACATCACTGCTTTTTTGAATAATCCCTAAACCGTCTCTTAGCCATTGCACAATGGCACCCGCCATAAAGACACTGCCTTCGAGTGCATAATGGGTTTGGTTTTGTGCTTTCCACGCCAATGTCGAGAGTAGTTTATTTTGACTATATTGAACTTCAGTGCCGGTATTAAACAACATGAAACAGCCTGTACCGTAGGTATTTTTGGCTGTACCGGCTTCAAAACAAGATTGACCAAATAGCGCAGATTGTTGATCACCTAAAATGCCGGTAATGGGAATGTTTGCGCCAAGTAAACCTGTAGCGGTATCTGCAATATATTCATCTGAACTGATGATTTTAGGAAGGACCGAAAGGGGAATATCAAATAATTCTAAGAGTTCTTCATCCCAAGCTTGTTGCTGCAAGTTCATTAGCATGGTTCGTGAGGCATTGCTTGCTTCAATCACATGCTCTGCACCTTGTGTCAGGTTCCACACCAACCAACTGTCAATCGTGCCGAAAGCCACATGACCTTGCTCTGCGAGTTCACGTAGACCTTGGGTGTGTTCTAATAACCAGACCAATTTCCCAGCACTAAAATAGGGGTCGATACGTAAACCGGTCTTTTTGTGAATGAGGTCATTGAGGTTTTGTTGAGTTAGTTGCCCACACCACTCGGTTGCACGGCGGTCTTGCCAAACAATTGCAGGAGCAAGTGGTTGACCTGTGCGTTTATCCCAAACCACAGTGGTCTCACGTTGATTGGTCAGGCCAATGGCTTTGATGTCTTTGGCGAGGATGCGAGCAGAGGCGAGCGCTTGTTGTACGACGGCAATTTGGGTACTCCAAATTTCCTGAGCATCTTGCTCCACCCAACCCGAATGTGGGGTTTGAATATGGGTTTCCCGTTGAGCTGTAGCTTGAACTTGTCCATGTTCGTTAAAAATGATCGCACGACTTGAAGTCGTTCCTTGATCGAGTGCCAATAAATAGCTCATATATTTTTCTTTTGCGGTCTTGAAAAATAAAATATTAACGCAATTATGTAATTAAGCGCAGATCAATGTGTAATTGTTTCGAAATTGCATCGCAATTTTTTGCAGTTATGCTATGATGACGCTACTTTGGGGATGTTTCTGGCTTCGACGCTGGTGATGAAACTCATAGATGCATGTCGAGAGCGCATTTTCTCTCGTAAATCAAATTTGCATATTTTAGTCGCAAACGACGAAACTTACGCTCTAGCTGCCTAAGGGCAGCTTGTCCGCATCCCTGAATACTTGTGGTTAGGGGTCCCGACTGAAGCGAACGCACACAAGTCCGTATAAGATCAAGCCTTGGGGTCTTATACTAAATCTTAAAGGATCGCGATTTGTACCCTGTTCGTCGGGTCACAAAGAGCTAAATCAATAGACGATATCTAAGCATGTAGTATTCTCGAGCGTAGTGCTGGCGGACGCGGGTTCAACTCCCGCCATCTCCACCAAAATTCAAAAAAGTCGAACCTTCGGGTTCGGCTTTTTTTATGATTAATTAAAAACATTTTTTGGTACAACAATGACTCAAGTCCAGCTTCAAGAACTGCAAAAACAACTCTGGAATATTGCCAATACTTTGCGCGGTAAAATGGGGGCAGATGAATTCCGTGATTACATTTTGGGCTTGATCTTCTATAAATATTTGTCTGAAAAAATTCAAAATAATGCCAACGAAATTTTGGCGCCGGATCAAATTAAGTTTGCAGAATTGGTCGAAGATACTGAAAATAATCATGCATATTTGAGTGCTGTGCGTGAAGAATGTCTTGCCAGTATGGGCTATTTCTTAGCGCCACAAGAATTGTTCCACAGTATGGCAACATTAGCTCGAGCAAAAAAATACATTTTGGATGATGTAATTAAAACCCTTAAGGCAATTGAGCAAAGTACATTGCGTACAGATGCGGCCGATGATTTTTCACATTTGTTTGAAGACATGGATTTAAGTTCGACCAAGTTAGGTAATACGCCAGATGACCGCAATGAGCTGATTAGCCGTGTGATCGTACATTTAGACGATATTAATTTTGATCTATCGAATACTGAGTCTGATATTTTAGGCGATGCTTATGAGTTTCTCATTGGTGAATTTGCTTCAGGTGCTGGTAAAAAAGCAGGTGAGTTTTATACACCGCAAATGGTTTCGACTTTGCTTGCAAAACTTGTCACCTTAGGTAAAGAACGTCTACGCAGTGTATATGACCCGACTTGTGGTTCAGGATCTTTATTGCTACGTGTAAAGCGTGAAGTCGGCGATGTGGATGCGATTTATGGTCAAGAAATGAATCGTACGACCTATAACTTGGCACGTATGAACATGATTTTGCATGATGTGCATTACTCAAAGTTTGAAATTAAGCAGGAAGATACTTTAAAACGTCCACAGCATATGGAACTGAAATTTGATGCGATTGTAGCGAATCCACCATTTTCGGCAAAGTGGTCTGCGAGTGAGTCATACTTAAGCGATCCGCGTTTCCGTGATTTTGGTAAGTTAGCCCCAAGTTCTAAGGCCGATATGGCGTTTTTACAGCACATGCTTTATCAGTTAGATGAAAATGGGACTTTGGCGATTGTACTACCGCATGGAGTTTTGTTCCGTGGTTCGAGTGAAGGGCACATTCGTAAGCATCTAATTGAAAAGTTAAATGTGATTGATACGATTATTGGTTTGCCTGCCAATATTTTCTATGGCACGACTATTCCGACTTGTGTGTTGGTGTTGAAGAAAAACCGTGAGCATAGCGACAATATTTTATTTATTGATGCGAGCAACGAGTTTGATAAGCAAAAGAATCAAAACAAGCTCTTGCCAGAGCATTTAGATAATATCGTTGGTGCATTTGAAAACCGTCAAAATATTGAAAAATATGCATACGTAGCGAGTCTGCAAGAAGTTGCTGACAATGATTACAATTTGAATATTCCTCGTTATGTGGATACTTTTGAAGCGGAAGCTGAAATTGATTTAGATGCAATAGCGAAACAGCTTCACGCCTTAGAAGTGGAAAGTCAAAAGACTGATGCGGTGATTGCAGGTTTTTGTAAAGAGTTAGGGATTGATTCTCCGTTTGCGGAGGTGAAGTAATGGCTTCGCCTAAGTTACGATTTAAAGAGTTTGATAGGGATTGGGAAAGATCAAAACTTGGCAATAAAGCTAAGTTTTTTCAAGGTGAACAAGTATCTTTAGATGATCAATATATAGCATGTGAAGAAGGACTGATAAAATTCTTAAGAATTGAAAACTTCACTCAGAATTCGAAAGATTTTAGATTCATTAAATATGATGGCTCACCTGAGAAAATTCTATGTAAAGAAGATATAGCCATTGTTAGATATGGTGCAACAGCAGGATTTATCGGTTCAGATGAAGAAGGTGTTATTGCAAATAACCTTTTTAAAGTGGTTGCTGATAGTAAAATAATAAATCAGAAATATTTGAAGCTGATTTTGAAATCAGACAAGACGTTTAACTATTTTCAGAGCGAAATGTCTGGTGGAGCAATGCCAGCCTTAAACTTTAAAATTGTGGGTAATTTAGATATAGCGTTTCCTTGCTTAGAAGAACAAGCCAAAATCGCTTCTTTTCTTTCCGCTGTGGATGAAAAAATTAACCTACTGACCCAAAAACATGAACTACTGAGCCAATATAAACAGGGCATGATGCAAAAGCTGTTTAGCCAGCAGATACGTTTTAAAGCGGATGATGGGAGTGAGTTTGGGGAGTGGAGTCAGCGAGAGTTAAAAGAGGTCGCACAAATTAATCCTAAAACAAAAACACTACCTAAAAACTTTATTTATATTGATTTGGAAAGCGTTGAAAAGGGGCAGTTACTTTTAGAAAAAAATATTACTTTGAGTGAAGCACCAAGTCGAGCACAAAGATTGTTGGCTAAGGGAGATGTTTTATTTCAAATGGTTAGACCTTATCAACAGAACAATTATTATTTTAATTTAGATGGGGGATACGTAGCTTCAACAGGTTATGCTCAAATTCGTACAGAATTAAACTCTAAGTTTATTTATTATGCCTTACATGGAAAAGTATTTTTAGATGAAGTTCTGAATCATTGCACAGGAACAAGCTATCCTGCGATTAATAGTTCAGATTTATCATCTATTGAAATAGAAATCCCTTGCCTAGAAGAACAAACTAAAATCGCTAATTTTCTGACAGTGATTGACCAAAAAATTGCAGGTGTTGCACAGAAAATTGAACAAGCCAAACAGTGGAAAAAAGGCTTGTTACAGCAAATGTTTGTCTGATTGTTTATATTGCTTCATAAAATTCCTGCATTTATTCAAATGTGGGAATTTTTTATTTAAGAAAGTACTGAAGGATTCCTAAAAGAAAAAACAGTGATCTGTATCATCAGTTTAGGTGTTTATTTGATGAATTTAAAAGATTGAAAAATATAATAAATCTATTAGAATCAAAAGATATACATACCAATAGTTAAAAACTGAGCAGTATTATAAATGTCGACCCAAAAAGAACTTGAACTCGAAAACCAATTTATAGAGCACTTAACAACTTTAGGGTACGAACGTGTTCAGTATAGAAACGAAACAGCCTTACTCGCAAACTTAAAAAATCAAATAGAAAAATTTAACGCACTGACTGCACCACTCACACATGAGCAATGGGAACAGGTGTGGAATTACCTGAGCAGTGAACATACGATTTTCGGCAAAGCCAAACTATTGCGTGGTTCATACCAGCTTAAACATGATGATGGTACGACCCAAACACTGCGCTTTTTAAGTGATGATGCAGAAAAAAATATTTTTCAAGTGACCAACCAAGTGACGGTTCAATACGGTGAGAGCGGTACAGAAACCAGCCGTTTTGATGTCACGCTATTGATCAACGGCTTTCCGTTGGTACAAGTTGAACTTAAGCGTAGTGGCGTAGAAATCGCACAAGCGTTTCACCAAGTGCATAACTACAGTAAAGACGCCTATACATCTGGAAAAGGTTTGTTTGGATACATACAGCTGTTTGTCATTAGCAACAGCGTAAATTGCTTATATTATTCACACGGTACGCCACTGTTTGATTTCACATTTCCGTGGGCCGATGAAAACAACAAAGCAATTAATGATTTGAGTAAATTTACCGAAGCATTTTTAAACGCCGCACATATTACGAAAATGATCAGTAAATACATCGTTCAGCATCAAACCAATGAATGCTTAATGGTGCTACGACCTTATCAAGTCTATGCAGTTGAAAACATGATTCAGCATGTAAAAACCTCAACCGATCATGCCTATATTTGGCATACAACGGGTTCGGGTAAAACACTCACGGCATTTAAAGCCAGTGAAATCATGCGTCAGTTGCCTGAAATAGAAAAAGTTATCTTTGTCGTGGACCGAAAAGACCTCGATAATCAAACCACTAAAGAGTTCAATGCCTTTGTTCCCGACTGCGTAGACCAAACGACCAACACCAAAACATTGGTTGAGCAGCTCATCGGTAAACGGCTGAACTCACGAAAAAATGAAAGCAATATACTCACAGATAAATTGGTCGTGACGACCATTCAAAAGCTGAATAACGCAATTACACTCCCTAAATTCAGAGAATTGATCGCCGATTTGGCAGATAAAAAAGTCGTATTTATTTTTGATGAATGCCACCGCAGTCAATTTGGTGATACTCACCAAAATATCAAACGCTTCTTTAAACAGGCGCAAATGTTCGGTTTTACAGGCACGCCTATTTTTCCTGTGAACTGTCAAAGCATTGGTGGCGTGAAATACACCACAGAATATCTATTCCCTAAACGACTGCATAAATATGTGATTGTCGATGCGATTGCAGATAAAAATGTTCTACCTTTTCAAATTGATTATGTGGGGCAATTTACCGCAAATCAGGTGAATGCAGGTGATGAAAAAATACAAGGCATCGATACTAAAGAGCTGTATGACAACCCTGAGCGCTTAGAAAAAATTGTACGTTATATTTTAAAAAATCATGACAAAAAAACGGCAAAACGCGAATTTTGTTCAATGTTTTGTGTCAGCTCAGTAGATGTCCTGCTTCAATATTATGCAATATTTGCCAAAGTCCAAGCAGAGTTGGTTGCAGAAGCGGACAAGAAGGAAGAAATTTATACCCCTTTAGTGATTGGTACGATATTTTCTTTTGGAGCGCAGGACACGACAAACGACGCCAATGACTCTGCAACAGGTACAATTTCTGAAGAAGAACTAGAACAGCCGAGTCAAGTTGATATGGGGCGTAAAGCGCAACTTGAACGGATCATTGCAGAATTCAATACGCGCCATCTGACTAGCTATAACTGTGACGAAGGATTTTACGAATATTATAAAAATCTAGGTGATCGCGTTAAGTACTTCAAAGTACCTAAACCACCTAAAGAAGTTGGGGAGCTGAAAGGGCCACCAATTGATTTATTACTTGTGGTCAATATGTTCCTGACTGGGTTTGACTCATTGCCGCTCAATACGATTTATGTCGACAAGAACTTAAAATATCACGGATTAATTCAGGCTTTTTCGCGTACAAACCGTATTTACAAACCAACTAAAGCTTTTGGTAATGTCGTGTGTTTTAGAAATTTAAAGCAGGCAACAGATAAAGCTCTTTCTACTTTTGCAGACGACCAAAATTTTGAACCAGTGATTGTGCCACCATTGGATCAACAATTAGCAGAATTTAATAAGTGTGTTAGTGAATTAAGAAAAATAACACCTGAGTGTCAGTCAGTAGATGATCTAAAACTCGAAAGTCAGCAGTTGCAGTTTATTCAAGCTTTTCGTGATGTGATTCGTCTACATTCACAACTGAAAATGTATACAGACTTTGATGTTGATAACGCAGTTATAGTGCCGCAAGAACTTGAGGACTATAAATCTAAATATAAAGATTTGTATGACAGAATAAATAAAGGTACAGCGGTTGAAAAAGATTCAGTGCTACGTGACGTGAATTTTGCTTTAGATTTTATTATTAGTGATTATGTAAATCAGGATTATATTTATACATTATTAAATATGATTGCTGCTGCGCCACCGTCCTCGATTCAAAGAGCGAAACAGCAGCAACAACTCCAATCTTTACTCAGTAATGACCGAAAAATGTATAAAAAAATGGATTTGATTCAGAAATTTATTGATGAACAAATGCCACGAATGCTGAATGGCCAAAGTGTTCAAGATGCATTTAAGCAGTTTTGGGATGCAGAAAAACAGCAAGCCTATGATGTCTTTTGTAAAGATGAAAATCTTGTGATTGATGAATTTAAAAAAGTGGTTCAACGATTTGATTTTACTGAACGTTTTCCGCACGCACATGAAATTCGGCCATTGCCAAAAAACAAGCCTTCAGCACTGGTGAGTAAAGTCTATTTTGAGGGATTGCATCAGAAAACCAATGCGATTTTAGAAAAATATGATTTACGGATTTAAACGTTAAGCTAAGTTATGAAAAATATTTGCTTAAAAGGAGGGTTCTTTTTTTATGGAATTTAAGAACCTTATCCTGTTTATTCAATAATTGTATGATTAAATTTCTTAGAATAAATATGATTTAAAAACAAATCACAAAGTGAGGCGAAAATTAAATTTCGCGCCAAACTTCATTCTTATCTTTCAATGAAATCATAAAGTTAAATTTGTCATCATTACTTACCAAAAGGCCTTCTGGCGTTTGCATAATCACTTTTAGAACGGTACCAGTTTCAAAAACCAAAGGACTGCAATTTTCTTTATTTAATGTAATTGGTTTGAGTAATTCAACAATTGCACTTTCCATTTTACTTCCCCAAGCATAGGTTGTTAATTGAACTTAGCATATTATTGGTGAAGAAACATGTTTTGTAAATGACGTGAGCTACATCGCAGAAAATATTTTAGAGAATTCCATAACTTAAGTTTAAATAATGGTTAAATAATTTATGGATTTTAATTTATTGATATCAAAGAAAATTTATAAAATTACAAATTTTTTAAGTGTATCTGTATGCTTAAGATGCGTTTTTTGTTCCACAAACAATGACCAAATCATCAATATGACTTGATCAATAAAGGAATTTAAGGCAATTTTCAGTTTTCATGCTTAAGCTAACAGAATGATGTGTCGTCTTGTATTTGATTGTTAAATTTCAGATTAAACAGCGTTAAATATTCAATCCGAATAACAAAATTGATGAAATAAAACTTATCATCAGCAACTCAAACTAAAAACAAAGATTTAGGGAAATGTAGGGCCAATGTTTAAATCGTTTTTTCCAAATCCAAAATGGTTTTTTGGATCATTCCTTCTATGGTTCGTAATCAATATTGTCTTGTGGTATAGCGGTGGTAATAGTTGGGGTACGATATTTGGTTTACCTGCAAATTATCATATTGCAGAACTACCTATTGGTGTCAGCCGATTTTGGAGTCCCAAATTTTTATGGTTCTATGTTTGGTTTTTTGTAGCAACGGCGCTTTTTGCAGCCTTTTGGAAGATCAAATCAGATAATCCTTGGCAGCGATGGTCAGTGTGGGGAACCGCACTTATTCTGTTTAATGTTTGGTTTAGTGTGGAATGTAATGTCGTGATCAATGCTTGGTATAACCCATTCTATGACCTGATCCAGAAAATGCTTTCAGGTGGTGGGGGCGAAGTGACGATGCTATATTCTGAGATACTGACTTTTCTCTATGTGGCCATGGTGTATGTCACACTGGCGGTATTGAACCTGTTTTTCGTCAGTCATTATGTTTTTCGTTGGCGTACTGCGATGAATGACTTTTATACAGCGCATTGGGAAAAACTGAGAACCATCGAAGGTGCCTCACAGCGTATTCAAGAAGACACGATGCGTTTTGCGAGAACCACAGAAGGACTTGGGGTTAGCTTAGTTGAATCGGTGATGACCTTAATTGCATTTCTACCTGTGCTGCTAACTTTATCAACACATGTAAAGAAATTACCTGTCGTGGGGGAAATCGCCTATGCATTGGTTTGGGCGGCAGTCCTTTGGGCGGTTTTAGGGACGGTTATTTTAATGCTGGTGGGTTATAAACTACCGGGTTTGGAGTTTAATAATCAAAAAGTCGAAGCGGCATATCGTAAAGAGTTAGTTTATGGTGAAGATTATGCAGATCGAGCAGACCCTTTCACATTAAAAGAATTATTTACTAAAGTTCGTTTTAATTATTTTAGACTGTATTTCCACTACGCTTATTTCAATCTGGTTCGTATTTGGTACATGCAACTGGATAATATTTATGGATATTTTATTTTGTTTCCAAGTATTGCTGCGGGAACAATTACGCTCGGTATATTAATGCAAATTTTAAATGTCTTTGGGCGTGTACGTGATTCCTTCCAATACCTGATTTCCTCATGGACAACCATTATCGAACTGATTTCTATTTATAAGCGTTTAAGAGCGTTTGAAGAAAAAATTAATAATTGATTTTATAAGTTTAAAATAGACCTGCACTAAAATGCAGGTTTTTTTATGACTTTAATTTTAAGTTAATATATTTCAATAAAATCAATAGATTAATATTTTTAGATGAGCTGTTTTTTTACTCGATTCCATATTGTCGCTCGAATCATGGATAGGCCCAGCTTTATATTATTATTAATAATAGAGGCTTGTTCTGATGGCAGATTTGATAAGCACATAGCGATACATAAATGCTTGCGAAATAACCTAAAAGGGAACGATGATGACCGTTCACCAAGGATAAACAAATACACTTAAATAAAATGTGAAATTCATCAAATTAAAATTAACAACATATGCACACATCTCAAACGTGTACGATTTTAGTGATTAAATTTATAAAAATAATAAATAAAATCAAGATTATAAAATTGTGAAAGGCACTAAATTACGCTATTTTTTAAGGGTGAATTTTTTGAGATTTTTGCTGTGAATTTAAAGGCAATTTTATGGGTGGGGAGTATTGGATTTGCATTACATGGTTGTACCACCATGCAGAGTTTAAACCCAAATTCATTTAATCATTATGCATCACCACAAGAAGTGATCAATCAAAAAGGGCTAAATAGCTCAAATGGCAAGGCGAAAGAATACGTCTATGATTGGGGACCACAAAAGAAAAATATGGAAGCAGAATCGCTCATACCCAAGCAAAATATGAGCAGTTACTGCCAAGCCAAAAATGGCAAATTTATTCAACTGAATAAAAGCAATTTGAACCAAGTCAAAAATGCATGGAGTCGTAAATTATTAGCGACCTATAGCAGTATAAAACAGAGCACAGGTGTGTTTCAGTGTAGTCAGGCAGATGGACAACGTTGGATGGTTGCTATTGAACCCGTTTCAGAGCGTAAATTAAATGACCGTTCTGAAACCCGCTTAGTGAGTTTGTATACAGCAATTATTGGACCCGAAGAACGTCGCAAAAACTATAATAAACAAGAAGAAACTGTAGCTAAAAAAGCCACACCAAGCAAAGCAAAAGCAAAAGCAACGACAACAAAAAGCAATGCGAAAGATGAAGCAAAAAAAGAAGTAGAGACTAAAAAAGAAACCAAAGCCAAAGAGCCTGAAAACAAACCTATAGTGAAACCAGTTGCTGAAACATCTCAGCAGATACAAATGCGCTTATATGTGAATGCACGACGCGATCTGAATGCCGGAAAAAACCAAGTCACCGCTTGTAATAATGCACAGCGCGCTTATAGCTATGGCAAATTAAATGGTGCAAATGCCAATAGAGCCTATGCTGAATCAGGTATGCTCGTTGCAAAATGCTTAACCTCAGTGCCTGCATATAGCAAAAGTTATCCAAACGCCAATGCAAGAGCAAAAGGCATCCTACAAAACTTAGCGACCAACTATAACCACGCAGGGGCAAAAAATATGTTGAATCGTATGAAATAAACTTCAACAGGATAAAAGCCATTTGGGGAAATAAGCTTTTATCCTGATCCAATGATGTACTCAGATAAAATTTTAAAAAATAATAAGGAAAAACCATGAGTTCAGTAAATGAAACTTATTTTAATGCACCATTATTTGACCGAGAATTAACAGAGATTACAGTCAATATCGAGCAAACACCCTTCTTTTTGAATGATCGTGGGCATCCAACATATTTAGCATCACTTGGGGCAGGAATTCATTTAATTACCGAGTCAGCCACCAATGCGAAAATGACGATGGGAAATCCCTACGATGTGCCTTCCGAAATTTCGACTAAAATTACCAATTGGGGGGAGCAAACGGAGCTTGAATTTGAAGGGCAACACTTCGAGTTTATGCCATTGGTTGCGACCAGAGAAACCGCTGCAGCTTTTGGTATCACCTTAGTTCAGGCAGGTGAAGCGATTCAGATTCATTCAAATCAAAAACGACTGTCAGAGATTCAATATGAATACGGCATGATGGCAGGTCATTGTTTTGCCTATCTAGATGGCGGTAAGCCTGACTGTAGTGGAAAAACCTTATTTCCTTATGTGGCTACTGATTTAGAACACCATGACTTTCCGCATATTTTTAGCGCGACAGATCAGGATCAATTGCCTCTGGTCATCTCAGTGGGACGCTATTTTCCAAATCTAGGCAAGATTTACTTGGCAGATTTATGGGTCAATCCGGGAGATGCTTTATACATTCCTGCGAAACCAAAATATTTAAATCCCGAGTTTATTGACCTACATAATAACCGTAATGCAGCACTTGCATGTTGGCGAGGTGATAGCAATAAATCGACATTGACCACCCATAGTTTGCTCGATACCCATGGACATTTTTACTGGTATTGGAATAGAAGGCCAACGATTCATCCTCTCATCTATGCACCGACTAGCAAAAATGAATAGTTGAGTTACATAGACCAAACAGCAAATACAGCACTTCATGATACAAAGGTGACTCAAGTTTTGGGAGTTTGGTCTATGGCTTACGGTTTATCTAAAAAATTACATCTACGTTTTTCACGACCAGCAGGTTTGGCTTTATTGACCTTCATGATGCTTGGGACGACGCAAGTGAGTTTAGCGAGTCCGACGGTCGATCAGCTCAGTCAATGTTTAGTGAAATCGACCACTGCTGCGGATAAAACAGCGGTGCTGCAATGGACCTTTTCTGCCTTGGCAGCGCATCCAGATTTAAAACAATACAGTAATGTCAGTGATGCGCAAAAAACGCAACTCGATAAAAATTTGGCTCAAGTGATGCAGCGAATTTTGGTGGAGCAATGTTCTACGCAAACGCAGGCTGTAATTAAAGCCGACGGTCTACAGGCTGTAGGCGAAAGTTTTCAAGAGCTTGGTAGTATCACGGGGGATGAAATATTAAAGACGCCTGAAATTAAACAACAATTACAAGGCGTACTCCGTTATGTCGATTTGAATAAATTGGTGACTAAATTTTTAACCCCAGAAATTTGGAATAAATTGGGTATTACCCGATAACGTTTTTAAATTTGAAATACATATTTTTAAGTTAAATAATGATGTAAATGAGCGCTGTTTAGCGCTCATTTACATTATGGATTAGCTAATAATTATTCAAAAACCAGTACACTTTTACCTTTGGTATGACCTTCTAAAATATCACTATAGGCTTGCTGCGCATTCTTAAATTCATATTCACGGCTGACTGTCCACGTAAAACGGCCGTCAGCAATGCCATCAACGACATGCTGTAGGTTTTTTGGGTTACGTTTAACCCATACTGGCTGAATTTTATTGGAAGATAATTTTCTGCCAGCAATACTTCCCATAAATCCGCCAACTTTGACCACAGCAAGAGAGGTTTGAGTGGCTTCTTCCGAGCCGATCATATCAATAGAGACATCAAAGGGTGTTGGATGCACTGCTTTTAGACGTTCAACTAAACCTTCTCCATAAGTGACAGGCGTAGCGCCTAATTTACGAATATAGTCTTGATTGGCTGCTGATGCCGTTGCGACAACCTCAATGCCTTTTTCTACTGCGAGCTGTACCACAATAGAACCGACACCGCCTGAACCTCCATGTACCAGTAAGGACTGAGCAGGGCCCATTTCATCTAAAATAATCATGGCTGTTTGTGCTGCGCCTGCAATTGTTCCAGCAATAGACCAATCAATATTTTTCGGCTTACGGATTAAATTCGCTAGTGGCACATCAATCACGGTTGCATGGGTAAATGCACCGCCTGAACCCAGCACTTCATCGCCTACCGCCCATTCATTTTGTGAGCCGTCAACTTCTGAAATGATCCCTGCGTATTCTGTACCAAAGGTTTGGGGCAGAGCTGGATGTTTAAATTCACCTGTCATGCGACGTGCATCAATCGGGTTGATCCCTGAGGCTTTGACGTGAATACGTGCCATGCCAGAGGCTAGTGGCGGAAGTTCGTAGTTTGCAAATTCGAGGACTTCCGGTTGGCCGTATTGGTGTGCTGCTAAGATGATTGATTTCATTTTCTTGTGCCTATTACATTTAGTTTTTTAAATCATGCTTGGATTATAGGCAGGCGGTGTATATAGATTACAGACCGAAATTTGCATTAGATTTTTCTAAAAATAGAACAGTTGAAATGCTTTAGATTGAACTGATACATATATCTACAGTAAAAAAGTTAATTAAATTCTTTTAAATTTAGATTATTTTTTAATAAAATCAGTCAAATTTTAAACTGGAAGCAGTGGATAATGAAAAAAATATGTATTGTGCTTTTAGTTGCAACAGCACTTACCGGTTGTACAGCAAATGTTGTAAATCAATCAAAAAAATTAATTGGTCATAAGTTATATCAAGATTCTACAGAAGCTTTGACTAGTAGTATTCGGATTGAGCAAGGCCAAAATTTCAGTGTGCGATTATTTCCAAATGGATGTATAACGTCAATGCAGCCTAAGTTTCTCATGTCGCCTGAAGTGGAAAGTGTTAATGGTTTAGGTGGTAATATTCGTTATAAAGTTAAAACATTAAATATGCCATACCCACCTCAAAATATTCAGTTTGCAGAATTTAAATTACCTGCGGAACGTTTTATAGCTTTAAGTGCTTATAAGAGCTGGCATACAGGTGCGGAAATGCGTGGTTGCAGTGTAGATGCTGTTTATAAATTTGCTTCAAATAAGAATTATGAATTGTTGGACCAAAAGGGTGGGAATCAATGTTCCCTAGAAGTGCAAGAAATTTTGCCTTCTGGTGAGCGAGTTGAAATTAAACCATTAAAGTATTTGCGTAATGTAAATGAGTGGGCGGGGTGTGAAGCTCAGTTGGAAGGGCTTTAAGGTTTATTCTTTATAAAAACTTTATTAATTTTGTCCCAGATGTCTTTATCAAACCTAATCCTCTCCTAAAAGGAGAGGGAACAATGCGTATTACATTGATGTTGTGACGCGCGCTTTCCCTATGGGAGGGAGAGGGCTGGGGTGAGGGTAATTAGAAGTCACGCATAAAAATGATTTTAAAGGTTGAACGCGCTCAAATTCTATTAGCTTTCCATAGCTATCTAAGTATGAAAAGAAAAGTAGTCCTTTGAGTTTTAGTCAAATATTCTGAAAATAGCTAAAAATATACTTTTTATGATAATCCAAATCCCACGTAGGATTAAGTTGAATAAAATTTCAAAGGTTATTTCAACAAGAAATCTGAAGATCTTTTTAACATTTTTCTTTAAGAAAAATAGAAATTGGTTAAATTTACTAAAGATAAAACGAATGGGCGAAAACAATTGATATAGAGACTTTACACTCCAAATTTTTTTTAGCTGAGATAACTTAGGTATTAGTTCTCTGTCAGTATTTACAGAGCCATACATCAAAAGAACGAAACAGATGCCTAGTATCGATAGTAAAATTTGTAGTAGTGACATTTGTTATTCTTTTTTGATAAAAGTTTAATCGGATATTCTAGCTAAGTTTACACATAAAATTCTAATGATCTATTTGTTTTTATCTATTTGAATTTTTTTTTATTTTAATTAAAAAAATTAAATCTTACTCACAATAATAGCTTTCTAAAACCCCTCCTTTGCGAAGTAGTGCTTCTCATCTCCTAAAAGGAGAGGGAACTTCACTTACCTAAAGAATCACTTGACACTCTATCTTCCTCTGGGATGAGCAACACTGATGCGCAGGGGTGCGGGAGAAATTACCGTAGATCAGGATAAAACTTTTCAAATTCTTTATTAACTGCTTCACCCCGTAATAAATAGCCTTTCGGTTGGATATAACTATAAATTTCTCGTGCAGGTTTTTCATGCCAACCAATATTAAAAGCACAGAGTTTCGGGAAAAACTGCAGATGGCTATAGTTCAAGTTGTTATGAATCCAATAAGCCAATTGCTTAGGTCTTTTTCATATAATTCAAGAAATGATGGAATGACAATACATGCCGTTGCACCATAGCCTTTTGCATCGGGATAGTCCCAAATATGACTGGCAAAGTTTATCTCGTTAGTGGCGCAGTTATGGCCTTTTTCATTACCAAGTTGGTTGACGCTTGGTGAGCGATATGCTGAACGAATCGCAATACGTCCAAACTTATCTTGTAATGGTTCGAGCAGTTGCTCACACAGTTGTGTGCCTGTGTAGATGGCTTTTTCAGGATGGTCTGGAAAGTTGGGGACACCGTACCAGTTGGTGATTTCGCTACACATGAAGTCGCGCATAAAGAAGGACTTTGAAAGTTGAACACGTCCTAAGTCTTCGAGTTTGGCGATGGAGGATAATTTTTTGATGGTCATGTTTTGATATTGCGACTTATTTTAGGAAAAATTTGCTGAGCATTGGTTTGACTAATAAAATTAAAATATCCTTCTTCTTCTTGTGTCATAAAATTTAGATCTAAAGGTGTATGTTGAAAATGTCTTGAAAAGACTTCCTTCAATTTTTTTATATCTTCGTACGTTCTATAAACTATAAGAAAATCAAGGTCAGCCCACTTGCTACTCTTCAAGTAGGAGCCGAATAAATAGATATCACAATCAATCTCTAATATTTGAAGTTCATTAATTAAATTTGAAATTTCGAGCACTTATGACTTTGGATTTGCTAAAAATGAAAAAAGAGCAGCCCACAATCCAATTTTTACTTCTTGACCACGGTAGGTGTAGTCTTTCCAATGGGCGTTTGGATTTGCTGCAAGAACAAAGTCAAATGGTGCATAAAGCTCATAAATTTCATTTATTCTTTCTTGTGTAATAGCATATTCATTAATAAATACAAAGGTAATATCTCGACCATCATGACGTTTAACGGAAACTTTTCGGTTGGAAGTGAGTTGATAGCTTTTAACATTAAAATTTGTTCCTAAATTCTTCATGACGTATTCAGAATCTTTGTTAATGAAATTTGGATAAGCAGTTTCTGTATCATTCAACAACCTAAATAAATCACCACCAGTACCAAAACTAATATTATTTTGTTTTAATAATCGAATAGCCTCCTCATCTAGGAAAAAATTTTTCTTATTGCACAGTAAAAAATCAAACTTATAAGTTTTTAAGAGGGTTTGAAGCATTTTGCCCGTTAATTTCTCATTAAAGTTTGAAAGAGATAAAAGTTCAGGTCGATTATCTTTCGTAGTTATTTTAATGAGATTACCTTCTTTATTAACGGTTTCAACATTATCATGAGCTTTTAAGCTGTCTAACCAATTCATAATTTAATCCTTAAATATTGTGACTATATCTTGGGGGAATCTTCTATTGGGTAAATAACCTGATTCATGACACGATTTAAAATCGGTGACATGATCTTCATATTGATGATATAAGTCACGTTCCTCTTGCGTCATTAGCAATAGATTTTCAGAGCATATATCCCTAATTTTTTGATGATTAGGCAACATTATTTCTTTAACTTTTTTTCGCCATTCTTCTGTTGCATTACCCTCTAAATCATAGAAAGCATCATTGTTTTCATGAGGACCATAATCAATAAAGATCTGATAGTTCCGATCCCAGTAAGGTTTAAGCTTTTTATAAAGGCGGCTTCTTTGGGCGCTTTTCCTGTTTTTGAATTTTTTGTAACCCCATCCTAAAATAGAAAGAACAATGAGAATTAAACTAACAGTCCAACCACTAAAACCAACATTTTGAAGATGTTCTGAAGATAATATCTTGTCCATAAAAAAACCCCGCATTAAGCGAGGTTTTTATCTCATGAAAACAACTGATTAGTCAATTCTCAACCAATCAATTTCTTCATTAATTCATTGACTTGTGCAGGGTTGGCTTTACCTTTCGCTGCTTTCATCACTTGACCAACAAGACCGTTAAAGGCTTTCTCTTTACCAGATTTATACTCTTCAACCATCTTCTCGTTTGCCGCAAGCACGTCTTTAATAATCGCTTCAATTGCGCCTGTATCAGTTTCCTGTTTCAAGCCTTTTTCAGCAATAATCTCGTCCGCAGTTTTGCCTTCATCCCACATAAAGCCGAATACTTGCTTCGCGATCTTACCGTTAATGGTGTTGTCTACAATACGCGCGATCATACCGCCAAGTTTTTCAGCAGATACAGGAGAGTCATGAAGCTCTAAGCCCGCTTTGTTTAAAGCACCAGAGAATTCGCCCATTACCCAGTTTGCCGCAATCTTACCTTGAGCAGCGCCGCCAGCAGCAGCGACAACTTCTTCGTAAAATTCTGACATTTCACGACTCAATGTAAGCACGTGAGCGTCATATTCAGTCACACCAAAGTCAGTCACGAAACGTGCACGACGAGCCGCAGGAAGCTCAGGCATTTGCGCTTTAATCGCTTCGATTTGCGCATCTGGAATGACTACAGGCAACAAGTCAGGGTCTGGGAAGTAGCGGTAATCGTTCGCTTCTTCTTTAGAACGCATTGAACGTGTTTCCATCTTCACAGGGTCGAATAAACGTGTTTCTTGGTCAATGGTGCCTTCCCATTCTAGGATTTCCATTTGACGTTCAATTTCTACGTTAATCGCTTGTTCAATGAAGCGGAATGAGTTGAGGTTTTTCAACTCGCAGCGTGTACCAAACGGTTGACCCGGACGACGTAAAGACACGTTACAGTCTGCACGGAACGAACCTTCTGCCATGTTGCCGTCAGAAATGCCTAACCAACGAACTAGCGTGTGAATCGCTTTAATGTAGGCAACCGCCTCTTCAACCGAACGCATATCGGGTTCAGATACGATTTCAAGCAGCGGTGTACCAGCACGGTTTAAATCGATACCAGATTGACCTTCAAATTGGTCATGGATCGATTTACCTGCATCTTCCTCAAGGTGAGCACGGGTTACGCCAATGCGCTTAACCGTACCATCTTCAAGTTGAATGTCGATATGACCCAAGCCCACAATCGGGTTGTCCATTTGGCTGATTTGGTAGCCTTTTGGAGAGTCAGGGTAGAAATAGTTTTTACGTGCAAACACAGATGCTTGGTCGATGTACGCATCGATACCCAAACCAAAGCGGATCGCAAGATCAACCACTTCTTTGTTCAATACTGGCAATACGCCGGGCATTGCCAAGTCAACAAGGCTCGCTTGCGTATTTGGGTCTTGACCAAACGTAGTTGATGAACCTGAGAAAATTTTGGTATTGGTTGCAAGCTGAGTGTGAATCTCGATACCAATCACCACTTCCCAACCATCAATCAGGTTAGATTTTGGTTTCGCAGCGTTTTTAGCCATTATGCATTCTCCTCAGCAATTGCAGCGCGTTGTGTATGCCAATCGGTTGCTTGTTGGTACTGATGCACCACAGACAACAATTGAGATTCTGACCAGTAGTTACCAATCAACTGTAAGCCAACAGGCAAGTTGTCTTTGTCAAAACCAACAGGCGCGTTAATCGCAGGTAAGCCTGCCAAGTTCACTGCAATAGTGTAGATGTCGCCTAAGTACATTTCTACAGGAGATAAGTTTGCACCAATCTTATATGCAGTCGTTGGTGCAGCAGGAGCCGCAATCACGTCTACAGATTCAAATGCTTTTAAGAAGTCTTGTTGAATTAAACGACGTACTTTTTGCGCTTTCACATAATAAGCATCGTAGTAACCGGCAGAAAGCGCGTAAGTACCAATCAAAATACGTTGCTGAACTTCTTTACCAAAACCTTCAGAACGTGAACGTTTGTACAAGTCCATCAAATCCACAGGGTTTTCTGCACGGTAGCCATAACGTACGCCGTCGAAACGAGATAAGTTAGACGATGCTTCAGCAGGGGCAATCAAGTAGTAAGTCGGCACGTAGCTTTCAGTCATGTTTAGGTCAATCTCAACCAAGATTGCGCCCATTTCTTCAAGCTTTTTCAGTGACTCTTCAACGCGTGCTTTTACGTCTGCATCTAAACCAGCAACATTAAAGTACTGCTTAGGAATACCAATGCGTAAACCTTTTACAGAAGTGCCGTTTAAGTTTGCTACGTAGTTATCGACGTCTTTTTCAACAGAAGTTGAATCTTTCGCATCATGACCTGCCATCACGTTCATGAGGTAAGCACAGTCTTCAGCCGAACGTGCCATTGGGCCGCCTTGGTCTAAAGATGATGCATACGCGATCATACCGAAACGAGAAACACGACCGTAAGTCGGTTTAAGACCAGTCAAACCACAGAAAGACGCAGGCTGACGGATTGAACCGCCTGTATCTGTACCTGTTGCAAATGGAGCAAGATCAGCTGCTACAGCCGCAGCAGAACCGCCTGAAGAACCACCCGGAACATGGTTTAAGTTCCAAGGGTTAGCCGTTGCGCCATAAAATGAATTTTCAGAGGTCGAACCCATGGCGAATTCGTCCATGTTCACTTTACCTAAAGTGACAAGGCCCGCAGCTTTACCTTTCGCTACAACGGTCGCGTCGTAAGGAGAGATAAAATTGTCCAGCATTTTAGAACCAGCAGTGGTTTTAATGCCTTGGGTACAGAAAATATCTTTATGTGCAATTGGTACACCGGTCAACGCAGTTGCATTGCCTGCTTTAATTGCAGCATCAGCCGCATCTGCTTGCGCAAGTGCTTGTTCAGCTGTCACGGTCACGTATGACTTGACTTGAGCATCGATTTTTTCAATGCGTTTTAAATAGTGTTCTGTCAATTCGCGTGAAGAAAATTTAGCGCCAGCCAAACCTTCAGACAATTCACGAATTGATAAGCGATGTAAATCTGTCATGAGAAATATTTCTTTACGTTTAATTTGAAAAAATGTTGATCTGAATAAAAATTATTCAATCACACGCGGAACAAGGTACAAGCCATCCTGTACGGCAGGAGCAACTGCTTGATATGCTTCGCGATGATTGGTCTCAGATACCACGTCTTCACGTAAGGGCTGTGGATTGTCGAATGGACTTTTTAGTGGTTCAACACCGTCAGTATCGATGCCTTTCAGGGTTTCCATCATGCCTAAAATTTTATTTAAACTTTGAGCATAGTCAGCAGATTGCGCTTCATCTAGCGACAATCGAGCCAGATGGGCAATCGCTGAAACTGTTTGTGCATTTAGATCTGCAGAATGCTGTGCATCCGATGTAGACATAACATTACCTAATCAGTATTAAAAAAATTCAAAATATCGTGGCTTATAATAAGCGATTGACTTGTTCAAATCATCACATTTAGTTAAAGTTGCCACCTTGCGTCCATATAAAAGTTTAACTGAGAACGTCCCCGTGATTCTAAAACGACTAATTGGCTTGTTTTCGCCGGATCTTGCCATTGATTTAGGCACTGCAAATACACTTATTTATGCGCCAGGACGAGGCATTATATTAAATGAACCGACGGTGGTGGCAATTCGCCACAGTGGTTCACAAAAAATCGTTGCCGCAGTAGGTCTTGACGCGAAGCAAATGCTAGGTCGTACACCTGCAAATATTTCTGCGATTCGCCCAATGAAAGATGGTGTGATTGCAGATTTTGAAGTCACTGAAACGATGTTGAATCAATTCATTGGCAAAGTGCACGAAAAACGTTTGTTCCCACCTGCACCGCGTGTCGTGGTGTGTGTGCCATGTAAATCGACGTTGGTGGAACGCCGTGCAATCCGTGAAGCTGTATACAATGCAGGTGCACGTGAAGTTCGCTTAATTGAAGAGCCAATGGCTGCTGCAATTGGTGCAGGTATGCCTGTTGAGCAAGCCTGTGGTTCGATGGTTGTCGATGTTGGTGGTGGTACAACTGAAATCGCGATCATTTCACTTCAAGGTTGTGTCTATGCAGACTCACTACGTATCGGTGGTGATGTATTTGATGAACAAATCATTAACTACGTGCGTAAAGCACATGGTTGTGTGATTGGTGAAACCACTGCAGAAAACATCAAAAAAGAAGTTGGTATGGCGCTTCCAGAAGAAGGTGCAAAACCTTTGGAAATCGAAGTCCGTGGTCGTAACTTGGCTGAAGGTGTACCTCGTGCGATTACCGTAACTTCTGATGAAGTGACTCAAGCGATTTCTGATCCACTGCAAAACATTGTGGCTGCGGTTAAATCTGCACTAGAGCAAACGCCACCTGAGTTGTCTTCAGACATCGCAGAACGCGGTATTGTGTTGACTGGTGGCGGTGCATTACTTCGCAATCTTGATAAGCTTCTTGCAAAAGAAACAGGTCTTCCTGTCGTGGTTGCAGAAGATCCACTATCATGTGTTACACGTGGTGGTGGTAAGGTTCTCGAATTCTTCGATAACCCAAATCATGACATGTTATTTGTAGGCTAAGAAAAGGACTCGGCGGGTGCAAACGCAACTGTTTTCAAGACAACCGCCATCTTTTCGCTCATTTATCATTGCGGTGATTACATGCTTGGTGGTGCTTTTCTTTGATTGGCGCATGCCACATGTAATTCAACCGGCCAGAGACGTCTTGTATGCGGCATATAATCCAATTTATGCACTAGCAAGCTATCCAGTGTTATCGCGAGAATGGCTGAATCAACAAACCAAGTCTGAAGCTCAATTACGTCGTGAAAATACCGCGATGCAAGCAGAGTTAATTCAGGCTCAAGTCCGTTTACAGAAACTTTCTGAACTTTCTGCTGAAAATACTCGACTACGTGGACTACTCGATACACCACTCATCATTGATGGTCGTATGGAGATTGCCGAAGTCATTGGTACTGATGCTGATCCCTTACGTCATATTATTGTGATTAACCGTGGAGCCAGCAGTCAGCTTAAAGTGGGACAAACTGTACTCGATGACAAGGGCATTATGGGGCAAATTATCAATGTTTACCCGCATAGTAGTCGTGTCATGTTGCTCTCAGACAAAGAGCACTCTTTATCTGTGCGTCTGGAACATACTGGTATGCGCGCAATCGTTACGGGTACAGGTGACTTAGGTCGACTTAAGATGGAATACGTGCCAACCAGTGCGAATATCAAAGTCGGTGAAAAAGTCTATAGCTCAGGTCTAGGGGCACATTTCCCAGCGGGTTATTTGGTGGGTACAGTGTCGAAAGTCAGTCGTCACAATAGCGGTGAATTTGCCCAAATTGATATCAATCCTGCTGCCCAATTGGCAGGTGGTCATCATGTGGTTGTGCTATTTTCCGATTCTTTAGCGATGGAGCAACCGCATGTCACTCGCTAAGCTTAGTCGTCATACAGAGCGCGACCCATTATTTCCGATTATCTTTTCCATCATTTTGGCATCCGTGCTGATGGTGTATCCGCTTTCTTATGACTTATCGGGTTGGCGTCCATTATTCATGATGATGATCATGCTATTTTGGGTACTCTGTCAGCCGACATGGTGCGGTGTTTGGTTTGCATTTGCCACAGGTCTCTTTACGGACTTGTTGACTGATGCACCTTTTGGCATGAACGCACTGAGTTTTGTGGTCATTGCATTTGTGACGCGCTTTTTAACGCGTGAACGTCGTATCCTTACATTTGGTAATTTGTGGATTATTGCTGCAATGGCAATTTTCGCGCATTTACTGTTTGTGTGGATTGTTCAAGTGATGGGTGGGGCACAGTTTTCATTTGCTCGCCATTGGCAGCCAATTGTTACTAGCTTAATCATTTGGCCAATCATGTATTACTTCCTGAGAAAATGGCGCATATAATTTTAGCTTCGAGTTCTCCTCGACGACGCGAACTAATGCAACAATTAGGTCTGGAATTTGAAATTTTCAGTCCAGATATTGATGAGTCCGTGTTGGAAGGAGAACCTATAGCGGATTATGTAGAGCGTTTAGCACGTGCCAAAGCTTGCGCAGTACAACAACAATTCCCTGATGCTATCGTTATTGCCGCGGATACTAGTTTAGGCGTAGATGAGCACATTTTAGGAAAACCAGCGTCGAAAGCACATGCTTTTTCTATGTGGGAAATGATCTCTGGACGAAAACATGATGTGTTTTCAGGTGTTTGTGTCAGTACAAAAGATCAAATATACAGTATAGTAGTGCGTACACAGGTTGAATTTCAAACGCTAAGTCTAGCTGACATGGAAAGCTATTGGGCAACAGGTGAACCAATCGGCAAGGCGGGAGCCTATGCTATTCAAGGAATTGCTGCGCGCTATATTCCTTGTATTGAAGGGAGCTACAGCAATGTTGTTGGGCTGCCTTTGCATGAAACCGTACAGTTATTACAGATAGTTAAGGCATTAAATTAACTGCTGCAACACAAGAATTTTTATAATGTTTTGAGTTTTGATATGTCTGACGAGTTGTTGATTAACGTCACACCGATGGAATGTCGGGTGGCGTTGATTCAAAACGGTACGGTCAATGAATTATTTGTTGAGCGCACCGTGAAGCGTGGGTTAGTGGGCAATATTTATAAAGGGAAAGTTGTTCGCGTGCTTCCGGGTATGCAGGCTGCTTTTATTGATATTGGATTGTCGAGAACGGCTTTTTTACATATCAATGATATGGTCTGGCAGCGCAATCAACCAACCCCGAATGTTTTTGAGCTGTTACAACCAGGGCAAGTACTCACCGTACAAGTCATGAAAGATATGTTGGGTACCAAAGGTGCACGACTATCAACTGATCTTTCTATTCCTTCTCGTTACCTTGTTTTAATGCCATATGGCAGTCATACCGGTGTTTCTCAGCGCATTGAGTCTGAAGAAGAACGAGATCGCTTGCGTAGCATGATTGAACGCATTCAAAAGGAACACAACTTACCGGGTTCAGTCATCGTTCGTACTGCCGCCGAAGGTATTCCTGAATGTGAAATTGCGCAGGACATGGCTTATTTAGCAAAACTGTGGGAATACATTCAACGTAAACAACGCAGTATTGTTGTGCCTTCATTGATTTTTGAAGAGCTACCTTTACCACAACGCGTCATCCGTGATTTGGCCAATGAAGATACGTCTAAAATTCAGGTCGACTCACGTGAAGTGCATGGCAAATTGCAAGAGTTTGTTCAAGAATTTGTACCGAGTATGCAAAATCGCTTACTGCATTATCCGGGTGAGCGTCCAATTTTTGACTTGTACAATGTCGAAGAGGATATTCAGAAAGCCTTACAGACACGTGTAGCACTTAAGTCTGGCGGCTACCTGATGATCGATCAAACTGAAGCGATGACCACGATTGATGTCAATACTGGCTCCTACGTCGGTGGTCGTTCGCTTGAAGACACTGTGTTTAAAACCAATATGGAAGCCACACAGGTCATTGCACGTCAGCTCCGACTACGTAACTTGGGCGGGATTATCATTATTGACTTCATTGATATGCAAGAAGCACATCATCGTGAAGAGGTGATAAGCCAGTTTGAGAAAATGCTTGAGCGCGATCATGCTAAAACCAAGATCACTCAAGTGTCTGAGCTGGGTTTGGTGGAAATGACTCGGAAACGCACCCGTGAATCTCTGGAGCATCTACTTTGTGATTCTTGCCCGACCTGTCAGGGGCGTGGTTATGTGAAAACGGCTGAAACAGTTTGCTATGAAATTTTCCGTGAAATCTTGAGATATGCACGTGCTTATGAGTCACAAAGTGGTTTTACCGTGGTGGCACATCCGTCGGTGATTGACCGATTGTTAACTGCTGAAGCACCTGCGGTAGCTGATTTAGAGCACTTTATTAGCCGTGTGATCAAGTTCCAAGTGGAAAATTTATATACGCAAGAGCAATACGATATCATTCTGAGCTGAAATTGTAACAGAATATCGTTAAACACTTGTTACAACTGAGATTTTACTTTTGAACTGTTATTTTGAATACTAGACACATCAAATAGCCAAAGCCATTTTCCTGCATTGGACTTGAAAATGGCTTAGCAAAAAGAGGTGTACTATGGGTGTTAGTAAAACAGTAATGAAAAGTGGTCTTAAAACTGTTGTTGAAGCAAAAGCGATCCATTCAGGTTATATCGTGGATGAGCGTGGTAATGAGGTTCAAATTACAGCGTCTATGATTCGTTCTGCTTGTCATCAGTTACTTAAACAGTGCCGAGCAATTAAAGCTTAAATATTGAAATATAAATAATGTAATCCAGAGGGTTAAAGTGCTAACGCGCAATTCTAAAATATTTAATGCGCTAAAATTTTATAAATAATGGAAAATAAACTTAATTATCAGTTCGTATCTACAAGTCATAATTAAACAATAGCAACGGATTTGTTCACCTAAATTTTAGCTTATACACATAAATTGCTCCAAAAAATCAATCAAAGTTCAAATACTAAAAACCCGTCTAGATTGTTCAATTTAGACGGGTTTTTATCATTATGTATGGTTCAAGATGCTGATGAATTGATACCAAATCTAGAAACAGGCGGTTAGCTAACCGCCTGTAACTTTGGGGAATCTTGGTTCACAATAGTTTCAAATCGTTGAATTTCTTCTTCCAAATGCGTGAGTAAATTTTGCATTTTTGGCAGCGCATTACGACATGCGGTTAAACCCACTTCAAGCTTATCTAAATAGCTGGTCATGGTGATATTAAGCGCTTGACCATCCAAAACAATAGACGCTGGGTAGAGCGCTTCTAAACGTGCACCATTCCAATATAACGGCTCTTGTGGGCCGGGAACATTCGAAATGACCAAGTTAAAGGCCTGACGTTTTGGCATGAAGCCTGATGCAATATTTAAACCTGCTGCACTGTAGACAAAAGCACTGTAGTTTAAAATTTGATTCGAGTTCATCCGCTTAAAGCGCTCTTTGGCATTGAGCACACTACGACGCACAATCTTCAACCGTTCTAGCGGATCTTCTTTATGGGTTCCAAGATTGGCCAAAATCATGGTAATACGGTTTGACATATCTGAATCATCGGTACGAACTGATGCAGGCACCATGGCAATCAATGGCTTTTTAGGTAAAGCATTTTGTGTAATTAAATATTCACGTAATGCGCCTGAACAAATTGCAAGCACAATATCGTTAATTGTTACGCCGAGTGACTTGGCAATATGTGACAAACGTGAAAATTCAAAAGACTGAGCAGCGAAACGACGAGAAGAACTAACCCGTTGGTTTAATATTGAACTCGGCGCTTGGAAACTAGACACATAATCTGGGTTACGCCCCATATCTTTCATTACTGTTTGTGACAGTTCGTACAAAACTCGTGGAGTTGAGTCAAGTTGTCCCTTAATGGTCGATAACAGACCTTTCATACGACTGGATTTAGGCTGTTTCAGGCGTTTTGCACGAGGGCCTTCTACACACCATGGTGGCACAATTCTTTTAGCATCTGGGTCATGCGAAAGTGATTTTTCAACTAAACGCATACCTGCAATGCCATCGACCATCGCGTGGTGGATTTTGAAGTACATAGCAAAACGATTGCCTTCAATGCCTTCAATAATATGGCAAGTCCAAAGCGGTTTCGCACGGTCAATCAGCGCACTGTGTTCTTGAGAAATATAAGTCAAAAGTTCACGAATACGACCGGGATGCGGCAGTGCGATATGGCGGAAGTGATGATCTAAATCAAACTCTTCGTCTTCATCCCAAAAGAAGCCGTTGAGTTTATTGTTAAAAGGAGGAATAGGAATGGATTTTGAATTACGAATATCTGCGACTAAATCTTGAATAAAAGTATCTGGTGCATTGTCAGGGATCTGAAATAAAAATAGACCACCTACGTGCATCGGTTGTTGCCGTTTCTCTAAATTTAAGAATATGAAATCAATAGGATGTAATGGACGCATAGCGTTGATTGCCTCACTGCAATTTCTACAGCTGCTCATGTATGAGTAGCATTGTTAGAATTATTAAATTGTCTTTTGCAGTATAGCGTTTTTACGTTGAAATGATACGGAATTATGTGTATCGATGCGTTGAAAAAAACCACTGCTATGCAGTGGTTTTGTGATCTTTATTTTTTCATGTTGCCTGCGTGTAAGCCGCATTCTTTATGGGTTGCATCTTCCCACCACCAGCGACCTTCTCGTTCGTGTTGATTCGGTAAAACAGGTCGAGTACATGGTTCACAGCCAATCGAGATAAAGCCACGTTCGTGTAGTGGATTATATGGAATTTCCATTAGACGGATATAGTTCCAGACATCAGCGCTAGACCAGTTTGCCAAAGGATTATATTTAATCAATTGCTTGCCCGGACCTGAAAAACCGGGGTCTGCTTGTACCACAGGAATTTCATTACGTGTGCCTGGGCTTTGGTCTTTACGTTGACCAGTGATCCAGCCATCTAAAGTGGCTAGTTTTTTACGCAAAGGTTGTACTTTACGGATACCACAGCATTCTTTATGTTCATCTTGATAGAAGCTAAAAAAGCCCTTTTCTGTTACCAGTTTTTGTACGGCATCACTTTCTGGGAAACAGATTTCAATATCAATTTTATAATGTTTACGGACAGTATCTAAAAATTGGTAAGTTTCAGGGTGTAAGCGACCGGTATCTAAACTAAATACACGAAAAGGAATCCCTAAGTTCGATGCAAGATCAATCAGTACAACATCTTCTGCACCAGAAAAGGAAATCGCAACTTCACCTTGCTGGCTAAGCGCAAGTTTCATAATCTCAGAAGGTGATTTATCTGCATATTCAGATGCAAGTGCATCGACAAGGTCAATAGTAGGGATGGTAGTCATGAATGTCCTGGCTATAGGCTTGGAACGTTAAAACCTATATTAATTTATTTCAGAACTATTTTAATGGAAATGCTAAAACACACTTATCACTAAAAAATAGATACTTATGAAAAAAATAGATTTAAAAAAGAACAATGCATTTTTTTATTCTTCCGCTATGATATTGAAAAAATTTTTTTCACATAACAGAGGGTAGAGTGCATGGAAGTCGTTTGTTTAGATCTAGAAGGGGTTTTAGTACCTGAAATTTGGATTAATTTTGCGAAAAAAACAGGCATTAAAGAACTTGAAGCAACGACTCGTGACATTCCAGATTACGATGTGTTGATGACTCAGCGTTTAAATATCCTAAAACAACACGGTTTGGGTTTAAACGATATTCAAGACGTAATCGCAGATATGGGGCCATTTGAAGGTGCAAAAGAGTTTGTAGAGTGGGTGCGTACTCATTTTCAATTGATTATTCTTTCAGATACTTTCTATGAGTTTGCACATCCATTAATGCAGCAACTTGGTTGGCCAACGATTTTCTGCCACAAATTAGAAACTGATGAAAATGGTATGATCTCAGCTTATAAGCTTCGTCAACCTGATCAAAAGCGTAAAGCCGTTCAAGCATTGCATGGGTTAAACTTCCGGGTGATTGCAGCAGGTGATTCTTATAACGATACGACGATGCTTGGTGAAGCAGATGCGGGTTTCTTATTTGATGCGCCTGACAATGTGATTGCAGAATTTCCACAATTCCCACCAATTCATGGCTATGCTGCATTAAAAGAAGCGATTCGTAATGCTTCAGTTCGTGATATTCCAGCTTAATTCTGTATAGCTGGTTATAGAAAAGGGCGCTTATGCGCCCTTTCTTGTTTAATGCAAAGCTGTTCTAACAACTTAGAAGCGATAGCCTATTTTCAAACCATAGCCAAGCGCATGGTTATCTTCAAATTCACCTACTGGATTACCACCAGTTTGAGCAGTAGCATCACCTAACCAGAAGTATTTAACACCTGCTTGGATGAAATAGTTTTCAGCAGGACTATATTGACCACCTAGACCAACATTCCAATTCCCTTCAACAGGGCCTAAAGTCGTAATAGGGTTGCCAGCACCCGAATCGTAACCTACAGATGCAGAACCAGACCATTTGCTGTTAAATTTATGGCCTACACCAACATTAGCTGACCATTGGTCGTCTGAGTAATCAATAAGATTTTGACGGACATGAGGTGCTGGAATTGAACTTACGTTACCAAGTAAAGTTGGTTTAACCGCAAACTGGCTCCAATGTACCCAACGAACATTGGCAAATGCTAGCGTATCTTTAGCAATACCTGTTTGGAAATCTAAGTTAACTGATTGAGGTGTTGTTGCATCAACAGATGATGTCAGCGCACTTAAAGATGGATACGGTAGAAGCGTAGTTTCATTGGATTTTGTATTATGTTCAATTTCAGAGCGGTAGGTAATAGCCGCTTTTAATGCAATTTCAGGAATCGAATAAGCAACACCTGCTAACCAGCCATAAGCTTCTTCACGTTCCATTTCGATGTTATAAGTACCAAGTTTGGCATTACCACCATAAGCAGCACCACGTAGTTTGATATTGGCTTCTACAGTTTGCCAAACTGGACCTGCATAAAAGTTCCAATTTTCGTTTGGTTGGTAACCAATTAGGGCAGTTAAGCTTTCAGTTTTAACATCTACAGATGTACCTTGAGCACCATTACCAAATACTTGCGATGCAGCATCATATTCAGCTTCTGCACCGTATGGTTGGTCGTAAATTAAACCTAGTGAAATTTTGTCAGTCGCTTGTACTTTGACAGCAGCGGAAGGGAAGTAATATGACTTCGCCATGTCATCGACATTAAGTTCATTTGACTTTACTTCTGCATCTAGAACAGTGATACCTGCTTCTGCATAGTTACCAGGTTGTAAGAATGCTGAAATAGACTGACCTGAACGATCTAGACCCGCTGCAAATAATGATGCTGTTGGTAAAGCGGTAAGTAAAATTGCGTAGCTAAGGTGATTTAAGCGCATACTTTTCCCTGTTTGTAACTTTTGATGTTATTTCAATGTGTGGAAAGTAACATAAATAGAAAAACAGTAAATAAGAGTTGCTACTCTAAAATTGAACTAGGGAAGTTAAAAAATGAGCATGACTAGAGTATTTATTCTAGTGATTGATAATTATCTTTATGATTTTTAAATGAAAAATTAGAGTAAAAAGCTTAGTTTTTGATAAATGTTTTAGTAAATTTAAATGTTTATTGTTTGATCAAACAAGATAGGGAAAGAATAAAAAGTTAGGGCCATAGCGAACTATGGCCCGAATCATATTTAAATTAGAAGCGGTAACCGATTTTTAAACCGTATGCCCAAGCATCGTTATCTTCAAATGATGCTACTGATTCATTTGTACCAAACATTGATGCAGGTTGTGCTTCAGCATCACCTAACATGAAGTATTTAACACCACCTGCGATAAAGTAGTTAGGCGCTGGGCTGAATTGTAAACCTAAGCCTACGTTCCAGTAGCCTTCAGTAGGACCAAGTGTTGATACAGGGTTACCTGCGCCTGAATCCCAGCCTACAGAGACGTTACCAGCCCATTGTTCACTAAATTTACGACCTACACCGACTGTAGCATTGATTTGATCATCAGTATAAGCAACAAGATCAAACCCACCCACTGGGCCACGACCAATGGCACCTAGTGTTTCAGATGCTGCACCAAAAGCAGTTGGACGAATTGCGAAATTTGACCAATCTACCCAACGGACATTCGCAAATGCGACAGTGTCGGCCATGATACCAGTTTGAAAATCTAGGTTAACAGACTGAGGTGTAGTGATCTTGGTGTCAGCACGTGTTGAAAAAGCACCGCCAAGTAGAGCACTGTTTCCAGTTTCTGTGGTTGCAGCTTCGTGATCAATTTCAGAACGGTAAGTAATAGATGCTTTTAAAGCAATTTCTGGGATTTGGTAAGCTAATCCTGCTAACCAACCAACGGCACTATCTTCTTTCATATTTGCATTATATAAACCGAGAGCTTGGTTTGCTCCATATGCAATACCACGTAGTTGAACATCGCCTTTTACTGTTTGATATACACCACCGCCATAAATGTTGAAATTTTCAGTCGGTTGAAAACCAAATATCATCGAAATATTTTGGGTGTGAACGTCGACTTCAGTTGTTTCGCCCATTAGCTGGAATGCACCAGGGGTGCCTGCAACTGGTAGTGTTTGATCTGTATCGCTATATTTAGCTTCTGCGCCAAATGGTTGATCATATAGTAAACCAAAAGAAAAATTATCAGTTAGCTGTAATTTTAATGCTGCTTGTGGAAAATAGTAATCACCTGCCATGTCATCTAGTGAAGTATTGGCAAGAGCTCCTAATGTTGGGTTGCTAGCAGGAGCAGTACTGTTCATCTTCCCAGAAACATTAGGGTCTAAAACCGAAATGCCAGCTTCAAAATAGTTCCCTGGTTGTAGAAATGCAGAAATAGATTGTCCTGAACGATCTAGTGCTGCTGCAAAAGCACCTGTCATTGGAACTGAAGCAAGAATCATGGCTGTAGCTAAAGTTTTTAATTTCATTCTTCGTCATTCCTTGAGATACGAATTTGATTTTTATGGTTACTGCATATATTCGTTATGGAAAACTTCTTAATACTCTTAGGCTTAATTGTTACTCCATGTGACAAAAATAGCACAATTAAAATAAGAGTAAATGCTCTAGATTGAAAAATATGGCTAAAAGTTGCTATTTTTAGAGTAAAAGTACTAATTAGTATATATAACATTTTGATTATTATTTAATATTTTCATTTAGCGCATTATTTTCTAAACCTAGAAAAAAATTGAAAAAATTTTGATATGAGCAGTCATAAATTGATTTTTTGGCCTTATGGACCATACTATGTGTCGTTTTTTGCATTGAGAGGTAGGTGGTTAGCACATTTTAAAGCGCTATTTAACTGTTCTTAAAAATAGTCTTTGAACAGTAATCTTTGTAAAAACAATAACTAAGTTAAAAACTGTAATTGATGGGTTTTTAGTGTGAAAGGTTCTTTCTTTATATTTATTGGTATATGGGGGATTACAAATACAGGGAGGAGGGATATCTCAGAAATTGTGCGCTCTGCGGGACTCGAACCCACGTCGGTCGCTTAGGAGGCAACTGCTCTATCCAGTTAAGCTAAGAGCGCAAGACGGAGGCTAATGTACTCCTATTTTAGCTAAAAAAAAAGTTATTGCCGAAACAATAACTTTTTAAATTACTTAGTCTTTATGAACTTCATTGGGGTCAATGTCGCTCAAATCTTTAGGATTAAGATAGTTAAACATTAATAACATGACTGTAATCCAAACAGGGATCATTAGAACAGATTCCATAAAGCCCTGAGTCCACATAATAAAGAGAACTAAAGCAATAAAGATCAGAACGATGTAGTTGCTGACTGGTGCCCAAAGTGCAGGATAAGACGTTGTAAAATTCAAAATACGTTTTGCACGACGGAACTGTAAGTGAGTCATGGTAATCATCGCCCAGTTAAGGACAAGTGCACCAACCACCACATACATTAAGTGACCAAGCGCATCTTCAGGTACGAAGTAGTTTAAGAGTACGCAACCGAAAATCAGGACTGCAGAAAGTAATACCGCTGGAATTGGCACGCCACTTTTGTTGGTTTTAGCGAAAACTTTTGGTGCATTACCTTGCTTCGCCAAGCTGTAAAGCATACGGCTATTGGCATACATACCGCTGTTATAAACAGACAGTGCTGCAGTTAAGATAATGAAGTTCAGTAAATGTGCAGCCCAATCAATTCCTAGTTGGCTAAAGATCATCACAAATGGACTTTTGTCTAAACCACCTAGTTCAAGCTGATTCCATGGCACAAGTGACAATAGAATAGTCAAAGAACCCACGTAGAAAATCAAAATACGAAAAACAACTTGGTTAATCGCTTTAGGAATAGTTTCTTTTGGATTTTCAGCTTCCGCTGCCGCCATACCAATCAGTTCAATACCACCGAAGGCGAACATCAAGAAAGCCAGCATGAAGAATAAGCCTTCAAAACCATTTGGGAAGAAGCCGCCTTGACTCCATAAGTTGGTAAATGATGCTGTTGAGTTGGCATCTGCAGTCAGTAGCAAATACAAACCAAATACGATCATCGAAATAACTGCAGTGACTTTAATAATCGACAGCCAAAACTCAGATTCACCATAAAACTTCACATTACCTAAGTTTACTAAAGTAATGATCACGAAGAAGAACAGTACAGATGCCCATGCTGGAATATGAGGCCACCAGTAATTGATGTATTTCGCAACAGCGGTGAGTTCTGTCATTGCCACTAAAATATAGAGAATCCAGTAGTTCCAACCTGTTAAGAAACCTGGAAATTTCCCCCAATATTTATATGCAAAATGGCTAAATGAACCCGCTACAGGTTCATGGACGATCATTTCACCCAACTGACGCATAATTAGAAAGGCGATCAAACCGCCAATGGCGTAGCCTAGAATAATGGATGGTCCAGCAGATTGAATCACATGCGCTGAGCCCAAGAATAAGCCTGTACCAATTGCACCACCCATGGCAATCAATTGAATATGACGATTCTTTAAGCCACGCTTGAGTTCGGAGGAATTGGTAGTCAAGTTACTCTTCCCGAGAATGGTTTAATTTTGGTAATTGTAATGTATAGAGAATGAATAGCCTAGTAGCTCAAAATTTATGAAAAATATTTATAGGTTTGATAACCTATTTTTTGTTTTAAATGCTGAGTTAAAAATTTATGAATCAATAGATTAATTTTATTTTAATTGAAATTCTGATGCTTGCCTTTATATGGAAAAGGTATCGAATGTTGTTTTTTTATACTTAAGTCATGTGATTGTTAAAACTTCAATTAAACATTGTATGATGCAAAAGCGCAGAAAAGAACGCTCTGCCAAAACACAATGATAAAGATTAAGGATTCAATAAAAATGAGTTTTGCTCCCCAAATTAAGATTGCAGCGACTTATATGCGTGGTGGTACAAGTAAAGGTGTATTTTTCAAGCTAGATGATTTACCGCTTGCAGCACAACAAGCTGGAAAAGTTCGCGACCAACTTTTATTGCGTGTGATTGGCAGTCCAGATCCTTATGGCAAACAAATTGATGGGATGGGGGGAGCGACTTCAAGTACCAGTAAAACCGTGATTTTGGCAAAAAGTTCACAGCCTGAGCATGATGTAGATTATCTATTTGGACAAGTGTCGATTGATAAAGCATTTGTCGACTGGAGTGGTAACTGCGGAAACTTAACGGCAGCGGTTGGTGCATTTGCCATTTCAAATGGTTTGGTTGAGGCATCACGTATTCCTGAGAATGGTTTGTGTACGGTTCGTATTTGGCAAGCCAATATTCAAAAGACCATTATTGCGCATGTACCTATTACTGATGGTGCAGTACAAGAAACTGGTGATTTTGAACTAGATGGTGTGACCTTCCCAGCAGCCGAAGTTCAAATTGAATTTTTAGACCCCGCAGATGATGGTGAAGATGGCGGCGCTATGTTCCCTACAGGGAATTTGGTCGATACTTTAACCGTACCCGATGAAGGCAGTTTCCCAGCAACATTTATTAATGCAGGTATTCCAACGATCTTCTTAAATGCAGAAGATATTGGTTATGTCGGCACTGAACTGCAAGATGCGATCAATGGTGATGCCAAGGCATTGGCCCGTTTTGAAAAAATCCGTGCTTATGGTGCGCAGCAAATGGGTTTGATTTCAGATATTGCTGAAGCAGAACAGCGTCAACATACCCCAAAGATTGCATTTGTTTCAAAACCGAAAGCCTATACATCTTCGAGTTCTAAACAAATTTCAGAACAAGATACGGACTTATTGGTTCGTGCCTTGTCGATGGGGAAACTGCATCATGCCATGATGGGCACAGCGGCAGTTGCCATTGGTACAGCTGCGGCGATACCGGGAACGCTTGTGAACTTAGCCGCGGGTGGTGGGGAGCGAGAAGCTGTGCGTTTCGGACATCCGTCTGGGACGCTACGTGTAGGTGCGCAAGCAATTTATGAAAATGGTCAGTGGGTCGTTAAAAAAGCCGTGATGAGCCGAAGTGCGCGTGTCTTAATGGAAGGCTGGGTGCGTATTCCTGCGGATAGTTTGGATTAAGCATTTAACATCTCATTTGAAATCAGCCTCTGCTTTGCAGGGGCTTTTTTTTGCCTTTATCTTTTATATGAATAAGCAAATCATGAATTGGTATATAGTTTTATATAATATGAACTGCATTTAATATTAGAAAGTTTCTGTGATTTATGTCAGATTAATTTTGTTAGCATTTTGCGTAGCTTTACCCTGAAAAAAGTAGCGAAACCATGCTTAAAAAAGACTTAATAAAATCGGACCTACCTACTGAACAATTGGCTGTATTAGAAGCGTTGCCAATGCCTGCTGCGTTATTTTCTGCGACAGCTGAGCTGATATGCGCCAATCAAATATTTAAACATCGATTTCAGTCAGACTTACAAGAGATCGTATTAAATCATGTGTCCGTGATGCAGCAAAAAACCAAAGCCACAAGTTCTGAGTTTGATTTACGCTGTTTAGAGAACGATAGCATTGAACCCTTTATGTATAGTGAAAATGAACGGCATTATTGGTTTACGCTCAAACCAAAGTTTCAACAAAGTGGCGATTTGGAACATGTGTTGTTGTGCTGTGCGGACATTACAAATTTAAAGCAATTCGAATTATCGCTGTTGAAACATAACCAACAACTCGAACAACAAGTTTATTTTGATTATCTGACAGGGATAAAAAATCGACGTGGATTTGATTTAGACCTTTCTCAGTGGCAAAAAAGCTTCGCGGTCGAACAAGCCAATGAAATTTGTTTGATGATGCTCGACTTAGACAATTTTAAGCAAATCAATGATATCTACGGTCATGCATTTGGCGATGAAGTTTTAAGAAAAAGTGCGCAGCTTTTAAGGATGCAAATTAGTCAACACGCAGATGCACAAATATATCGCATGGGTGGGGAAGAGTTTGCAATGATTTTGCCACGCACGGCTATATCGACTGCATGTTCGATTGCACAACAATGTTGTGAGCAAATCTATGCTTCTTCGATGAATTATGCGGATAAGGCTCTACAACTGAGTATCTCATGCGGAGTGGCCTTGTGGGATGGAACAGAGTCATTTTTTGAAACATTAGCACGTGCCGATCAGGCTTTGTATCAAGCCAAGAAAGGCTCGAAAAATTGTACCTGTTTTAATGATGGACAAAATGTGGCGCTATTTGAGGAAACGACATTTAAAAAACCATCAGACTGTGGGAAAAACACATAGATTTAGGCCGTAACATAGAGAAAGATCTGAGAAAGCAGTATGATGCAACAGGTCAAAATGACAGAAAACATTAGCAGTCGATTTGCTAATGAACGAAGCAGTTAAATATTTAAAGTATTTGAGGTGAATGTGTCTTCTTTAACAGACGTTTCCACACATGCCCTGACAGAAGCGCAGCAGCGTATTCAGCAGGATTTACTGACAGCGCTTGATGCATTTTCAATTCCAGAACCCTTAAAAGGGGCGGTGTATCATGCTGTGATGTTGGGTGGAAAACGCGTTCGACCGGCACTTTGTTATGCAACAGCAGCGTTAAAACCCAATACCAATTTTGCAGCCGTACGCCGTGCTGCTGTGGCGATTGAATTTATTCATTGTTATTCATTGGCACACGATGATTTGCCGTGTATGGACAATGATTTACTTCGTCGCGGTCAACCAACCTGTCATGTGGCTTTTGGTGAAGATACGGCCTTACTTGCTGGCGATATTTTACAATCGATGGCATTTGAAGTTTTAGGCAGCCGTCTCTTTGATCAAGGCCCAGCCGTTGAAGCGCCGATCATCTTGAAGCAAATGCAAATTTTAGCGACTGCAACTTCAAAAATGGTCAATGGACAAGTCCTAGACTTACAAGCGGAAGGCAAGCATGTCAGTCAGGATGAACTAGAAAACATTCATCGAAATAAAACTGGTGCTTTAATTTCTGCTGCAATCATGATGGCGGCAGTGACGATATTTAATGGTACAGACCAAGCTATTCCTAAACTCCGCGAATTTGGTCTTGCGATTGGTTTAGCCTTTCAGGTGCAAGATGATATTTTAGATATTATTGCTGACACTGAAGCATTGGGTAAAACAGCGGGTAAAGATCAACAAGTGGATAAATCGACATATCCTGCGCTAATGGGTCTTGATCAAGCCCAAGCTTATGCAGAAGAATTACATGCACAAGCGCTTCAAGCTTTGGATTATTTTGCAGAAGATGCGGCAGAATTACACAAGATCACGCAGTTTTTATTAAATCGTCAAAGTTAATATGACGTAGTAAAGACATTAGCCCACACATTTAACGTGTTGTGGGCATTTTTATATTTTGTACATTTGGGACAGATGTGAATAAACATCTAAGTAATATCAAAATGGATGACATGATAAAAAACAAAAAAGGACGCTAGGCGTCCTTTTTTGCAGATATTAAAACTTAGAGCTTAAATTTAAGTGCTATTGGTCTTAAATACTTTCTTTATAGATACGATCTGCTTCTTCAAACTTTTCAGTGACTTCAGCAGATGGTGCTTTGCTCATTAAGCTTACAATGATGATTGCAAGTAGTGAGCAGATGAAGCCCGGAATAATTTCATAAACGCCTGTATCGCCCCAGAGATTTTTCCATAGAATGACCATGATTGCACCAACCACCATACCGGCTAAAGCACCATTGAGTGTCATGCGTTTCCAGAACAATGACATGATAATCAGTGGGCCAAATGCAGCACCAAAGCCTGCCCATGCATATGCGACGAGACCAAGGACTTTAGAGTCAGGATTAGCCGCCATATAGATCGCTAGCAACGCAATCATTAACACCATGATACGGCCGACCCAAACCAATTCTTTTTGTGAAGCATTTTTACGTAAGAATGATTTATAAAAGTCTTCAGTTAAGGTACTTGAACAGACTAAAAGCTGACAGCTTAAGGTACTCATGATCGCAGCTAAAATCGCAGCCAATACGATACCTGCAACCCATGGGTTAAATAGAATTTTAGTCAATTCCATAAAGACCGTTTCAGGGTTTGCTGTAACGACACCTGCCAGTTCTGGATGCTGTTGGAAATAAGCAATACCGAAGAAGCCTGCTGCAACTGCGCCACCGAGGCAGAGCGTCATCCATGTCATACCAATACGACGTGCATTGGGAATCGATTTAACAGAATCTGCTGCCATGAAGCGGACTAAGATATGCGGTTGACCAAAATAGCCTAAGCCCCATGCTAATAAAGACATGATTGCGACAAAACTTAAGTCAGCAAATACATCCATGGCTTGAGGGCGTGCTGCTTCCAGTGCCAGAGTGAACTGGCTTAAATCAGAAAACGACAACATGACCACGATAGGTGTCAGCAGCAAGGCAAAAATCATAAAGCCCGCTTGAATGGTATCGGTCCAACTGACAGCAAGGAAGCCACCAATAAACACATAGCTCACCGTTGCAATTGCACTGATCCAAAGCGCAGTGCTATACGACATACCAAACATACTTTCAAATAATCGAGCGCCTGCAACCATGCCTGAAGCACAGTAAATTGCGAAGAAAATCAAAATAATCACAGCAGACACGATACGTAAGATTTTCTTTTGATCGTTAAAACGATTTGAGAAATAGTCAGGTAGGGTCAAGGCATTATTTTGAACTTCGGTATGTACACGGAGACGACCTGCCACAAGTAGCCAGTTGAGCCAAGCACCGATGATCAGACCAATTGCAATCCACATTTCAGATAAACCTGAAAGGTAAATCGCCCCCGGAAGACCCATGAGCAACCAACCACTCATATCCGATGCACCTGCAGAAAGGGCAGTGACAAAGCTCCCTAATCGGCGGCCACCTAAAATGTAGTCAGAAAAGTTACTGGTCGCACGGTATGCAAGTAAACCGATCACGACCATGGCGACAATATAAAAGAGAAAGGTAATTAGGGTGGGATTCAGGGAGCTCATACGGTATCCGCTTTGGCGTTGGACAATTGCGTTTAATCAGGGGACTCAATGGGATTTGCCTAAGCCAAGTAGGTGAAATCGAACGATAAGTCCTAAAACGTCAAAAAAATAACGTGAAATTTAAACATAAATTCACAAACTTTGCCTTCTTTTTTGTTTTGGGCATAAAAATGGGCCGTATGTCACGACCCATTTTTATTAATGTGAAGATTTAGTTATTACGTCCCATCACACCACGAATGGTGTTGAGTACATCCGCAGGTAATACCACAGTTTTGGCATTATTAGATTTAGCCATATCTTGCATGGCTTTAACGTATTGTTCACCCAGTAAGTAAGCAACTGGAATTTCTTTATCGCCGACGGCTGAACTCACCATTTCAATTGCACGCTGTGAAGATTCTGCCAGTACAACTTGAGCTTCTGCATCACGACGAGAGGCTTCTAAACGACCATCTGCTTCCAAAATAGCCGCTTGTTTTTCACCGTCTGCCTTGGTCACTGTCGCACGACGTTGACGTTCAGCGGCCGCTTGCTCTTCCATCGCAGCTTGCATGGTATGAGAAGGTTTAATATCTTGAATTTCTACAGTTTTAAGCGTAATTCCCCAGTCAGAGATATCGTCAGAAATAGCAGCTTTAAGTTTAGCCTTAATATGATCACGCGATGACAGTGCATCATCGAGGTCCATTTCACCGACAATTGAACGTAAAGAGGTTTGAACTAAGTTTTGAATCGCCCATGTGTAGTTTTCAATACCGTAAACTGCTTTTTCAGGTGTGGTTAAATTGATATAAGCCACAGCATTCATCAGCAGTACCGCGTTGTCACGTGTGATCACTTCCTGAGAGGGGATATCTAACACGATATCTTTGGTTGTGACTTTATAAGCCACTTCATCGACATACGGAATCACAAAGTTCAGTCCCGGATTGAGCGTGGTATGGTATTTACCTAAACGCTGAACAATCCATTTATAACCTTGGGGAACAATACGAACACCTTTAAAAATGGTGACGGCTACAAAAACTAAGAGCGCTAAAAAAACAATAGAAACACCAGACATGTCATTTCTCACTTATTTATGGATTGTCAGCGGGGTGGTTGCTGCTGTGCAGTTGGACGACTAAATCATTGCCTAAAATATCGGTCACGCGAACGCGATCACCGACTTGAAGTGCATCTTGGGTACGGCAATGCCATTCGTCTGAACCTAAAACAGGCATTGGGAAGCGAACTTTTACGCTGCCATGATTGAGCTGGGTTTGAATCACCATACCCACTTGGCCAATCGTCGCTTCACGTGACAGACCTGCTTTGGTTTTATCAATGGATAAAGGCTTAATAAATTTGAACCACAAAAATGTGCAGAGCACGGCAAAAATAATCCAAACCACAATTTGGACATTAAAGTCCATGGATGGAAAGATCCAATATAAGATCCCAACCAAAATTGCGGAAACGCCAAACCAGAGCGCAGCAAAAGACGGCAAAATCAGTTCAAAAAGCATCAAAGCGACGCCCAATACAAACCAGTGCCAAGGTTCTAAAATAAATTCCATACATCTACTCTTATATAAGGGTGAATTGATATAGATGAACCAGTATCTATATCAATGTAGCAGATGTATAACTCAATGAATATAAAAAAAATCGTTGAATTATATTTTCGCTTTTGGTGCTGGTTTAAAGGCCGCAGGAGACTGTTTAAAGTTATCGATCGCCTTAATAATGCTATTCACTTTGAGCTGTGCGGCTTTTTCACCTTCTAAAATCGTTGCATTGCTCGACTTTAAATCGAGTGTACCAATATGTCCTACTTTAGGTTGAATCACGAAATTGGCATTTTTCAGTTCTTCATTAATACTTTGTTGTCCCATGATGTTAATGGTTTGATCGAGTAAACCAAACATGCTTACGGCTTTGCTACCGTCAGGACGCGCAGAAATATCAACTGCAATCACAATATCTGCACCCATATCACGTGCGGTTTTCACCGGAATCGGGCTGACTAAGCCACCATCGACATATTTCACCCCTGCAATGGTCGCAGGTACAAATACATTCGGAATACTGCACGATGCACGTACCGCTTGGCCTGCATTACCACGATTAAATTCAGTTTTACTGCCATTATCCAAACGGGTGGCTACAGCAGCAAAGCGTTTTGGAAATTGTTCAATCGATTTATTGCCGACGTTTTTATTAACAAAGTCTTGCAGTTTTTGCCCTTGAATAATGCCTTGGCTATTTAAGGTTAAGTCACGAATATCGGACTCTTTAAAGTTCAGGGCCAATTGCTGCATTTGATAAGGTGTTTTACCGCTGGCGTACAAGCTACCGACAAAACTACCCGCACTGGTCCCAGTCACAATTTTAGGTTTAATACCGTGCGATTCGAGCACTTTAAGCACACCAATATGAGCAAAACCTTTGGCACCGCCGCCACCGAGCGCAATCGCGATCACCGGTTCACGTGCTTTGGCAGGTGTAGGTGTCGTGGTTGCAGGCGTTTTGGTTGCGGAATCACAGCCAGCGAGTGCTAATACGAAGAGGCTAGGAATCAGGTAATGCAAAAGTTTCATGGGTGAAATCTGATGGTTACATATACAAAGTGTACATCACATCAAAAAAATAGCCATTTGACTAGGGCTTTTTCCAGTGCTTTTGTAACGGCAAGGCCAACCATTCGGGATTTTTCGGGGAAAATTTGCCATCATAAATCTTCAAAATTTTTTCAAGATCAGTTTCAAAATCTCCACTAGGTTCAAAAACACCCAAGCAATGAATGGTTTTCTTTGCATAATCAAAGCTAAACATCACAATAGGTATCTGTGCTTCATAGGCAATATAGTAAAAACCACTGCGGATTTTATCGGCTTTTTTTCGTGTTCCCTCAGGTGCCATTCCAATCCAAATTTGATCTGTCGCTTGGACAATCTCAGTAATTTCACGCGTCAGTCCATGTGGATTTTCACGCTGCACAGGGATCACGCCGACCCAATCCAAAAGTGGTTTTAAGGGGGTATCAAAAAGGGTGTTTTTACCAAAATGGTTATTTTTATCCCGATTCCAAGCAAGGCGAGAAAACCATGCCATGCATCTATATTAGAAGTATGCGGAGAAATGATCGCCACAGCTTTGGCAAGGTTGGGAAATTCGCCGTCAAATTTCCAACCTTGTGCCAAAAAAAGTTTTTTAAAAATAGCGCGGCTCAGGATGGAGCCTCGTGATGGAACTTGATCGGGCAAAACTGGAAATAATTGAGTCTTTTGATTCATTGCATATTCTTATATAAGTGAAATCCATTTTCGACGTGATGTACTTTAAAAATACGGCATCAGCATTGACCTTTATCTTAGGTCGATGATTTTTTTAGATCATTGGCAAAATAGCCGTATTTTGACTACTCTAAATGTAACTTCAGCGCATTCAACATTTAGGAACTTATGATCCAGCTTCGTCAGCTCTATCTTTTACTGTTTTCCTTATATTGGGCGCAAGGGTTACCTGTCGGTTTTATGACGCATGTTTTACCAGTGATTTTAAGAGCGCAAGGTGTATCTTTGGCACATATTGGTGGCTTTGGATTACTCATGCTGCCATGGTCGATCAAAGTTTTTTGGGCACCGTGGATTGATCGACATGGTTCAAGGTCCAAAGGGCACTATCGGAGTTGGATTATTCCAATGCAGTTGTTGTCCGTGGTGGTCTTGGTCTTCCTGTCTTTTTTGCCGATCCAAAGCTTGAATGAACCGATGTATCTGCTGCTGTTTTTTGTGGCTTTACTCAGTATGAATTTGGTCGGTGCGACTCAAGATGTCGCAACCGATGGCTTGGCTGTCAATATTTTAAAAACTGACCAACAGCACTGGGGCAATACCTTTCAGGTGATTGGTTCAAGACTCGGTTTTATCGTCGGTGGTGGTGCTGTGCTTTGGGCCTTGGATTGGTTGGATTGGCAAGCCACATTTCTGTTTTTAGCGGCATTGGTATTCATCAATACGATTCCTATTTTTCTCTATCGAGAACCTTTAAAGCCACAGCTCAACATAATTTCCTCTCAAGAGAATGATAACAACCATAAGCATACTTCAGCCTTGTTCTACGCTATTCCCCAGTATTTGACTTATTTTTCTCAAACTAAAACCCTCACACTGTGGCTCATGATCTTATTGAGTTTTAAGCTTGCAGATGGTCTGGCAGGACCCTTACTTAAGCCGCTGATGGTCGATTTAGGATTGAGTTTTAGTCAAATCGGTCTGTATGTCACCATGTTAGGTGCGGTGGCTGCTTTAATTGGGGCGGGGCTTGCAGGTCTAAGCTTGAAGTATATTTCTCGGGCGCAGGCCTTGGTTTTCTATTCGGTATTGAAAATATTCAGTTTATTGGCCTATGCATGGCTGGCTTTACAGTTCGAGGCTAAACGGCAGGTTCATGAATGGCTGATCTATGGGATCAATGCTGCCGAAGACATGATTTCAGCCATGCTGCTCGTGATCATGCTGACTTTGGTGATGCAATATAGTCGTAAAGCATTTGCAGCAACGGACTTTACATTTCAGGTTGCCATTATGGCGACGGTGAGTGGGGGGCTGTATAGCATCAGTGGCATAGTGGCCGATCAGTTGGGTTATAGCACTTATTTATTTTGGATCACAGGTTTGGCTGCATTGAGCTTAGTCCCGATTCTATTTTGGGGAAAAGCATCAAAAAATGACCAAAATCACTTCTAAATCATGATTTTGGTTGTTTTTTATCAGCTAAAGCACTAAAAGAGCAATGCAAATATTATTTAATAATTTTGTAATATGTTTCCCGTGTGTAATATCTGTTACAAAATAATTTAAGGAAAATTTTTGATGAAAACTAAGTTAGCAGCGGCTATCGCATTGAGCCTTTTGGCTGGGTCAACCTTTGCAGCACCAACCTTCTACGGTGAAATTGATGCGTCTGTTGATTATTTACCTGAAGATAATAAAACGGGTGTTTCAGACAAAGATGTCGTTGAAATCAGTTCAAACAGTTCTTTCTTGGGTTTAAAGGGCGATGAAAAACTGACAGACCGTTTAAGCGCAGTTTATGCAATTGAATGGGCATTTAACTCAGACGGCGAAGGCGATGACTGGTCTAAGCGTAACCGCTTCGTTGGTTTGAAAGATGCGAAACTTGGTACATTGAAAGTTGGTGCACACGATACCCCATTAAAACAATTGTCTAGTCCGGTTGATACATTCAACAACTACGTGGGTAACCGTGCTGATGTTACAGGCATCATGACTGGCGAAAACCGTGTAGATAACGTTGTTGTCTATGAATCACCAGCATTTAAAATTGCTGAAGGTGCAATTAAAGTTAATGCATTGCTTGCAACAGGTGAATCTTCAGGAATCAAGAGCGACAAAGGTGTAGTAAAAACTGCAGGTCGTGGTCTTGGCGATGCTTGGTCGGCGTCTGTTGTCTATGACAGCCCCGTTGTTGTCGCAGGTTTAGCCTATGACAAAGCCATTCCATCGAACTTTGGTGGCGTAGGGACGCTAAATAGTGGTACATATACCGTGAATGATAAAGTTGTTTCAAATTCTGAAATAACTGGAACCAAAGTATTTGCTGCTGCAAATACAATTCGTGCGATTGGTCGCGTAAATCTTGAGGGCGGTTTGGCACTCAAAGCACTGTATCAAACATCAGAGGTTGAGGCTGCTAAAGGTAATGATGTTGCAGCAGCAAATATTGATGATGCTCAAGGTTGGTTAGTCGGCGCAGAATACAATCTACCTTCTGCAAAAGCTTGGACAGTAAAAGCACAATATAGTCAAAATACCACGACTTATAAAGCAGGTGAGGATTACGAAGCTCAGCAATTCATTGCAGGTGCGGATTATGCATTTAGCAAACAAGTGAAAGCTTATGGTTATGCAGGTTACTTAGCACTTGAAAAAGGTTCGAATGAAAGTGAACAACCTGTTCTAGGTACAGGTCTAGAATTTAAATTCTAAGACCTTGATTTAAGTTGTTCAAAAGGCGATGTTTTACATCGCCTTTTTTGATTTTTCTTGCTTGGTTTTGATCAGTTTTAAGTGATTTTTAAGTTTGAATTTTTAGATTAGGGCATCAAAGATCAATAATTGATGCCAATATGCTTCAGGTCATAGCTAAAATACAGCAAAAAATTCCAAGACTTAGTTTAAGTCAATTTAACCTCGTGCTTGCCTTATGGCTTGGGGTGGTTTTGAACCTCGCGTTTTATCAGCAAATCCAGCAGCTCACACCTTATACGGGGCTGAAGGCCGGACTATTTTTAGCGGCAACCGTACTGGTGGTAGTGGCACTTTATAATGTGCTGATGCAACTCCTGCAATGGCGATGGAATTCAAAACTTTTGGCGAGTGTTTTGCTGATCATTGGTGGCTTGAGTGCCTATTTCGTCAATAGTTTAGGCGTGACCATTACATCTGACCAAGTGCAGAACATGATGCAAACAGATGTAAAGGAAGTGCAGGATTTAATCTCGCCACAATTTTTTATCTGGGTCTTTGGACTGGTTATTTTGCCAGTGCTATTGATCTGGCTTTTGCCACTGCATAAAGAAGCCCTAAGCACGGTCGTAGCCAAAAAGGGTCTACATATAGTGCTATCGCTCATCCTTTTGGGTGCTTTGCTGTTTGTTTATTTTGTCGATTATGCTGCGATCTTTCGTGAGCATCGTGACTTAAAAGGCATGCTCTCACCACAAAACAGTATCGCTTCGACATTTTCCTATTATCACAAAAAAGCACCGAAACAGAATTTGCCATTGCTGAACTATGGTGAAGATGCACATATGGTTGAAAACGTAAGCGCCAAAAGCTTACCAAAATTGATGGTCTTAGTGGTTGGTGAAACTGCGCGCGCGGAAAGTTTTTCACTCAATGGTTATGCTAAAAATACCAATCCTGAACTCAGTCAGCAAAATATTATCAATTTTAGCCAAGTCAGCTCATGTGGCACCGCAACCGCTGTGTCTGTTCCTTGTATGTTCTCGGGTATGCCGAGAACCGAATATGATGAACAGCTTGCAAGTCATCGCGAAGGTTTACTCGATATTGCACAGCGTGCAGGCTATAAGGTGACGTGGCTAGATAATAATTCAGGCTGTAAGGGCACATGCACACGTGTTGAAAAATATGAATTTCCTGAAGCGCTGAAGAAAAAGTGGTGTGATGCCGATGGCGAATGTCATGATGAAATCTTAGTGGATGGTTTGAAGGTATATTTGGCTTCGATCCCCAAAGCAGATCCAACTCCCCGTTTGATTGTATTACACCAAATGGGCAGTCATGGCCCTGCTTATTTCAAACGAAGTACCGCAGCGTTTCAAAAATTTAAGCCAACCTGTAATAGCAATGCCATACAGGGATGTAGCTCTATAGAATTAATAAATAGTTATGACAACAGTATTATTTATACCGACCATGTGCTGAGTGAATTGATTAACACCTTAAAAGTGACTGACCACTATCAAACAGGACTGTGGTATTTGTCCGATCATGGCGAGTCGACAGGTGAGCATGGCTTATATTTACACGGTTCTCCATACGCAATTGCACCGTCACAGCAAACCCATGTACCGATGTTGATGTGGTTTTCACCGGCGTGGCAAAAAAATAATTCAGCGCAATATACTTGTTTAATGGCACAAAAAAGCCAAAAATTAAGTCAGGATAATCTATTTCCATCGCTATTAAGTTTGCTCGATGTGCAGACTCAAGTGATTGATGAAAAAAACAATATGTTGCAACAATGTACTTCAGTACAGCGCAGGACTTAAGCCATGCACAAAATACTTATTATTGAAGATGATTTCATGATTGCCGAATCGACTAAAACCTTGTTGAACTATCAACAGTTTGAAGTCGAGTGGGTGAATAATGGTATCGATGGCTTAAAGCTCATAATGCAAGGGGGAATTGATATCGTCTTGCTGGATCTGGGTTTGCCGATGATGGATGGTATGCAAGTCCTGAAACAAATTCGTCAAATGCAGCCCAAATTGCCAGTATTAATCATCTCGGCACGGGATCAACTACAAAACCGTGTAGATGGTTTAAACCATGGGGCAGATGACTACCTGATTAAGCCTTATGAGTTTGATGAATTACTTGCACGGATTCATGCGCTCCTTCGACGCACAGGGCTGAGTTCAGTCGAAGCACCACAGAAAATTTTAAAACATGGTGAATTGATTTTAGATATTGAGCAGCATCTTGCACGCTATAAGGGGCAATATGTCGATTTATCTAACCGTGAATGGGCCATATTGATTCCATTAGTGACACATCCGAATAAGATTTTTTCGAAAGCCAATTTAGAAGATAAGCTTTATGATTTTGATAGTGATATCAGCAGTAATACTATTGAAGTGTATGTGCATCATCTCAGAACAAAATTAGACAAAGATTTTATTCGCACCATTCGTGGTTTAGGTTATCGACTCGGTTAAGGCAAAGGAATTATCAACCATGCAGCAGCCTTATTCTCTGAAAAAGAGACTAATTATTTATGTGTCTGTTTTCAGTATGCTTTTGGGCTGTCTTTTGGTGTTTTCAGCTTATCGAATTGCACTTGAAGAAATTAATGAAATTTTAGATGCGCAAATGCAAAATTTGGCGGAACGTGTTGCAGAGCATGATCCGCAGCCCATTCGCAGTGAATTTGATCAACATAAGCGTTATCATGAAGAAGATTTATTTGTCGATGTGTGGACTTATCAGTCCAATGCACATCAAACTCATCAATTAAAATTATTGGTCGCGCCTCAGCCCAAAGCCGGTTTTTATACACACAGTACCCAACAAGATGAGTGGCATACCTATATTTTGCCACTTGCAGATCGGCAAATTCAGGTCAGTCAGCAGGAGTCGGTTCGGCAGCATCTTGCAGCAGAATTGGCTAGTAGCATGTTTATTCCCTATTTGGTTTTTATACCTTTTGCATTAATCGCTTTGGGATGGTTGATTCAACGCAGTTTGAACCCACTGGAAAAATTTAAAAAAGAACTGGCAAAACGGGATGCCTTTGAACTTTCTCCAATCTCTCAAATGCCATATCCAGAGGAAATTGCACCGACCATTATTGAAATGAACCAGTTGTTTGAACGGATTTCATTGTCACAGCAGGAACAGCACCAGTTTATTGCGGATGCAGCGCATGAGTTACGGACCCCAATTACCGCACTGAATTTGCAAATGCAGATTTTGCTACAAAAATTTCCACAAGATGACGCTCTACAAAATTTGAGTAAAGGTTTAATTCGTATTCAGCATTTGGTCAGTCAATTGTTGAGTTTGGCAAAACAAGACGCCTCGGTCTTTGAACTTGAGCGCAAACAACATTTTGATCTGAAGCAAGTCGCAACCAATTGCGTGGAGCAACTGGTGCATTTGGCGATGCAAAAAGATATTGACCTTGGCATGGAGCGACAACAGCGCATTGCCTTATATAGTCTTGAGCCAACCGTACATTCAATCATTTTTAATTTGATTGATAACGCCATCAAATATACCCCTGCACAGGGCGTGATTAATGTCTCCGTCTTTGAACATGCGGGGCAGGCGGTTGTACAGGTTGAAGATAGCGGGCCTGGTATCGACCCTGCTTTATATGAGCAAATTCGTAAACGCTTTTATCGAATTTATAATCATGAAGAAATTGGAAGTGGTTTAGGCTTGGCGATCGTGGATAAGGCCGCTGCGCATATTGGTGCACGTTTAGATTTCGCGAAAAGTGAAACGCTGGGTGGGTTGAAAGTAACGATTCAGATTCCGCTAAGACCTTTAAACTCCTAATTATTTTAATTTACTCCTTGCGAATAAAGCCTATATCCATTCAAAGTGTTTATAGGCAGTTTTGATTTTTTCTGTGGGTAGATAACGACAGCCAAATGTATAAATGACTGTGTTAAAGGCCCAAATAAACCATGCTGTCCATAGATTATGACTCAGAAAATGCGCACCCCGCATCATTTGCGCCCAGCCAAAAGCAAAGCCTAAAATCAGCCCAGCAGATAAAAAGAAGTAAGCACCGGCAGGTCGATGTATGCGATAAACAAAATATCCTGTGATTAAGGCAAAACCAGTCGCAGCATGGCCACCAGGGAAACAGTGTCCTTGGCGTGCAGAAAAATCCCAAGAAAAGCCATGGGCTGTAGCGACTGTCATATTCCAAGGGCAGGCATGCGCAGATTGTGATTTGAGCAACCCAATGACTGCCGTGCTGAGTAGAGCAACCACGAAAAAATAACCAAATTCAAACTTGCGAGCTTTCAGATGTGGATATTTAAAACTGCATATCCATGCTGCGATATAGAGAACATACACACCTATGACGATATTCTTGATATAGCGATGGTTCAGCACCGCAAGTGCCCAATCATTACGATGAGGAAAACCACCATGTAGGTCGACCCAAGGCTGAATAAAAGCTTGGTCGAGCGAACCACCGACGGGAAAAACATAAAGGAGGCCAACCATACTGAGCGTGAGCAGCAGGGCTTGTCGCAATAAAAAGGTACTGTTCGAGAGCATAAGTCGTGTGATGTGCTGAAATTATTTTGTTTGAATGCTGCTATTTGAAACCACGAAACTTAAATCAGACTTAATCGGCTATGTGAACTGTATCGATATCGATAGCGAAGAAGGTGCATAAAGCAAAACGGGCATTGTGTTAAAGTTTTTGAAAACTCAGTAATAAAGATTTATGAGCATACGTGCAGTCCTTTTTGATTTAGATAATACTTTGACTCATCGAGATCACAGCGTTCAGGCCTATACGCAGTATTTAGCCGAGTCTTATCAGTCGACGCTGGTGGAGGTAGACCTTGTACAGATTAAACGTATTATTAATCGTATAGATAATGGGGGATATCCGAAAAAAGAACTCCTTACTCATCCGAGTATTGGGGCATCTGTCGCTTATGCTCTACAAACGGAGCTGGATTGGATACATCAACCCGATTTTGATGAGCTCACACAATTTTGGTTTCAGCACTTTGGTCAGTTCGCCGTGGCGATGCCGGGAGCATTGACCTTGCTGCAGCAACTAAAACAGCAGCAGTATAAACTGGCGGTGGTGTCGAATGGTGGACATGCCACACGCCTGAATATTTTGAATGGACTAGGTTTTGCATCGTATTTTGATCAGATCATCAGCTCGGAAAGTGCAGGCATCAGTAAGCCCAAAGTTGAAATATTTCAGTACAGTTGTCGTGAGTTGGGCGTGACGGAAACCGAGTGTTTATTTATTGGTGATCATCCTGTCAATGATATTTACGGTGCGAGCCAAGCAGGGATGTCTGCTGTATTGCTTGAAGGCTTTCATACTTTAAGTGCTGAACAACAGCACAGCATTCCGAATAAAATTCAGCATTTGGATCAGGTCTTAGATTTTCTAAAATAAGGTGATTTAAACTCAAGCTTTAAGCGAAGTTCAGGGTAAAAAAAAGCGGCATAAATTCCGCTTTAGATTGTGTTGTTTAGAACATGTTTTCTTCAGAGTTTGCCGAAATACGGTGAATACTTAAGTCTGCACCACGGAATTCTTCTTCTTGATCTAGGCGAATGCCCATCGTTACTTTGAGTAGACCATAAATGATGAATCCACCAGCCAATGCAATCACGATCGCGAGCAGCGTACCGATACATTGAGAGATCATTGAAATACCGCCTAAACCGCCCAACCATTTTTGTCCAAATACACCCACTGCAATACCACCGAAAGCACCACATACACCATGTAGTGGCCATACGCCAAGTACATCATCGACTTTGAGTTTGTTTTGAGTGTATGTAAATAGTTTGACAAAGATCAGACCTGCGATAGCGCCGATAATTAACGCACCGACAGGATGAACTACATCTGAGCCTGCACAGATTGCAACCAAACCTGCTAAGGGACCGTTATGTAAGAAACCGGGGTCATTTTTACCCATAAAGTTTGCTGCAAGCGTGCCGCCCACCATTGCCATGAGAGAGTTAATTGCAACCAGTCCTGAAATGGCATCTAAACGTTGCGCACTCATCACGTTAAAGCCAAACCAGCCGACGATTAAAATCCAAGAACCTAAGGCAAGGAATGGAATACTTGAAGGGGGGTGAGCGCTGATACGACCGTCTTTTTTATAGCGTCCATGACGTGCGCCAAGTAAAAGTACTGCAGCTAAAGCGATCCAACCGCCCATCGCATGTACCACGACCGAACCTGCAAAATCATGAAATGCTGCGCCAAATGTGCGTTCTAACCATGCTTGTAGCCCAAAATTACCATTCCATGCCATGCCTTCAAAGAATGGATAGACCAAAGCGACCAATAATAATGTGGCAATCGCTTGAGTCCGCATTTTTGCACGTTCAGCAATACCACCTGAAATAATCGCTGGAATGGCTGCGGCAAAAGTCAGCAGGAAGAAACAACGCATTAAGTTGTAGCCATGATCGGCTGCTAAAGTGTCCCCAATATGAAAAAAGTGCTGACCATAAGAGATGTAATAACCCACAAAAAAGTATGCAATTGCGGAAATAGAAAAGTCAGTCAAAATTTTACTCAGCGCATTGACCTGATTTTTATGTCGTACTGTACCTAATTCTAAAAATGCAAAGCCAGCATGCATGGCAAGAACCAAGACTGCACCAAGAAGGAGAAAGAGGAGATCTATATTTTGCATAAGGTGTTCCAGTTTAGTGCGCTAGTTCACGAAAAGAAGTTCAGTATATCGAGCGGAATAATTTCGAAAAGAGGAGTGAGAGAGGGAAATTTTGATTAAAAAAACTAAAAAATGTAGAAGACTCGATATAAAGCAAAGACTTGCATGAATGTGATAATAATGCACTAAAATGGTGTAATGGCGTTTTACAATGAGAAAATTAAATGAATGATTATTAAGTGAAAAACTATTTTTTTTGAATCTGTTTAAAAAATGAAAAACTAATAGCGCCATTTCTGAGTTAATTCAGGGCAATTCATTATTTTTTATTTTTATCTGATTGATAGATGTTAGTGCGATAATGAAACTGAAAATTGACGAAAGATACATTTTGGGGTGAACCGTACCGGGTTTGTCGGAGACTCAGTATTCTGAGAGAATGTTCCGATGACCAAATTAAAATATACCCCTGAAATCAGAGAAAGAGCGGTTCAATTATTGATTGAATCTGAAAAAGACTATCC